>JBGSIF010000100.1:0-3460 GCA_041742635.1 Phycisphaerales bacterium
GCGCGGGCGGGAGCGGCGAGGCGTCGCTCGAACGGCTCGGCGGCGCCGTGGCGGCGGACTTGTTTGTAGTAGGCGATGTGCGAGACCTGCTGATACAAGGCGGGCGATTGGCTGTTGATGGCGAGACAGACGAAGTGATCGTGGCGCTGTCGGCAGTAGGGCTGGCGACGACGCTGGCACCGGAGATTGACTGGGTGCCGGCGCTATTGAAAATTGCGAAGAAGGCGGGGTCGATGAGCCGGGGGATGCAAGAGTTCATCGTGTCGGCGGTGAAGGCACGGCGAGGGAAAGCGGTGGAAGCGCTGGCGGGGGACGTGGGGATGATGGCGCGGCACAGTTCGCCGGGCGGGGTGGTGCGGATGATGAAGTACGTGGATGAACCGGCGGACGCGGGTCGGCTGGCGCGGTTTCTGGAGCGGCACGGTGATGGGTCACGAGGCGCGTTTGCGCTGCACGTGGGCGGGCAGGACGGGGCTGGGCTGTTGAAATTGGCTGAAACGGCTGGGGGTGTGAAGGGGATGGAGACGATGGGGGACGCGCTAGTGATAGCGGCGAAGAAGGGGAAGCTGGGGGTGCGGTGGCTGGGGACGCCGGCGGCACGGGGGATGCTGCGGGTGCATCCGCTAGTGGGGGTGACGAAGGGACTGTGGAAGGGGAACGTGCAGAAGTTGGTGCAGCGTGGATTGGACGCGGCGGGGCCGCGGGCGTGGTGGTTGGTGCCGCTGATGGCGGCGTGGGTGGTGATCGAGGCTGCGCTGCTGGCCGGGAAGTGGGGCGGGGTGCTGGGCCAGCGGGAACGCACGGCGCGATCGAGTTAGTCGATCAGGTGCGATTCGATGAACCAGAGTTGCTTGTCAAGGGTGCGTGAGATGCCTGTGAAAATGTCGGCGGTGTCGGCGTCGGGGAGTTTACCCGCGGTGTCGATCGCGGCGCGGGTGGACTTGCACAGGTCGGCGTAGCGGGCGCGGAGGGCTTTGAGGTGGTCGCGCTCGGCGGTGGTGTCGGTGGGGTATTCCTTGAGGGAAGACGCTTTGGAAACCTGGCGTGAGGTGCCGATGGCGAGGGCGCCGAGTTGGACGCCGCGTTCGGCGAGGGTGTCGATCGAGGCGTCGAGGTCGGCGGCGGCGATGTCGAGCATCTCGTGAAGAGAGATGAAGTGCGGGCCTTTGATGTTCCAGTGAGCGAGTTTGACGAACGAACGCAGGTCGAGGAGGTCGGCGAGGCGTGCGTTGATGAGTTTGGCAGCCTTGGCGCGCGTGGGGGCGGGGATGTCGTTGTGCGTGTGCGGCATGAGAGAGTTTCCGGTATGGTGTGGGTGGAGAGGGATACGAGTGTATTCGGCCCGGGCGGAGTCTTGTCGCGGCACAGTTTGAGCGTATGAAGATAGGATGGGCGGACGGGTGCGAGGGTCGCTACCGTGGGGTGTGAACGCGGAGCCGATTTTTCATGTTGTGCTGCACGAGCCGGAGATCCCGAACAACACGGGGAACATCGGCCGGACGTGCATCGCCACAGGGTGCGCGCTGCATTTGATTCATCCGCTGGGGTTCTCGACGTCGGAGAAGGCGTGCCGACGAGCGGGGCTGGACTATTGGCCGCGGCTGAACCCGAGGGAACACGCGAGTTGGGAGGAGTTCGAGCGAAGCCGCGAGTTGGAAGGCGAGGGAGCGATCGGGCCACGGGTGTGGCTGTTCACAACGAAGACGGCGGTGCCGGTGTGGGAGAGCGAGATGCAAACGGGGGACGTGCTCGTGTTCGGAAAAGAGTCAGCGGGGCTGCCGGAGTGGATGCTCGCACGGTATCCGGACAGGCTTCGAACATTGCCGATGAGAGTGGATGAGCGGTCGTTGAATCTGGCGACGGCCGTGTGCGCGGCGGTGTACGAGGGGATTCGGCAGCAGGTCGCGCGGGGGAAAATTGTATTGGACGATCATGGTCGAGTACGGTAGAAGTTATATGACGATGATGTCCTAACTTATATCAAACAGTGGAGAGAATGGGTTGATCTGATCGTGATCGCGTATAATGGGTGGTAAGTGGAGGTCAAGATGAGCGGTGGAAGAGCAGACCATGATGACAGCAAGACGGTACTCAGCCTATGGGTGAGTGTGGCGGGTGTATGCCTACTGCTAGTGGGGTGTTCGAGGCCGCTGTTATCGCCGGAGGATCAACGGACGCCGTTTGATCGGTATGACGCGGTGCGGAGCCAGTTTGCGCAGCAGTATGTGGAGGACGAGTTCGGGCGGATCAAGCCGAACTTGCGAGCGCGGCTGTCACCGAAGGAGTGAGAGGGAAGCGGCGGAGAAGGCGCAAGAAAAGCGTGATAATCGCTGAAAAGAGCGCGGAAATTAGCAAGTGAAGGTGGGCAGGCACCCGATTTATTCGTATTGTTACATCAGTGGTAATGTAAGGACGCGCATGCCCAGCACCCGACGCAAAACAAGCAAGTCACGGACGAACAAGTCCCGCAAGCCCAAGGGGAGCGGCGTTCGCACAAAAGTGGTGTGGTTGTCGTTGCTCGGGGCGATGACGATGGTGGGCGGTATGCTGCTGGCGGTGGAGGGGCGACCTGCGCCGCGGGTGGATGGTTTGGCGTTTGCACCACTGGCGGCGGCAGGGGAACCGAACTCGCTTGAGACAATCTTCAGGACGCAGCAGCCGCTGGATACGCGGCGGTGGCAGGGGATCGTGATCCACCACTCGAATGGCCCGCTGGGAAGCCCGGCGACGATCGGCGCGGAGCACGAAGCGATGGGGCTTCGTGGGCTGGGGCATCACTTCATCATCGGGAACGGGAACGGGATGCGGGACGGCGAGGTGAACGTCGGGTACCGCTGGCTGAATCAACTCCCCGGTGCTCACACGGGTGGGCCGCGGGGCGATGAACACAATCTGCATTCGGTGTCGATCTGCCTGGTGGGCGACGGGAACCGTCGTCCGTTCACGGCGGCGCAGTACGAGCGGCTGGTGGAACTGACGGTCGCGCTGTGCCGGGAACTGAATATCCCACGCGAGAGTGTGTACCTGCACTCGCAGGTCGCGCCGACGACGGACCCGGGAGCGCTGTTCCCGACGGCGAACTTCCGGCGCGATATTGCACGGCAGCGGTAATATCGGGTGACGCCGCCGGGCGTGTGATGATGGAGCAAATGAACCGCGTCCCACCTTCGTCGGTGGGATTTTTTATACCTACATCTATGGCAGATTGAACGACGGCGTGGGGGCTCACGAGTTCCCTACTCTGGTTTGCTTGGGTAACGGGGGCAGTTGCAGGCGCAGCCGAGGGTGACATGGTCAAACTGACGAAGATCTACACACGCACCGGGGACGACGGGACGACAGGGCTTGGCGACGGCGAGCGGGTGCCCAAGACGGACACGCGCGTTGAGGCGTATGGAACGGTGGATGAGGCGAACGCGGCGGTCGGGCTGGCAATCGTGCAGGCGGAAGCCGCCGCGGG
>JBGSIF010000101.1:0-27264 GCA_041742635.1 Phycisphaerales bacterium
CCGTCCGCACTTCTTGCGACGCGGTCTGGAGTCGCAGTTCGGCGAGGAACGGCACCGCCGTGGGGTACTGCGCGGTCGCGTCACCCAGTACACTCACGAGTGCCTGCTGGCTCGCCGGGTCAAGCCCGGCCAGCGCGGTGCAAAGGGGGATCGTTGCTTGTTTGCCCATCCCGATGAAGACCTCGCGTACCGCCGCCTGGCGGATCGGATCCGATTTGTCCAGAAACGCTTGCAGCAACTGCGGGGCGGCGTACTCCCCCGCGAAGATCAGCCGCTGACGCCCATAGTCCCGCTCGCGTAGCGACTTGGTCAACAAGCCGATATTGCGAGAAATCTCCGTCGCGTTCCGGGCCGCGGCTTTCTTGCCGGCCTCGAACTTTGCCGCGAGTTTGCCCGCGTTCTCTTCAAGTACCGCGTTCTTCTGCGCGCTGATCACCGTCGCCTGAAAGGCTTTTTCCTGCTTCGCCCAATCCTCGACCAGCGCCACGAAATCAGCGTCGCTCAGCCCCGATTCCAGCAGCGCCTTGGCATAGTCGTTCGCCAAGTCCAGCCGGCTGATCTTGCTGTAGTGGATCCAATCCGTCAGCAACTCCGACAGCCTGGCTCGCTCACGCTTCGGATCCGCCTGTGCGGCGTCTGGCGGGGTCGTGCCAGTTTGGGCATGTGCCGTTGTACCCACCGCCGCTCCGCTCAGCGCGATCAACGACGCCGCGATGGTCCGAACCATGAGGCCACTCGGGCGGGTAAAACGGACAATCCGGGTGGCTTCTGGCAAGCGGGACGGGATCTGCACGGGTAACTCCTCTAAGATTCTTCTCGGCACACGGTCGGGAACGGCAATTCTGGATTCAAGCGTGGGATTCGGTACGGGCTTTCTCTTCAATTGGATCCCCTCCCCTGTACTACGCCCCCACTTTCCTATAAACACAATATGCCAACACAACGACCACGGGCCAAAAGCCCGCTGCCGAGTAGCACAATCTACCAGAACCAGTCCACGCGGTCAACTCCATACCAATCCCCCAACCCTTCCACAGGGCCGGGAGCGTAGCACGTTGGTTTAGATCCTTCCTTTCGTCCCGGTCGGCTCCGCCTTGCACGCCAAAAAACGGCAGCACCCCCGCTCGGCGACGCCGTCGGGGGTGCTGCTCGGACGCACACGTCCACAAGGTCTCGGAAACCAAGGGCTTGTCGGGTGAATCACCGTCTGAAACAACTCACAAACCGCTCACGCTTGGGGCACTTTCAATCTACAAAGACACCTCATCAGGGGATTCGGACCGGGCTGATCGTCGTCCTAACGCATCAGCCCGTCCCGAGTCGCAAACTCGTCTTGCCCGCCGAGCCTTGGTAATGAACTGATTCTCCCGTTACTTTGTCAATGGCCTCTCAACACATCTCCGCCGGTATCCTTTGGTTCTCCGGGTGACTCGTGTGCGCGAAACAACGCTGAAGTACTCTGAACGGCTCGAAATCCAGGTTCGAGCGATGAAGTGGTGTCAACTGACCAGCGACGTCGCGTTTTCGATGGCTTGAACAACCTGCCGCAACTGGAAGGGCTTCTTAAGGAAGCCATCGAATCCACTGCTGCGCAAGGATTGGAGTTGGCCATCGGTCATTTTTCCGCTCATTGCAACGACGCGGGTGATCTGGAAGTCGTCGTCCTTGCGCACAAAATTAACGACTTGGCGAGGATCCCCCTCGTTTATGTGGGCATCGATGAGCATGACGTGGGGACGGAAGCGTTCGCATTCGGTGCCAGCCTCGAAGCCGTTGGACGCGACGCGGACGTCGTAGTTGGTTTGTTCTTTGAGTCCTTTTTCGAGGAGGTCTCGTACCTCGGCGTCGTCGTCGACGACGAGGACGCGGATTTTGCCCCCGCCGACGGAGTCGAAGGGGATGTTGTGCTGCTTCATGAAGCGGATGAGTTTGGAAACCGGGATTCGGCGGTCCTTCGAACCGGGAATTCGGTAGCCTTCAAGCGCTCCGGAATCGAACCATTTGGAGACGGTTCGTGGGGCGACGTTGCAGATCTTGGCAACTTCGCCGGTGGTCAAGACGTCCTTGTCGAACAGCATCTTTCTCTTCCTCTCAGTCAACAAACCGGGGCACATACCGGCGCGTGCCGAGGGTGCCTGTGACGAGAGGGAGATCGGCCTGAAACGGTGTCGGCTTCATTGGTGGCGCGATCGGTACAGACAGATTGGGGTTCTGGGACGTGATAAACCCGCGGAGGTTGAAGCGAAGAACCGCGGCACGGCGAGGATGAACGCGCGATAGGCGATCGTGGATTGGTGGGGTGTTATCGAAGCGCGAGACACAGGGCACGAGGCTCCGACGAAAACTGCGCGATCCAGATGGAGTTCGACGGGTTGAGTGGAACGGGCATCCCGCCCGTCGATTGTACGATTGCGACCCACCGAGCGGGACGCCCGGTCGTCTGTGCTTATTGCAACCTGGAACAAATCGGGTCACACCCGTCATGTGAGTGCAGGACGATGCTCGGACGCGAGTTTGGCAAACATGACGTGGTCCTGCCACTCGCCGGCGATCTTGAGGTACGCGCGGGCAAGCCCCTCGACACGGAACCCAACCCGCTCGGCGAGGCGCACACTGCGCTGGTTGGTGGGGATGATGTTGGCTTGGACACGGTGAAGCCCAATCCCGTGCGGGACGGGGCGGAAGGCGTGGGTAAGCAGGGCGTCGAGTGCTTCGAAGCCGTAGCCTTGACGAGTGGCATCGACACTGAGCCACCAGCCTGCGAAGGCGTTCTGGAACGCACCCCGGACGATGTTGTTGAGGTTGAACGTACCAGCGAGTCGGCCGTCGTGTTGCCATGCGGAGAAACGGTAGTCGGAGCCGCGTGCAATCCCTTCATTGGTCCGCGCGAGTTGTCTGGAGAAGTGTAGATCGTCGGTTTCGCCGGGTTCCATGGCGGGGGACCAGGGCGCGAGGTGATCCCTGCTGACGGCGAGCACGCGCAGGAACTCGGCCCGATCGGCTTCAATCAATGGGCGCAGCACGAGCCTGGGGCTGCGGATCGTGAGAGTGGTGTGGGCAACAACGGCGGACATGCCCAACTCTATCGCCGGTCGGGCGTTGAGCGAGCGGGTTCTGCGAGCATCACAACCGCCGAAACGCTCTGGAGCGACGCCGGGGCTACTCCTCGTCGGCGCGTAGTTTGGCGACGACGGTGAAGTCTTCGAGGGTGGTGGTGTCCTGGGTGATATGTTCGACGCCGGCGGCGACGTCGCGGAGCAGGCGCCGCATGATCTTGCCGCTGCGGGTCTTGGGGAGTCCTTCGGCGAAACGGATGACGTCGGGCCTTGCGAGCGCGCCGACTTCCTTGGCGACATGAGCGGCGAGTTGTTTGCGCATGTCGTCGTCGGGCTGGAGGCCGGGGTGGTCGATGAACCACTTGGATTTGAGGGTAACAAAGGCATGGATGGCGTTGCCCTTGATCTCATGGGGCACGCCGACAACGGCGGCCTCGGCGACCAACGGGTGTGAGACGAGGGCGCTCTCGACTTCCATCGTTCCTAACAAATGGCCTGAGACTTTAATAACATCGTCGATGCGGCCCTGGATCCAGAAGTAGCCATCGGAATCCCGACGAGCGCCGTCAGCGGAGAAGTAGTATGGCTCGCCGGTCTTGGGGTTTTTGACCCGTCCCCAATAGTTGCTGATGAAGCGATCGCGGTTGCCGTAGACGCCGCGGAGCATCCCGGGCCAGGGGGAGCGGATGACGAAGAGACCGCCCTTGTTGGCGTCGAGTTTCTCGCCTTGCTCGTTGACGATGGCGGCGTCGATGCCGAGCATGGGAAGGGTGCAACTGCCGGGCTTGGTGGGGATCGCACCGGGGAGCGGGGTGCACACATGCCCGCCGGTTTCGGTCTGCCAATAGGTATCGACGATGGGGCAGCGGTTGTTCCCGATGACTTGGTGGTACCAGATCCAGGCTTCGGGGTTGATCGGCTCGCCGACGGTGCCGAGGAGTTGGAGGCTGGAAAGATCGTGCTTCTCGACCCACTCCGTGCCCCACTTCATGAAGGTTCGGATGGCGGTGGGTGCGGTGTAGAAATGGGTGACGCGGTGGCGCTGGATGATGTCCCAGAATCGGTCGTTCTGCGGAAAGTTCGGGGCACCTTCGTACATCAGGGTGGGCACTCGGTTCATCAGCAGCCCGTAGAGGACATACGAATGCCCGGTGATCCAGCCGATGTCGGCAGAACACCAGAAGAGTTGTCCGGAATCGGGGATGAGATTGAAGGTAAGCCGAGCGGTCATTTGAACGAATGCGAGGTAGCCTGCGGTGGTGTGGACGATGCCTTTGGGTTTGCCGGTGGAACCGCTGGTGTAGAGGAGGAAGAGCATGTCCTCGCTATCCATGCGTTCGCAGGGAGAATCGGCGGCGGCCGCGAGCAGGTCGTGCCACCAGTGGAAGGTGGTGCCGAGGTTGAATCCGGCCCGGGCCAAACCGCTGATGAAACGCTCACTCGGGGGGACGTGCGCGGTTCGTTTCAAAGCCACGACGTGATTGACGATGTGCCCGTGGTTTTCGAGTAGGGCGCAGGCGTCTTCAACATTTTTGAGGAGCGGAACCACATCACCGCGGCGGTAGCCACCGTCGGCAGTGATGATGACGCGCGAGTTGGCGTCGATCGCGCGTTCGCTGATGGCGGTAGGCGCGAACCCGCCGAAGATGACAGAGTGAGCGGCCCCGATTCGGGCGCAGGCAAGCATGGCAAAAGCAAGTTCGGGGACCATGGGCATGTAAATCGTGACAACGTCGCCTCTTTTGACCCCGAGTGAACGCAGAGCACCCGCGAGGCGGGAGGTCTGGTCCTGCAACTCGCGGTAGGTGATGCGGCGGATCTCGGGTTCGTCGGCATAGACGGATCCGGGCGCGGGATGACTGGTGCGTGGGGCAAGGGGTTCGGCTTCCCAGACGATGGCGATGTCGTCGGCGTGGCCGGATTGGACGTGGCGATCGACGCAGTTGTAGCACGCGTTAAGTTCGCCGCCGGGGAACCACTTGGCGTCGGGTGCGTTCCACTCGAGTACGCGGTCGAATGCTTTGAACCAGGTCAGGCGGGTGGCTTCTTCGCTCCAGAAGGCATCGGGGTCGGCGATAGACCGTTGGTGCAGGGCGTGGTACTGATCGATGGAATCGATGTGCCAGCGTGAAAAACCGAGCGAAGCGGCGGCAACGGGCGGGAAGACCCGCGTTTCGACGAGCGTCGTGGAGATCGAACCGGTATGCGAACCGGGCGCACCGGATGACGCGGGACTCGGCGTGGTCATGGCAATGCTCCTGTGGTGCAGTTTATGCTACCAGACACAGGCTATTGCACATGAAGTCGGAACGCGACGATGTCAGGCGGCTTGGCGTCGGAACAGCCCGAAAAGGCCCGAGCGTGGCTTACGCCCGGCGAGGAGAAGCCGGGCGGTGGTTTCGTCGGTTGCTAAGTTCAACTGTTTGAGAACGCCCGAGCCGCGGAGGGAAGCGGCGAGGTCGCCGACGAGCCCGAAGACGACGAACTTCCCGCCCAGTGAGGCGCAACAATCTTGGACGGCGAGCAGGTTGGTGATACAGGCGGCGGAGAGATTGCCGACGCCGCAGAGGTCGAGCAGGACCCGACCGGAGTTGGCGTTGGCGACGTCTTGGAGGGTTGTCATAAGAACCGCGGCCTGTCGTTCACGGACGCTGCTGCACAAGACGGTGACGACGGCGGCGTTGTCTTCAATGCGAACTGCGACGAGGGCTTCATCGAACAAGTTGAAGTCCTTCATCGAGTTCATCGGCACTCCATCGAAGCCCGGCCGGGGGGCCGAGATGCACACGCTGCGAGACGCGCAAGAGTTGCATCGGCATTCGTGATCGCGCGGGTTGGGGGCGTGGGCGACAGGCGTGTTGGAATAGAGAGGTTGAAACGCCTGTGCCAAAGGTGCCGGTCCTGTATCACGCAAGCGGGAAAGACTGAACAAGACTCTTCCCGAACAATCGGTCGTGAGAGGGCGTGTTGACCCGAAGGTGCGCGTGCCTATGCTTGGTTGTTATTTGCGATGAAATCTTGTCGTTCGGGATCGCACCCGTAGACGACCCGTCCCGCCCGGTAGGCGGCGAGCCAACCGCCTTGATCGGGCGTTCAAGCAGTCGTTTATATGACGCTGCGATGGACTGCTCCGTCTTCCTTGGAGTTTCTGACATGATGCGCCGCCAAACTTATCTCGCCAACCCGCAAACCGCACCCGCCAAGGCGTGGCGACTTGTCGACGCGACGGATCAGCCGCTGGGTCGTCTAGCGGTGGAGATCGCGACGGTGCTGATGGGCAAGCACCGCCCGGAATACACACCGCACGTGGACTGCGGGGACTTTGTAATCGTGACGAACGCGACGAAGGTGGGGCTGGGCGGGAACAAAGCGGAGTACCGGATGAAACTGCGGTACACGCGGTACGCCGGCGGGCTGAAAGCGGAGAGTTACGGGAGCCTGCGTGAGCGTCGCCCGGAGAAACTCGTGGAGGACGCCGTGAAGCGGATGCTCCCGAAGAACCGGCTAGGTCGGCACATGCTGGCCAAACTGAAGGTATACCCCGGTGCGGAACATCCCCATGCGTCGCAGCAGCCGATTGCGATGTAACTGCCAGCAGCGAACCCCCGCTGCAAACTCAAAGTGGCAACTACCCGTTTCGCCCCACACGTATCGAAACACTGACTGACTAGTCCATTGCAACGGACCCATCCAATGCCCGAGAATACGACCAACACTGCCGTGAACAACCCCGCGTTTGCCGGCCTTGCGGCGACCGCGACCGCACCGACCGCCGCACCGCTGACCCGTCCGCTGCGCAAGCAGGGCGAACTCAAGAGCGGGTGGTACTGGGGCACGGGGCGCCGAAAGACCGCCGTGGCGCGCGTGCGTCTGCGGCCCGCGACTGGCGAAGGGAAAGTCAAGGTTCAACTCGACGACAAGAAGTTCAAAACAATCGAAGAGTACTTTACGGAGGAGCGGGACCGCAACGACTGCTACGCCGCGCTCAAAGTGACTCATACGCTGGGCAAGATGGACGTGGTGATCCGGCTCGACGGCGGTGGGTATATGGGGCAAGCCGGCGCGGTCTTGCTGGGCGTGTCTCGCGCCCTGCGGGAATACGACCCGACGCTGGAGCAGGCTCTGCGAGACAACGGCATGTTGACACGAGATGCCCGCGACGTCGAGCGTAAGAAGTATGGGCAGGCCGGTGCTCGCCGCCGCTTCCAGTTCTCGAAGCGTTGATCCGGTTTTCAGTTCGGTACAATCAATCTGTCTTCCGACGTGCCACTCTTGGAGAGGCACGTTTTTTTATGGAAGATTCGATGAAGAACCTCTGAAGGCGAGAGCATCAAGGCTTCTGCGAAGAATCGGCGAAGGGGTCGGGGGGCATGGTCTCGGGGAGTTTGAGAATCTCGGCACGCTGGTTCGATTGATTCGCGCTAGCGGAGTGCGCGCGGGGGGTGACGGGGTCGATATCGCCGCAACTGACGAGCCGGATCTGCCGCCAGTTCAGCCCCTCGGCGACGAGCGCTTCACCGACGGCAAAGGCTCGCTGATAACTGAGTTTGCGAGCCTTGGCGGCGTCACGCATCGTCTCGGACGCACTGGCGTGCCCACGCACCTCGATCATCCACCTGGTGCCGCGGATCTGCGGGGCGAGTTCCTTGATGATCGTCTGCGCGGACGGGAGGAGAAAGAACTCGCGCGTCTCGAACTCGACATACGCGGCTGGGACTTGGAAATCATTGGGTCGAACGCTCTGGGGCTTGCTGTCGCTGCCGGTGGAACCGGGGTTGCTCTGGGCATCACTCATGGTGGCACGCCGCTTGAGCCGGTCGATCAGAGCGCGGTCGTTGGGACTGGATGATCCCATGTCCACCGGGCTGTTGAACGCTTCTCGAACCGAGATCGCAAAGTCGAGCATCTGATCGTCTGGGGAGATCGCGGCGGCGGTGGTGCCTTCTCCCTCGGTGACGGGGCCGGAAGCCTTGGTTCCCATGTTCATGGCGAGCAGAATAACGAAGAACCCCATCTGAAGCAGCACGTTGTCGGCGAAGGAGACGACCCACTCTGGCACGCCTTCTTCGTGCTCTTCGTGACCACCGCCGTGCTTGTGCGCGTGGCGTTTGTGCCCCTTCTCCTGCTTTTTATCTTCGTGCGGTTTGTCGGGTGTGGGAGCTCCAGACATCGTGCGGTCGCTTTCGTGCAGGCGTGAGAGGGGTTGAATCCGGGGCTGTGGAGTTGATCAGCAAGACGCAAGTGAATCGGAGGGCGAGGCGTAGATCAAGCCGCGGCTTTGAGGACGGCTCGCTGCGGCCCCGGGACGAAGGCGGCGAGTTTGTCGAGGGTCATGCGTGGGTTGTCGCCGTTCTGGATGGAGAGGATGCCCTGGAGGACCATCTCGCAAGAGAGGATCTCTTCGCTGGAACGGAGCGCGAGTTTGTCGCCGATGGGTCCGGCGATACCGTTGGCCATGATGGTTCCGTACATGGTCGCGACGACGGCGACCGCGAGCATCCCACCCATGACCTCGATGGATCCGCCGAGTTCGGCGAACATACCGATCTGGCCGATCAGGGTCGCAACCAACCCCATCCCCGGCCCGTAGACCTTGATGAGGTCGAAGAACTTTTTGCCCGCCTTGTGGCGTTCCTGCATGGCCATGATTTCCATACGGAGCGTGGCTTCGATCGAATCGGGATCGACGCCGTCGACCGCCATTTTAAGCCCCGCCGCCAGGAAGGGGTTTTTGATGGTCTGGATCCTGGATTCAAGCGACAGGATCCCGTCGCGGCGAGAAACTTCTCCGAGTTCGTGGATCATGCGGATCGTTTCCATCGGGGAAGCGGCCTTATTAAAAAAGAACCGTTTCATGTACCCGCCCACGCTCAGGATCCGGTTCATGGGCATCGCCATGAAAATCACGGCGATGGTGCCGATGATGACCATGATGAACCCCTTCTCCGACCACAGCGCCAGCAGGTTCCCGTGCGTCGCCTTGTAGCACACGAGCATGGTCGCACCGAACATGAGCAGGGATCCGATAAGGCTGGCTTTGTCCACGGTAAACTCCAGTGCGTCCCGAACCGCGCGGGCATCGTGTCCTCATACTCCAACGATCAAGCCGACCGTGAAGCCCGCGGCTTCTCGGGCTTCAAAGGAATCGGCTTATGCGGGATATGACTTCAGTGACGCGCGAATGATCTTGGTTCTTTGCAGCCTCGGGGTCGAAGATCAAGCACTTCGCACGGCAGCTCGGTGCGGAGTGGCGATGAGTCAACTCTCACGACGCGCATCCGGCGGAAACTGCGCTATTCGGGTCGTGATGCCCATGAAGAAACAGCACCCACTGTTGAAACAACGGGCGCTGGGCGAAGTGATCAGGAGCCATCAGTCGATACGAACTCGACAGAGCGAGACGCATCAATCAGCGTAGTTATCGAGCGCCTTCCATGCCGACGACGATCGTGACGTTATCGCCAAGCCCGCCGGGGTATTTGGTGATGCCGAAGTCGTTGCGGTTGATGGTAAAGGCGGCCTCGAAGCCGGCGATTTCTTTCTTGGTGCGTGGGCTGGTGCCGGTCTTGAAGTTGGTCAGCGTGACGGTGACGCTCTTGGTGGTGCCGGTGAGGGCGAGGTCGCCGGTGACCTCGAAGCCGGTGTCGGACTTCTTGATAGACTTGCTTTTGAAGGTGATCTCGGGGAACTGTTTGGTGTTGAAGAAGTCGCCGCTCTTGAGGTGCTTGTCGCGGTCGGCGCTGTTGGTGTCGATGCTCTCGGCTTTGACGGTGAACTCGAGCACGCCCGACTCGGGCTTGGCGGCATCGAGAGCGAACTTGCCGGCGATTTCGTTGAAACGCCCAATGAAGGTGCCCGCGCCGTCGTGCTCGATCTTGAAATACAACCCCGAGTGCAGGTTGTCAACCGAGTACTCGCCTTCGGCGATGGACGCAGCACTGGCGGGCGAGGGTGCCGACTCACCACGCGGGCCGGCCGCGATTCCAAGTGCCAAACCGAACCCAAGCGTTCCAGCGACGATGTAGGGTGCAATATTCAAACGTGATCCTTTCATACATGATTCAATGCGTCGAAATGTGCCGGCGACACACGCACCGGCAACCAGCGAGCAGTACAGACTCCCATCCAACTGCCCGACCGTTTCTCGCAAGTGACTATACAGGTTTGGCGATGGAAGGTTCGCATCATATCGACATGCGTCAATATGATACCCCTGCCGGGTTCGCGGCGTTCGGGGCGGGTCAGGTCATCGCTCGACGCGTCGTCGTCGCTGCCGTTCGGAGCGGACTCGTGCGATGGCTTCGTTGATGGCGTCCTCGAGCACACAGTTCACGATGAAGACGTCGTAGACGCAGCCTTCGCGGGCCTGCGCGATTTCACGGCGTGCCTCGGCGAAGCGTCGCTGGATGATCTCTTCGCTCTCGCGCCGCCGGCCGCGCAGCCGCTCCAGTAGTACGTCTTCGCTCGGAGGCTCAATGAACAGCCCGAAAGCGTCGGGCACTTGCTGCTTAACACGCTCGGCGCCGCGCACGTCAATCTCGAGGATCACCAGCCGCCCGCGCGCAAGTTGTTCTTCGACCCAAGCCCTGATCGTGCCGTATCGCTTGCCGAAAACATCGGCCCATTCCAGAAAAGCATCCTCGGCGACCAAACGCTCAAACTCGTCATCGGTCACAAAGTGATAATCGACACCTTCCACATCGGCAGCCGTCTTAGGCCGAGTCGTTGCCGAGACACTAAAGACCGAACCGGGTATGGTGCGTTCGACGGCGCGAGTGATCGTTGTCTTGCCGACACCCGATGGCCCGCTGATGATGAGCAACATCCCGTCGTCTGAATCGGTCGGCAGGCGATGACGCGCCTCCGCCGAGGCGGAGGTTGCAGGGGGAATGATCGGGTCTGGCGTAGACGCATGTGACATTGTGCGGAGGATAGCCGGGGTGGTGGGCGGACGCCCGAACGAACCAAGTACCACGGATGAATGGGGAGCGGTTTGTGGAAGGAGCAAACTTGCCTATGTTGGCACCATCTCAGGCCGATCAGCGGCAACTTCACCGATGAACCATGCGAATAGTTCGCTCACCTTTTATGTGTACGGAGTCGTTCATGCGTACAGGAATCTCGACACTCCATCGCGTCGTGCTGCTCGCGTGTCTGATAGCCGCGATGACGAGTTCGCGGGCGTTCGCGTCCGATTACTTTGTGCAAGCGGAGTCTGGTCGAGACACCAACCCCGGCACTCCCGAGCGGCCGTTCAAGACCTTGGGCCGACTGCGGAATGTGCTTCAGTCGGGCGATGTGGCGTACCTTTCCGGACTGTTTACCGATTCGCTGCATTTGGTAAGGCCGCGTCGAGTGACGCTTCGGCAGTGGCCGGGGCATCCGCAAGCCGTGGTCGCCAACTCGCGCCGCGTGACAGCGTGGATGGGCACGCAGATCCATTCAGCGTTTGTGGGCACAGGGCTGGACATCACCGCCGTGAGCGTGCGCTGGGGAGACCCGGCTATCAAGGACGAGTCAGGGCGGGACAAGACGTTCCTGATACCTCATCCTGATCAATCGATCCCGTACACATGGTCATACGAACCGACGAGCGGGGTGCTACGGATCAACCTGAACGGCGAAGATCCCAACGCCGGGCGGCACGCCGTGTTCCCGGTCGAGTACTGCCTCGGCTCACCGGTTTGGATCGGGATCAACCTCGAACTCGCGCAGGACTGCATCGTCGATGGTATTCATTTTCGTCACTCCATCGGCTCCACCAACGGAACGTACGGGCTGAAGGTCGGCGGAAAACACAACATCATCCGCCACTGCAAGAGTTGGCATCTCTCCTGGCACCACATGACCTTCGTCGGGTCCGGCACCGACTCCTCCATCGGCAACCTGATGCACGATTGTGAGTGCTACGGGTTCGGCAACACCAGCAACGCGAACATGGTCACGCTTTACTCTACAGACCACGACGTGCGTGAGAATCACTTCGAGCGAGTTCGTTTGAACGTGTACCAGATGCTGCGCTACGACAACGGGCAGCCGCTGAGTCCCGACATTGTGCTCGATGGTTTTTATTCCCACACCGGGCGGCAGGGCGCGAGTGTGCTGGACAACCAGTGGACCCGCTGCACCGTCCGGCACTTTGAGAATCCCGGCGCGCCGTTCGGGATCGGCGATTCGCTGGCGTCGTCCGTCCCACCGGCTGACACGCTGGAGGAACTGGATTGGACCCGGTGGCCCAACCGGGTTGTTGATTCGGAGTTTTTCGGGTTGTCATTCGTCGGCACACCGGTGGAGACGGCGTTCGTGCGGTGTACCTTCGTGTGCCCCGACTTCGGTCGTAGATCGTCGGCAGCGGCGCTGTTCAACTACCAAGGGATCCCGGGGCATCGAGCGCTGCTGCTGGATGCCTGCTACGTCGGCTTCGACGCCGCGGGCGCATCCCCAAAGAGCGTCTTCGTGATCCGACGCAACGAAGGCAACAGCCTGCGACTCAATGTCCTCAACTCCACCTTCGTGCAACTCAGTGATCAGGCGACGAACTGGGTGCGGTTCGTTTCGTTTGAAGGGAACTACATGACGCCACGCGTCAAGGCCTTTGGATCAGTGATTGATTTAGAACACGCCGGCGCGGGGAGCACGCTGATCCACAACGACATAGGCATCCCGGATTGGCACCTGCGTTTTTCGGGCAACTACTACCACGGGTTCCGACCGGTGTCGTATTCGAGCCAGTTCACCCGTGCGTCCGAAGCGCGTTGGAGCGAGGTCATTGACCGGCCTTCGGGCGGCGCGGTGTACGGCCGCCCGGCGAGGCTCGCCGACCCGTTGCGTTCACCCAAACCCGCCGAGGGCAGCGACCTGAGCACACGACGATGGTTCCACCCCGTTCACGCGCGGGTCGGGATCAACGCCGTGCCGTATGCCGGGCAGTACGGGGCGTGGCAAACGGAGTACGACGCGCCGTGCCCCGCGGATTTCAACACCGATTCGTTCGTGAACACCCAGGACTTCTTCGATTTTATGTCGGCGTACTTCTCGCTCACCCCGCCGGCGGATGTCAACCTCGACTCGTTCGTCAACTCACAGGATTTCTTCGACTTCGTCACGGCGTTCCTGGCCGGTTGCTGACCCTGTGTATTCACGACTCGATGTCGCCCAGCCCGAACGCGTCGTGTACGGCGCGAAGCGCCTTCGGCCCGTCGGCTTCTTCAAGAATACACGAGATTGCAATCTCGCTCGTCGTGATGTTTTCGATCCGCACGCCGGCATCGGCGAGCGTCTTGAACATCGTGCTGGCCACACCCGAGTGCGAGCGCATCCCCGCCCCGATCGCCGACACCTTGCAGTACCCCGTGCGCACGATCACGCCCGCGTCGGCGGCACCCGACTCGCCGCGAGCACTGATCTTCGCGTCCGGCGATTCGGCCCAGACCCGCCTCGCCGCCTGCTCCACCACCGGCTTGACCTCCGACAGATCCCCGCGGTCCAGTGTGAACGTGAGCGCGATGTGCCCCGGCGCGGTCTCTTCCTGGATGATGTCATCGACCGATACATTCAGCGCCGCGATCGGCTCGAAGATCGCGCTCTGCACCCCTGCCCGGTTGGGTAGGTCGCGGATCATGATCCGGCCCAGATCATTCTTCAGTGCCACGCACGCTACCACTCGGCTTTCCATGCTCGCGTCTTCCCCGGCGATCAACGTCCCCACGCCATCCACCTGGCTGTGCAGCACCTTGATCGGCACGTTGTATTTTTTTCCCAGTTCCACCGCTCGCGGATGCATTACATTCGCTCCCAGAGACGCCGCTTCCAGCATCTCGTCATATGTGAACCGCTCGCGGCGCTTCGCCGTCGGGACGATCCGCGGATCGCTCGTGAAGATCCCGTCCACATCCGTGTAGATCTCGCACACATGCGCCTTCATCGCCGCGGCCACCGCGACCGCTGTGGTGTCGCTCCCCCCGCGCCCGAGCGTGGCGGTCTCGCCCATTTCCGTCACGCCTTGGAAACCGGTCACGACGGGGATCTTCCCCGCACCAATCTCGCGGCGCAGGCGCGCGTCGTCGATGTGAGCGATCCTCGCGCGAGTGAACGAGTTCGGCTCGGCTTCGATACCCGCCTGCGCACCCGTCAGGCTCACCGAGTCCTGCCCCAAACCTTGTAGTGTCATCGCCATCAGCGCGCTCGACACCTGCTCGCCCGTCGCGAGCAACTGATCGATCTCTCGCTTGCTGGGCTTCTGCGACACCTTCGCCGCGAGTTCCAGCAGGTCGTCCGTCGCGTCCCCCATTGCCGACACGACGACCACCACATCCCGCCCCGCTCGCCGCGCGGCGATCGCACGCTCCGCGCATCGCTTCATCCGTTCCGGGTTCGCCACCGAGGACCCGCCGAATTTTTGTACCACCAGTGCCACGGTCCGTGCTCCTGTTTCCATCATCCACGCCGATCGTCCCTGACCGACGCCCCAATCGTAACCACCCCGCGAAGATCATCAAAGTCTTGTCCCAAATCCGGCACAATCTACGAATTGACTTGACACGACCGGCCACTTCGAGTAACTTGCATGAACGTGTGCGTCTTCGCATCAAGGCTCGGGGCGGGGAGGCGCGGTTTCTGTTTTCTTGAGCCGACAAATGAAACACGGAACATGAATTCCCCCCCCCCTTCGCCCCCTGAATAGGGGAGTCCGTCGATGGATGCACGCTTGTATCGGTCTGGCGGCGAGTGTGGCGTGTGCGGCGAGTGCTTCAGCACAGCAGCACGACGTGTCGCCCGTTGCCGTTCAGTTGGATGTGTGGTCGTTCACTCCGATCGTGACGCAAACCGGATCGGCTACAACCGTGCATAGTTTCTTGGCATTGAAAGACCCCGGCAGCGTCGTCGGCGCGAACATCACGGCTGTCTGGTATGTCCGCGATCCGCTCAACCCCGCCGTTTGGAATCCCAAGTCCTGGCAAACCCAAGATCAATGGCAGATCATCCAACAGATCAAGGTTGCGCTTGCCATCCCTGATTCCTCGGATGACCGCTGGCTCACGATTGTTCTTCCGCCGCAGACGTCAACGGCAACGACCGAGCCTGCCTCAAACTTCGCATTTGGTGTGCTAGAAAGCGACCCGCTTGCGCCAATCGTGGTTCAATCACAAGATCCGCAGCCACTGGTCCAATACCTGAGCGATATCGGGTACCCCGCCGCGAACATGCAGAGCAGCACGTCGAGTTCGGGCTGCACCCAAACCACGACACTGAACGGCATGGCCACAGGTGTCGAGGCCTCCCTCGCCGCGGATCAATCCTCTGCCGTCTCTTCGAGCGTCATGCACGCATACTGGGCAGCGACCTGTGCGCAGCAGCTTGGAACGCCGCCGCCACCGCCGACATGCCCACCATCAAAGACGTATGGGGCCGCCGGTGCCTGGGGAGCGTGGACCGGGGTCAGTGACTATGCATCATGCGGCTCCTCGGTGCCATGCACTGGTGGAGTCATCTGTTCCTACTGCCGAACGTCGCGTCGGATACGATCGCGTGTCGTCACAATCACCGCCGCAAACTGCGCTGTGACTACCTGCACGCAAACGCAAACACAGACTGGTGAAGAAAAACATGTGTGCGCGTGCCAGCCCGCTCCTTGTCCGGCTGGTCCAATTGTTGTGCCGTACTGCCCGACGGCAATCAACATAGCGCCGATCACGCCGACAACCACGAACTCGGGTGACTGGCTGCCACCGTGCTAAGTATTTCGAATACCCAATCCGTGACAACGCTCTAATACGAATCGGCCCTGGTTATGCAAAGGGTATTGCTCCAAGTAGTTGTCGTGATCGTGCTTGGGCTTGGCGCGATGCTACTTACATCTTATTACTCTGCCTATACAGCGAGAACCAGTACATGGAACTCTGTTGCACTGCTCTTTGGGCATGTGCATAATTCAACTTCAGAAACCCCGGATCTACGAATCGTGGATCCGGGGGATTTTTCATTTCGTGCCCGTTTTTCGAATACACCACCAGATCAGATGCCTGTACCTACCGGGTGGCTCGGCTATGTATGCGGATCGGATTCACTTCGTTACGGGTGGGCCTGGACGGGAGTCATCGCGGTCAAGGAACGCAACGACGAGAACGACACACTTCGCGTCGCCGAGCGATGCATGGATAACTACTTCGGGCACTTCCCACGATGGAGTTCCACCAACATCCAAGCCACTTCTAGTGATGATCGATTGCCGTACGTCACTGAGTATGCATTTGGCTGGCCTGAACGCTCGCTCATGCTCCGCGTCCGATACGATCATATTTCCAATACTCCACAACCGTTCGATTCCATCTCGCTGCCACTCATCGACCGAATCGCTGGTCGCGCCAGCACGAGCCCAGGCAGTTCCACCCTCTACCCCGTGCGTCCTATCTGGCCCGGTCTACTTATTAACACACTCGTCCTCGGCATCGTCGCCGACCGTCTGTTATCGTGGTTTTTCATCCCCCCCGTGCGGTGGTATCTGCGCCGCGCGTTCTGGGTACACCGCGAGCGCCGCCGTGACCGCGGCCTCTGTCCGCTCTGCAAGTACACGCTCAAAGGTTCACCCACCTGCTCCGAATGCGGTTGGACCGGCGACTCCACGCATACACGATTTTCCGTCACCGCCGCGAACCCTCTGTCTGCCAACTCCACGCGTCCCGCCTCGCCGCCCGCCGTAGACGCGCTCACCCCCCCGCCCGCTGCCCCTTCTTCAGTCCCAACCCCCCCACCACCTGCACCATCGTCGTCCCCGGGCTTGCCGCCGTGAGGGCGTGCTGCCACCGCGAGCACCCATCGCACTGCCCGCACGGCGTCGTCACACCCTTACCCCCATCCCGCGCGCACCACCAGCACCCCGCCATCGGCACCCCCAG
Source organism: Phycisphaerales bacterium (assembly GCA_041742635.1). Classification (GTDB taxonomy): domain Bacteria; phylum Planctomycetota; class Phycisphaerae; order Phycisphaerales; family UBA1924; genus JTS-AC122. Next base: position 16,952 of record JBGSIF010000101.1, read on the forward strand.
GTCCAGCGCGACCTCGATCATCTGCCGATCCGTGAAGTCCACATACGGCAGTTCGATCGTCACGCCCATCGACGACCGCCCGGCGTCCACGCTCGCCAACTGCGAAGCCAGCATCGCCCGATCGCAGGCATCGGCGATCAGGTCCAGCGGGGGCGGTTGATCCGGCCCACCGAGGCCTCCAACATCCCCGATATGCACCGGCCATACCACACGACCGATCCCCCGTTTCAGCGCGGCGTGGCACGCCGCCAACAGCAACGCCGATTGCTCGTACCCAAAACGTGAAACATCCACGCCGGGGGACGGTTCGGCGTGGATATCCGCTTCGGGACGATCCCGGTGCGGCTCGCTGCTGCCCACCGAGTCGGCAATCGGCTCGCTCACGTCCGCGGCGAGGACGACCTCGGCCAACGTACACAATGCGCCCCACCCCCGGAGGAGATTCGATCGTTGTTCGGCACCGGGGCCGCGTAAGTTTGGCCGCAACGCCACCGCCGAGCGGCTCGAAACCCGAGTGCCGAAACCACCGCACACGCCCGCGGACCATGCTGCGCATAGTGACGACAGCCCGCCGTCAACGACGATCAAACACGCTTGGTTTTGAGGTTTCACAGTATCGGTTTCATCGACTGCATCGCGCTTGTTACTTGATTCTCCCCCCCAACCACCCTCCTATCACCCCACCTTCACGGGCCATGTGGTGCAACCGAGACACCGGACGAGCGCATAAAAACCCGGCGTCGTCGCCGGGTTGATCGGAATCTCGTTATACCAAGGTCCAAGCTTACTTGCCGAGCTGGGTCATCGCGGCGGCGATCCCGTCCTGAATCTTCTTCAGGATCGCGCCGAACTCGGTGCTCGCCCCGGCGGCATCGGCGGGCTTGGCACCCTTCAGGGCATTGAACTTCTCAGTCAGTGTGCCGAACTCCCCTTCGAGGCCTTTCACCAGGCCATCGAGCGTCGTCTTCTTGATCGGGTCGGTCACGGCCTTGACCTTATCTTTGAGCGCGTCGAACTGGGTCTTGGCGGCGTCCATGCCCTTCTGGGATTCCTCGACGAATCGGGCTGATGCCGCGCTCGCCGCGTCGGCGACCTTGTCCTTGGCCGCGTCAACGTTCTCTTTGACGGTCTCTTTGGCCTTGTCCGCCGTGTCGGTGAGGGTCTTACCGGCGTCCTTGAGGGTGTTCTCGGTGGTTTTCTTGACATCGGCGTGCTTCTTCTCGCAGCCGGTGATTACCAGCCCGCCAGAGATCGCCAACGTGAACGCCAACAACGCACAACGACCCATCTTCACACTTGTCACTTGAAACTCCTTCATATAACCTGATTGACCATGCGAACCGCTTCACCCGCGAGTCCACTTCGTCGGCACAAGACAAGCGCCGACGGCACCCCAGCCCTACCCAAACCACGGTGGTAATGCACGTTGCGTTACTACAGCGGTCACTAACTATAGGGTGCCAGACGCGCCGATTCGATACCCGAGGTCGCTGGTTGTGCGAAATGCGAAACGGGCCTGCGTCCGAACGCCGCACGTACCGATTCGATTATTCCGGTGGGCGTTCGATGCCGGCTGAAGATCAGTGGGCTTTGCGGTCGAGCAGTCGGTATTGGATTGCTTCGCCGACGTGCGCGGCGGTCAGAGTGTCGGCTCGTTCAAGGTCGGCAATGGTGCGCGACACGCGACGGATTTTGTCATACGCCCGCGCGGAAAGGCCCAGTTCGCTCATCGCTTGCCCAAGCATCACCCGCGCGTCCTCGGTCATGGGCGCGAGCCGGTCGAGGTCTCGCCCGCTCAGCCGGGCGTTGGGCGTTCGAGCGCCCTGCCGGGCGTGCTGGCACGCGCGGGCCGCGAGCACCTGTGTTCGCATCTGTTCGCTGGACGTGCCACGCGGTGCGGCAGGGTCGTTTACGACACCCGCCGACAACTGTTTCCAGGGCACGGCGGGTGCTTCGACGTGTATATCAATCCGGTCGATGAGGGGGCCGGACAAACGAGCGAGGTACCGGTCCATCGCTCGGCGTGAGACTTCGTCCGTCGGGACATCTCCTTTGGGAGTGGGATTCATCGCGGCGACGAGCATGAACGACGCCGGAAAACGCACTGCGGAGTGCGAGCGAGCGATGGTGACAACATGGTCTTCGAGGGGTTGACGCAGGGTTTCGAGTACATCGCGTGGGAACTCGGGGAGTTCATCCAGAAAGAGCACGCCGTGGTGGGCCAGCGAGATTTCCCCGGGTTTGGGGACGGCCCCACCGCCGACAATCGCGGCGGCGGACGCGGTGTGGTGCGGGGTGCGAACCGGGCGTGCGGTGATCAACCCGACGCCGGGGGGCAGTTGCCCGGCGGCGGAGAAAATCCGGGTGATATCAATCGCTTCGTCGGGGGTGAGGGGCGGGAGCACGCCCGGCAACGCACGGGCCATCATCGTTTTGCCCGTCCCGGCTGGCCCAAGCAAAAGCAGGTTGTGATTCCCAGACGCGGCGACGACGATCGCGCGTTTCACGGCTTCCTGCCCGCGTACATCGGCAAAGTCAATCGGCGCCACCGCCGTTCGCAGCAGCGTGGCAACATCCACCGGCGGGCAGGGCACCGGGTCGATCTGCCCGGTCAACAGCCCGACGACTTCAGCCAGCGTTCGCGCTGGATAAACGTTGATACCGTCGACAACGGCGGCTTCTTCGGCGTTGTCCGCCGGCAGAATCACCGACGACGCGCCGGCGGCCCTCGCCAGCGCGGCCATCGCTATCGACCCGCGGATCGGGCGTATCCGACCGTCCAGTGCCAGCTCGCCTGCGATCAACGTCGAACGCATGTCGACCCGGTTCACGACCGACTCGGTATCCGGCGTCTTGGTCGTTGCTCGCGGCGGGTGGGATCGAATCACCCCCTGATTGACCAGCAGCCCGATCGCAATCGGCAAGTCATAGATCGGGCCTTCTTTGCGTATGTCGGCCGGGGCGAGATTGATCAGGATGCGACCGTTGGGGAAGACATACCCCGAGTTGGTCAGTGCGGATCGAACCCGCTCCAGGGATTCTTTCACTGCAATGTCTGGAAGCCCCACGACGGTGGAGCGTGCGTTCTCGGCTCGGTCGTCGTAGTCCACTTCCACTTCACATGGAAGCGCGTCGATGCCTTGCAGCAGAAATGAGCGCACGCGAGCCAGCATGACAGCAGCATATCCGATACAAGTCTAAGGCGAAGCGCACACCACGGGCGTGGACAGGTTTCGCAAACGTTGAATACACTGACTGTCCGGAGGTTCTTGCCCGGTGCCTCGTTTCTCTCAACTGACAGGTGCTCATATGCCACACGTCGCGGTTGTTCTCTCGGGTTGCGGGTTTCTGGACGGCTCGGAGATTCAGGAAGCCGTGAGCGTGCTGATCCACCTTGGGCGGCACGGGGCAGTGGTCACCTGCTTTGCTCCGGATACCACATTCGACGCCGTAAACCATCTGACCAAAGCGTCGGCGGACCAGAAGCGCAGCGTGCTGGCCGAGTCGGCCCGGATCGCCCGGGGCAACATCCGCCCGCTCGCCGAACTCAGTGCGGCGAAGTTCGATGCGATCGTTTTCCCAGGCGGGTTCGGTGCGGCGAAGAACCTCTCGACCTTCGCGCTCGCGGGCGCGGACTGCACGGTGCTGCCCGATGTCGAGCGGGTTGTGAACGAGTTCCACGCCGCCAGAAAGCCGGTGGGCATGTGCTGCATCGCTCCGGTCATCGGCGCAAGGGTGCTGGGGTCCAAGGCGGGAGGCAAAGGTGTCACCATCACGCTCGGCCAACCCGGCGGGGCGTCAAAGGCGGTCGAGGCGATGGGAGCCACCCACGTTGCCAAGCAGGTGACGCAGTCGCTCGCGGATGAAGCCAACGGCGTCTTCACGACACCGGCGTACATGGATGACGACGCCAAGCCGCACGAGATCTACGACGGCATCGGGGCGATGATCGCGCAGTTGATGGGACATGTGTCGTCGCGCCGGTAGCGTGCCGTGGTGGGTGTCGGGGTGGTTGGTAGGCGGATCGTGCGTCAATGAAACACAGCGAGCCGAGAGGAGACACAAGATGTCGGTGGCAGAAGCCGTAGTGTTTCGCTGGTCGGACCTCCCGCACGATTCGCCGATGGAACGCCTGAGTCGTCAGCGCATCATCGGAGAACGGGTGATGATCTCGAATGTACTGCTCGAAACCGGGTGTTCGGTGCCGGCGCACGAGCATGTGAACGAGCAGATTTCGTGCGTGATCAGCGGCCGAATCCGCTTCGGGATCGGCGCGGAAGGTACGCCATCGCGGCGAGAAGTCACGCTCGGGGCGGGCGAGGTACTGCTGATCCCGTCGAACGTTCCCCACTCCGCGGTGGCGCTCGAGCCGACGCGGGTACTCGATGTGTTCAGCCCGCCGAGCGCGACAACGGGGATTGATCGCAAGCAGTGAACCGTCGGCTCACGACGCGATCGATGCCGCGGCTGCAGAGTCAGAGTGAGACCGGGCGCGGATCCCCCTAAACTTCTTCATGCTCGCCTCGACGACCGCTCGCCCCACATCTCTGGATCAACTCATCTCCGCCGAGTTGTGCGCGAGGCTTGACCGCATCGACATCATCAGCCGAAAGATCTTTGCCGGGAAACTCCAAGGCGAGCGACGGTCCAAGCGTCGGGGGCAATCCGTCGAGTTCGAGGATTACCGCAACTACGTCGCTGGCGACGACCTGCGCCACGTAGACTGGAACATCTTTGCCCGGCTCGAAAAGTTCTTCATCAAGATTTTTCAGGAAGAGGAAGACCTCGCCGTGCATGTCGTGCTCGACGCTACGGCTTCGATGGACGCCGGGTCGTCTGTCGCGCCGGGTTCGCCTCACTCCGCAAACAAACTCACCCTGGCCATGCGCCTTGCGATGTCGCTCGCTTACGTCGCCATCGTCAACAACGACCGGGTGAACCTGAGCGTGTTCAACGGCACGACGCTCCGGCGCATCGGGCCGCTGCGTGGACGACGCAACGTGCAGCGCGTCGGGGCGTTCCTGCTCGAGTACACACAGCCGCCCGGGGTGTCGGTCGTCGGCGCTTCTCGGTCGGGCGAAGGCGCGGGGACCGACATCGACGGCTCGTCCGAGGCCGATGGAAGCAAGTCGGCAACACTTGGCGTTGCCGGGCGTGGTGATTTCACAAGTGCATTGCGGAGCATCGCGGCCTCGCGCACCGGCAAGGGAGTCATGGTCGTTCTATCGGATTTTCTCATCCCCGGCGGGTATCAGGAAGGGCTGCGTTTACTCGCCGGGGGAGGGTCGGGTCGTGGTGGGTCGGGTAGCGGCGGGTACGACACTTACTGCCTCCAAGTCCTCTCGCCGGGCGAACTCGATCCCTCGCTAGAGGGAGCCGCGGTACCGGAAGGATGGACGACTCGCGGGAAGTCGCCTCCGACCGGGCGTGAGTTTGTCGGGGATATGCGGCTGATCGACGCCGAAACGGGGCGCAGCACCGAAGTCACCGTGACGGCGGACGTTATCAGAAAGTACAAAGCAGCCGTGGAGGGGTACATGAATGAACTGAAATCGTTCTGTACCGCGCGCGATATGTCGTATGGCATGGTCCGGTCGGACGCGGACGTGGAGTCGCTGCTGCTTGATTACCTGCGCCGGCGCGGGCTGCTGCGGTGAAGTCGATAGTTTAGCGGGGCTGAAAATAATCGCGCAGGTTAGCGAGTTCTTCATCGACCAGTTCGGGGTCGGCCACGGTTTCACTGACCACTTGCCGGAGCGTGCGACGAAAGCGCCGCTTCACGGTCTGGAGCATGTTTGAGACCTGCTCGGCGCTGGTTGCCCCCACGACACTAGCGAGAGATTCCATCGACATCGGCCGGACTTTCCGCGTGAGCGGGCCGAGGACGTTGATCCGAAAGGCGGACCACTGCTGGTCAAGCCCTTCCTGCCGACATGATGATTCCACCCGTTCGATCGTCAAGGCAAGGATCGTCGCGGCCCATTGGCGATCAAACGCACGCGAACTCGGATCCGAATCCTCTCCACCCCCACCCTCCCCAGCGGCGGCGAGTTCCGCATGTTCTGTTAGGGTCGTGGGCGCACTCGGGGATGACTTGCGCGAGCCGGTCTTGCGCCGATGATCGATCAAATAGTTGCGCAGTGCCGTCTTAAGGAACGACCGGAATCGCCCCCGTGATGGGTCCGCTTTGCCGATCAAATCCCGCCCAACCAGCACGTCGGCAAGAAACTCCTGCGTCAGGTCCGCGGCGTCGTGCTGCCCGAATCCCTTGCGCCGGATAAAGGCATACACCGGACTCCAATACGCCCGCAACAAGATCTCCAAATCGGCCCGATCCTCGCGCGCACTGATAACCAATGCCCAACTTGTGGTGTGGAACCACGCTCCGGTTTCTTGGATCGGTAATGAGGACATCGCGGGCGCAAGCGTACAAACCCCAAAGAAGATCAGGCAGCCTCACTCTATTGGCAACGTGAGTTGTCGTTGTTCCGCAAAAACGGGGCACACTCGCAAATCTTGATTGATAATCGAGGCCCGACACGCGCCGGGATGGTCGTCGAGCGGTTCTGCGTCCCTTTCCATCCAACGACTGGCAAACTGACCTGTTCGGGGTATTCTACTTGGGCGTGCGCCGTGGAATCCAAACCCACGACGCACACGAACTCGCTGGGCATCAGGTTTCGTCGAGTTTGGCCGATGAATGGGTAGCCCGTTCATGTGCCGGGGTTGGTTGCCGCCGTGTTCGCGGCTCTACCCGCCGGATTCGTGATGCTCAAGCGTGCAGCCAGCGGTTCCGACTAGATGGAGTGGTACATGCGGAAAAAAGCGTGCGGTTTGCTGGGCGTCGTGATGGGTACGCTTGGGTTGTCGTCTGCGCTGGCGGATCAAGCAACGCTCAGGCCCCTCAAGGACAACACGCTGTATCAAGACCCTACCGGGATGCTCAGCAACGGGCTTGGGGAGACGATGTTCGCCGGGAATACGGCCCAGACGCAAACCCGGCGTGCCCTGCTGGCGTTTGACTTATCGGTCATCCCGCAAGGTTCGACGATTCAAAGCGTGACGTTGACCATGAGCATGTCGAGAAGTCGGGCCAGCACCCGGACCGTCTCGCTTCACCGCACGCTCGCCGATTGGAGCGAGGGCACCTCGTACTCCGGAATCCCCGGCGGGTCGGGCACCCCTTCTGAACCGGGCGACGCTACTTGGATCCACCGTTTCTACCCCGACGTCCTCTGGAGTACTCCCGGGGGGCAGTTCACGGCGTCTTCCAGCGCGTCCGCGGCGGTCGGCGGCATCGCCTCGTATTCCTGGTCCTCTGCGCAAATGGCAACGGACGTCCAAGTCTGGGTCAACACGCCGTCGTCAAACTTCGGGTGGCTTGTCCGGGGGGACGAAACCACCGGTACCACCTCCAAGTCCTTTGACACTCGCAACCACCCAGACCTGGCCAAACGACCGCGGCTGGTCGTGAACTTCACCGCCCCCGCCGGATTCGGCGCGTGCTGCATGGCCGATGGGAGTTGCCGCGTGCTCGACACAACCGGATGCCTGAGTATCGGCGGCACCTTTCAAGGTGCCGGGACCGTGTGCGGACCGACGAACTCGTGCCCGCAGCCTACGGGCGCGTGCTGCTTCCCGAATACAGCGTGCCAGCAACTCACGGAGGTGGCGTGCCTCGCGCAGGGTGGAACGTTCAATGGGCCGAACGTGCCGTGCGGCTCGGTCGTGTGCCCTCGCGTGCTGACCAAGTTTGTGGACGCGCTTCCGATCCCACCGATTGCGACACCGACATCGGGCACGATCGGCGGCGCGGCAACCTACACCGGCGTGATCTCGCAGTTCCAGCAGCAACTGCACCGTGACCTGCCGCCGACGACGGTCTGGGGGATCAACGGGACGTACCCGGGACCGACATTCGAAGCAGGCGTCGGCCAACCGGTAAGCATCACTTGGGTGAACGACCTGCGTGACTTGTCTGGAAACCTTCGCACGACGCACTACCTGAGCATCGATCCGTGTTTGCACGGCCCCGACGTGCTCGGGCCGGCACCCCGAACGGTGATGCACCTGCACGGCGCGGTCACGCCGCGCGACAGCGACGGGCACCCCGACGACACCATCCTTCCGGGAGCACAAGACACCGACATACACCCAAACAACCAGTTGCCGGCGACGATGTGGTACCACGATCACGCGCTCGGGCTGACTCGATTGAACGTGTACATGGGTATTGCCGGTGTGTACTTGCTTCGGGACGCGGTCGAGCAGGCATTGACGCTCCCGGCCGGTGAGTTTGAAATCCCCCTCTTAATCCAAGACCGAACGTTCAACAACGACGGTACCCTCAGTTACCCCACCGGATTCCAAGATCACTTCTTCGGCGACACCGTGCTCGTGAACGGCAAAGTGTGGCCGTTCCTGAACGTCAAGCGCGGGAAGTACCGCTTCCGAATCGTCAACGGCTCGAACACCCGCACCTACCGGCTCTCGCTCTCCAACGGTACCAACTACTGGCAGATCGGTTCCGACGGCGGGCTGCTCTCCGCGCCCGTCAGCGTCGCCGATGTCGTCATCGCCCCCGGCGAACGCGCCGATGTCCTCATCGATTTCGCCTCGTACTCGCCCGGTACCGAGATCGTGCTCCGAAACGACGCTCCGATCAACTACCCCGGCGTCCCCGGCACCGGCGTCATCCCCGACATCATGAACTTCGTCGTGCAGAACCAAACCGGGTACACCGGCCCCATCCCCGCGGCCCTCCGCGCTGTCCCTCGCACACCCGAGAACGCCGCGCGGGTCGTGCGCACGTTGAACTTCCAGCAGATGCCCCATCCGTGCGCCGGCTCGGCGTGGCTCATCAACGGGCTGATGTGGGATGATATCGTCGAGACGCCCCGCTTGGGCACCGCCGAGGTCTGGCGATGGGTCAATCGCTCCTCCATCATGCACCCGATGCACATGCACCTCGTGCAGTTCCAGATCCTCGACCGGCAGGCGTTTGAACTGGTGAACAACCTGCCTGTCGGCGTCGGGCCGCGCGTGCTGCCCCTCGCCAATGAACTGGGCTGGAAGGACACCGTGCAGACCTATCCCGGCGAGATCACCCGCGTCATCGCTCGCTTCACTGGGTATTCCGGGTTGTACCCGTACCACTGCCACATCCTGGAGCACGAGGACCACGAGATGATGCGTGTGATGGCCGTGCTCCCACAGTGCGTCTGCGATTTCAACAACGATACCGTCATCGACTCACGCGACTACTTCGCGTTCGTCGCGTCGTTCTTCGCCGGCAGCGGCGACATCAACGGCGACAACATCACGACCAGCCAGGATTTCTTCGACTTCGTCGGGTGTTTCTTCGCGGGCTGTCCTGAATAAAACGGGAATACCCCACACCCCCGGCGACAGCCACCGACCCATGCGTGTTCACATCCCGCACGAATAGAAGTACCGGGCTTCGGTGATCTTCCCGTTCTTGACGGTGTAGAGAGCAGTCTCGCTCATCTGCATCCGCTGGTTGGCCATGGGGCCTTCGCTGCAGGTACAGTCCATGCCCATGGGGACGACGAACTGGTCGCCGTTGACGACGGGGGCGCCGCAGGACGCACTGTGAACAGTGGTGATCTTCCAAAACTGCTCGGCGGCCTTGATGACGTTGGCTTTGCCCTCGGTGATGCGGGGGCAGCCGGGGCCTTCCATCGCTTCGATGCTGCGGACGTTGTCGGCGTACAACTCCTTGATCGCGTCGAGGTTCTTCCCGGCCGAAACGAGTTCGACGAGGCGCATGGCAACTTTGTGCGTGGCCTGGTGCTCGGCGGACGGGGCGGGCATTTGGAACGATTCGGGTTTAGTGGAAGTACTCATGCCAAAAGTATACCAAACAAAACTGCCTTGCCAACCCAATTCCCTCGGCTGGACTGCAACTCGTCAAAATTATGAAAACCCCGGCACACACCTGTGCCGGGGCATGGGGAACGATTGAGTTGACTCAAGCTCGGCCACGAGCCGGTGAGCCGCGGAATCGAGAGTTATAAACATCCCGGCGGGGGGGTGAAGAAGCACGCGAGGAAGTCGAAGAAGTCCTGGCTAGTGGTGGCGTCGTCGCCGTTGATGTCCGCACTGCCCGCGAAGAACGCCGCGAGGAAATCGAAGAAATCCTGGCTGTTTACCTCGCTGGACATGTTCCAGTCGCACGGGCACACGGGCGGGGCCGGGCACAGGCCGGGCGAGCACGCGACGTTGTCGCCGCTGTATGTTCCGCTCGCCGACAGGCACGCGACCTGCGTCGTGATGGAGCATTCCCCGGCGAT
>JBGSIF010000102.1:0-6179 GCA_041742635.1 Phycisphaerales bacterium
TCCCGCCGACCCGCTCGAACGCGCCCCCTTGCAACACGCGCAGCAACTTCGCCTGCGCCGCCAGCGGCATCTCCGCGATCTCATCCAAAAAGATCGTCCCCCCGTCCGCCAACTCAAACTTCCCGAGTTTGCGCCGATCCGCCCCGGTGAACGCCCCGCGTTCGTGCCCGAAGAGTTCCGATTCGATCAGCGATTCCGGTAGTGCCGCGCAGTTCACTGCTACAAACGCTCCGCGCGACCGCGCCGATTCCGCATGAACCAGGCGCGCGACGAGTTCTTTGCCCGAACCCGTTTCGCCCTGCACCAGCACGGTCGTATCCGTCGGCGCGACGCGGGCGACCGCCGACCGCACCCGAGCGAGCGCGGCGGACGACCCCACCATCTCCGGCTGATCGTCGGACTGCACGAGTTGGGCTTGTAACGACGACAACCGCGCGCGCGCCGCCTCCGACTCGCCTAGTTTTTCGCGCAGCCGGGCCGCTTCCACTTCCGCGTACTGGCGCGATGCCGCATCGATCACCGTCGCCACGTACCGTGCTTGCCCATCTAGCCACTCCCCCAGCACCCCCTCAGCCAAGGTGTCGACGGACAGATCAACTACCACCCCTCTATCTTCGGGCACCACTTTCAGTCCACGGAGTGTTACCCTTCCGCCCCCTCGTTCTGGGGAAATCAGCCGTCGGGCGGCGTCTTGGAGAACCTCCTCACCGACGACGAAGCAGTCGGCAACTCGGGCGCTCGACTTCGACGGCAGCATCAATAGGCTCAAACCGACTGAGTTTGCGTACAAAACTTGAAAATCAACCCCCAAGACCACAATCCCGCACGAAGCGGCCTCGAGAACCTGTTCAATTCTGGTTGTGGTCAATTCAGCCATGCGTTCTACTATATATCACAATTTTTCTGATTACTGTTGAATATCACAAAAATAAACACGAAATATCACAATAATTCTGAATCAGGCCTTCTCGGGTCTTGGTATTTCCTCAAAATCAAGCGCACAGCGACTGGCACGGAGTTTGTATATATCCATCTATCCCCCAACCGCAGTGGGGGGAGGGAACGAAGGGTGCGGGGGGGTAGTCAACCGCGGCGTAACCGCCCCGGCTGGCCTTCCGTCAGTGAGCGTCGCGTTGGCGCTCCGGAATCCGAGGGTTAGGCGTGACCATGTGGGCTGGTCATTCCTCCCTCGTTTTCTATTTTTGGGGTGCGTGTGTCTTGAGGCGGGTGTGGCGGGTGTGTGACGCCGTAAGTTGCTGGGCGAGTGGGACTTCCGATACCCTAGATCGAGCGTCCGAGTTGTCGCGTTGAGTCCGAGTTGCAGGGCGTGCAGACGGCACGATCCGTCCGTTCGCTTCAAGTGCCGGCGCAACTTTGTTTGACGGTGGATGGCTCGGGATTGCATGACGATGAGGGTGTTGGGAACGGGTGCCTGAGTCGTTCGTCGCTGGATATGTTTCGGCGCGACTCGGTAAGGCCCGAACCGAACGGGAAATCGTCGCATGTCCAGAATGCCCCACGAACCGGAAGCGTTTGCGGAACAAGTAGCACAGATGCTCCGGCGGATGCAGCCGGAGCACGCGATTGATCTGGTCGGGCCGCGCGAACTGGTGGTCGATGGACGTCGGCTGGATCTTGAGAATCTTTACCGGCTGGTGAACCACGACGCCGACCGGGGTACGGAGATCGTGGAGCACTATCTGGACCAACTGTTCGCGGGCGACGCGATGTCGCTGCAGAATGTGTCGTTTGACTTTGTGAGGCCGCGGATCATGCCGCGGATCCAGCCGGAGTCGATCTTCGATCATTTGAACCGGAATCAGGTGGCGTATGTGCCGTATGTGAACGGGACGGTGGTGGTGTTCGTGATCGACTTGCCGCAGATGACGGTGAGCATCACGACGGAGCAGACGATCCGGTGGGGCGTGACGCCGGAGGAGATCGAGGTGATGGCCCGCGAGAACCTGGACCACTACGCGCCGCAACTCGAGGTGCAGGTGGTGGAGAGCAAAGAGGGCGGTCGGGCGGCGATTCTGCAAGAGTCGGACGGGTACGACGCCGCGCGGCTGCTGCTGTCGGACCTGCACGGGCGGCTGGCGCCGCAACTGGGGGGAAATTTTTATGTGGCGACGCCGGCGCGGGACATGTTCGTGGCGTTGTCGGAGAACCCGATGCCGTTTGTGGATCGGTTGAAGGGGCGCGTGACGCAGGACTACCGAAGGCTGCCGTACCCGATCACGGATGATCTGTTTTATGTGACGCGGGATGGGGTGTGCGGGACGAAGCTGGAGGAGGCGGCGTAGGGGGATGAAGCCGTGATCCGATCCGTTTCGCGGGCCAAGACACTGACCCGCTCAAACGCAGCGGGTCAGTGGCACGGGTCAATGCTACCTGCCGGAGAATCCGGCAAGCCGCCGAAGTCGGGGCTCAAAGGCTGGCTCGACTTCGGTGGCACTTCTCACTTCCGAGCCACTGGCCGTAGCTCCACAAGATGCGACAATACCTGGTATGACGAGCTGGACCCAGTATCGCCCTATCAGCCTGGATGAGATCCTAACGGTTCTCATGAAAGCGTCGGAGAACTCGTCACTGATCTTTCGAGGCCAAGCTGTGTCGTGTTGGCATCTTGAGCCCACACTGCATCGAAGTGTCCGAAAATCGGATCGGCGTGAAATGGCGATCTGGGAGGGAGCCGCCATCAAGGCGTTCAGCCGCCATGTGCGTTCGTATTTGCCGGCATCGCAACTCGTTTGTCTTGACACGATCCTCGGCACCCTCGCGCTCATGCAGCATTACGGTGCGCCCACGCGGCTGCTTGACTGGACCTTTTCTGCGTGGGTTGCGGCGTACTTTGCCGCCGCGGCCAGCCCTGAGGAAGACGGAGTAATCTGGGGCTTCAACAGAGACAAACTGTCACGCGATACGAAGTGGGGAATCGAGTCGGGTGACGCCGATACCCTCCAGCGATTCGATCAACTGACTGGTGCAACGACGGTCCATGCCTGGGCGGCGGTCTCATCGATCGCGATACCTGCGTTCAGTTCATACATCGACGACTTCGCAGATCAGCGGATGTCATCACAGCAATCCCTGTTCACGATCTCCGGCACACTTGGCGAGCGGCACGATGAACGGCTCGCATCGATCTTGCCTGACAACGATCGGTTTCAGATTATCATCCCTGCCGCACTCAAGCGAGGCGTAATCGATCGGCTCTTGCGTCTGAACGTGCATGCGATGAGCCTCTTTCCATCGATCGACGGCGTCGGGAGGTACATGACAGACATCATTCACAACCAACTCAATATGGATGACGGCGGGGTTGGCTGGGTGCTGCGTGCGACCGACGATGGACGTGATATCGTGGGCAACAGGCAGCGGAAACCTCGTGCCCCAAAGGCGCGCAGCACGAACAAAAAGAGGAAAGCATGACGCGTTCGCCCTCATTCCTTGGTACTGTGTTCTTTCTGCTCGCCTTTGCCGTGTGTGTCTGCGGATTTGACTCGAACTCACACGCTCAGTGGGAAGTTGTGAACTTGCACCCTGTCGGGGCCGCTGACTCGTATGCTCTGGGAGTGCATGACAGGCAGCAGGTGGGGTATGTCCGCATAGGTTTAGGCAGTCGCGCGAGCCTCTGGACTGGGACGGCCGCGTCATGGGTTGACATCAGCCCGCCCGGCGCGACTCGGTCGGAGGCGTTCGATGTTCACGGCGGTCAGCAGGTAGGCTGGGCCGACATCGGCTCGGATCGCGCTAGCCTGTGGAACGGGTCGAGCGCATCGTGGGTGGACTTGAATCCCGCGGGGTCGAGCGACGCTGTTGTTTTTGGAGCGGATGCCGGTCAGCAGGCAGGCTATGCCATTCTGTCCGGTGCAACTCATGCCAGTCTCTGGAGCGGCACGGCGACATCCTGGATTGATCTCAACCCTCCCGAAGCGAATCGCTCGTACGCATATGACATATCAAACGGCCAACAGGTCGGGGTTGCTACGTTCGGAGTCGGTCCCGATCGAGCCATCCTTTGGAATGGCACTGCCGCATCGTGGGTGGATCTGACTCCGGCAGATGGGACAGACTCAATCGCGTACGGGGTCAGCGATGGTCAGCAAGTGGGGCAAGCGGACGTCGGTGCAGTCGGACGTGCGAGTCTCTGGGCTGGCTCAGCCGCCTCATGGATAGACCTACACCCGTTCGGAACAACTGCTTCACGGGCGTATGCAGTCGACGGGGGAATGCAAGTGGGCCGCGTCTTGGTTGCAAACGGTCGCAATCACGCCAGCCTTTGGTCTGGCACTGCGGCATCGTGGGTGGACCTTCATTTGTTCCTGCCTTCACAGTTTTTGATGTCTGAAGCACGAGGTGTCTGGCGCGACGGACCTTTCACTTACGTCGTCGGCTTTGGATATAACAACACAACCGGTCGCGACGAGGCCCTGATGTGGCGCTCAACCTGCCCGACCGATTGGAACAACAACGGTGTTGTCAATAGTCAAGACTTCTTTCGATTCATCGCGGATTTCTTCGAGGGAATTTCTGACTTCAACAACGACGGCTCCACTACCAGCCAAGATTTCTTCGACTTCCTCGTAGCGTTCTTTGCCGGATGCTAACGTTGCAACGTCATTTGGTGGTGGTGCGGGTCTCCAACCAGGGCGGGTGGACGGGAAATCCGACCTCAGTGGCACTTCTCAATTCTGAGCCAGCGGCCCCACCTGCCCACGACTTCGAGGCCACCCGCCGGGCGAGCCAGATAGCACCGCGCCTACGATTCGACGGTTCTGCATAACGGAGGTTGCCGTGTCCACTATTAAGGCTCCGCCCCCCGCAACCAACCCGCCACTCGCCCGACAAGAGCGTGAACTCATCCCCACCGACAGCCCGCTTGCGCCGTACGTTTCAGTGAATCCCGGGCGCATGCACGGGGAGCCTTGCTTCAAGGGAACGCGAGTGCCCATCCAGACGCTCTTCGACCATCTCGATATGGACAACGGCCTGGGCGAGTTTCTTGAAGGGTTTCCGGATGTTCCCCGCGATCAAGCGGCGGGGGTCATCGGGCTTGCCTCGCGCGGGCTTCTCGAAGGGCTTCGGCGGCTGTGAAAATCCTGCTCGACAACTGCATGGACGTCAGGGTCATGCGCCTGCTCAGGGAAGCGGGGGGGCACGAGGTGGCGCACGCCCGAGATCAAGGCTGGAAGGATCTGGTCAACGGCAGGCTTATCGCCGCGGCCGCGGCAGCCGGATTTGCCGTGCTGGTTACGGTGGACAAGAACATCCGTTTCCAGCAGAATCTGGTCACGCTTCCGCTGTCGGTCTTTGAAGTTGATGTTCTGCTCAATCGTTTCCGCGACATTGCGCCGATGGCGGGGCACTTTCCTGCCGCCTTGGAGCAGACGCGTCGGTTCGCGTTCGTGAGCCTCAAGCCCGACGGCACGATCGAGTGCCTGGCGGAGCGGGCATGGGCGGGCTGACCCTGCCCACACGACTTCGAGGCCACCCGCCTGCCGTCGGACCTGCACGGTCGGCTGGCGCCGCAACTGGGGGGGAACTTTTATGTGGCGACGCCGGCGCGGGACATGTTCGTGGCGTTGTCGCAGAACCCGATGCCGTTTGTGGATCGGTTGAAGGGGCGGGTGACGCAGGACTACCGGAGGCTGCCGTACCCGATCACGGATGATTTGTTTTATGTGACGCGGGACGGGGTGTGCGGGACGAAGTTGGAGGAGGCGGCGTAGGGGGGATGAAGCCGAGATCCGATCCGTTTCGCGGGCCAAGACACTGACCCGCTCAAACGCAGCGGGTTAGTGGCACGAGTCAATGCCACCTGCCGGACGCGGTGTGGTGCGGGGTGCGAACCGGGCGTTGACCTTCCCCACCAACCGTGGACACTCCGGCGGGCGAAACTGACGGCATCACGCCTACGATTTGGCGGTTTCGCATCACAGAGGTCGCCATGACCACCATTAAGTCTCCGACCCCCGCAACCAACCCGCCACTCGCCCGACAAGAGCGGGAACTCATCCCCTCCGACATCAACGCGGCCTGCGAGCAGGTTGATGCCGCACGCGACGGCGTGCGGCATCAACTCGCGGCAGGATATCACGATCCTTATGTTGCGTGGCGAAGGATCGTGGCGTCGGTCTGAGCCGGCCGGCGCGAGCCGGCAGAGGGGGGGCGGGAGG
>JBGSIF010000103.1:0-30767 GCA_041742635.1 Phycisphaerales bacterium
CGCCGGGATCGATCTGCCCGCCGGCGGGCCAGCCGGTACGCCCGCCCCGCTGCTGCGTGTGAACTCACTGTGGTCGCCGGGCAAGATCGAGCCGATGTCGTTCGCGGTTCGGGCCGGCGAGATCCTGGGCGTGGGAGGGCTTGTGGGTTCGGGCCGCTCTGAATTACTCGACGCCATCTTTGGTATCGATCCGAATGCGAAGGGAACCGTCGAGTGCGCCGGGTCTGCCATCCCGCGTGCGCAGCCACAGGCCTCGATCAAGGCCGGATTGGGGTACGTGCCGGAGGACCGCAAACTCCAGGGGTTGTTCTTTCAACTCGGCATTGGTGAAAATATCGTCATGCCGTTCATGTCCCGGCTTGCCCGCCTCGCGTGGTTTGTCGGGGGTGTGCGAGCCATCTCCCTCGAACGTTCACATGTGAGAGAGCGTGTAGCGTCCTTTCAGATCAAGGCCGCGTCCACGGCGTCGCTCCCGAACGAACTCTCGGGCGGGAACCAGCAGAAACTCCTGATCGCACGATGGATGGGGAAAAAAACACGAGTACTCCTTCTGGACGAACCCACACGGGGGATTGATGTGGGCACGAAAGCCGAGATCTACAAACTCGTGCGGGACGCCGCGGACAAGGGGGCCGCCGTCCTGCTTGTCTCCAGCGAGATGCCCGAACTGCTCGCGCTTTCAGACCGCGTCATTGTGCTGTGTGGCGGGCGCTTCACTGGAGAGTTGAAGGGCGATGAGATGACGCAGACGAATATTCTGCGCCTTGCGACTCTGGAACGCCGCTCGGCGGGCTAAGCGGGCAAGAATCGTGGATCGCGTCGGCCAACGACGATACCTGCCGAATCGACGGGTCTTCCATCGGTCGGTGTATCACCATTTCATCGCGGCGTCTAACCCGATCCCACTCACCCGCACGGTTTTCTCGGCGTTCGTGTGGCCGCGCACGACCTCGACATCTCGCACTCGCACGCCCAGTTCCTGTGCCAGAAGTTCGCGGATCGCGTCGTTGGCCTTACCGCCTTCTGGGGGAGCGATGATGCGCACTTTCAGACGGTCGCCGAGTATGCCGACCACCTCGTCTCGTTTGGCGCCCGGCACCGCCTTGATGCTGAGCAGCACGCCCGCGCTGCCGTCGGTTCCGACATGAACGCTCGCGTATGCCATGGTTACTTGGCGGACTTCTTGGCACGGCCCTGCCCGCGGTTCGCGGGCTTCTTCGAGGGTTTCGGATTGACGTCGATCACTCGATTGGCTTCATCTTTCGGCGTGCCTTTGCGTCGGTGCGGGAAGATCGCCGTGCTCTGGCCTGTCGCGTGTACATCGCGGATTGGGCCAAACTGGATACGTTCGTGAGCACTCGCGGCGTTCTTCTCGCTAAACTCGCACCCGATGAACTCGCGCCCCAGCGCGTGCGACACGACGCCCGTGGTACCGCTGCCGAGGAACGGGTCCATCACCGTGTCGCCTGGTTTCGAGCACGCGCGGATGACCCGCGCGAGGTACAACTCGGGCAACTGATTGTCGTGGTAGCCGCGGCGCTCTTTGCTGTTGCCTTGCACGCGTCCCCAGTACTGCCCGTACCAGACATCCATGGGCACGCGCAGCCCGGCGGGCATCCCGTCGTTCTTGCTTTCGGTGCGGGGGTCTTCATAAATCGCGCGACGGTCGGAGAGTTCGAGTACTTCCTTGGGGTTCCATGTGTACGCCCCGCCGGGTTTGACGAAGTAAAGCGCGTGGACCTTGCTGTTGATGAATCGAACGGTCGTGTTCTGTCCGAAGCGGTAGTGCCATACGCACCAGTTCACCATCGTCAAGCGGCTCGGCTGGTTCATCAAGTACCGCCCCTGCTCATCACGACGATACTTCAGGTGCATCACGATCTCGGCGGCCCAGTCGTCGGGGATGTTGACCCACAGCGTTCCCCCTGGACGCAATGATTCCACGCACAGGTCCAGCCATTTGTAGGTAAAATCGAGATACTCGCTGTGCGGCATCTCGTCGTCCCACTCGTCATAGGCCCGCTTCCAGTTGAATGGGGGATCCGCGAAGACGAGGTCAACGGCCCTCGCGGAACACTCGGGCACACGCGGAATGATCTCCCGGCAATCGCCGACGTAGATCCGCGACAGCACGCCGGACTCGCCGTTGAGTGTGGTGTGCGATGGCTGCATCACTGTGACAGCATCCGCCGCACAAGCAGGCGATGCCGGCGTACTGGGTACGGGACGATCGGCGTGTGTCTTGGCGCCACGCGTCCGGGGTTTTCCCTGTGTCAATGATGCAGTCATCGGGCGATTCTACCCAGCCGGATCACGCACGCGTGGTGCGTAGGTTGCTATTGGGGCGAACGAAGTTCCCTGAACATCGGCGGTCCCCAGTCCAGGCGTCGAAGTCGAAGATGTGACTATTTCTTGTACAAGAAATGGCCATACCGCACTTTGGGGGTACGGTTTGGTTCATCGCGGTCGTGCGACCGTGTACCGTCATCACGTTGTCCCCGAACGCTTCACTCAGAACATGCTCGCCTCGATCGCTTCCACCATCGCGTGCAGCAGCAGCATGTGCAGTTCCTGTACTCGATCGGATGTTTCGCCGGGGACGATGATGATCGTGCCCGCGTTGCCAGCGGCGGCCACTTCTACTCGCGCCGCGCCGCCGTCTTTGCCGAGCAACGCCGCGACGTGCATCCCGATTGATTTCCCCGCACGCGCTGCCAGCACGATGTTGTTCGAGTTGCCGCTGGTAGACAGGACGATGAGCACGTCACCGGGCTTCCCGAGTGCTTGTACCCATCGCTCGAAGACGTGATCGAACCCGAAATCGTTGGCCGTGCATGTGATATGCCCCACATCGGTACAGGCTATCGCGGGCAGCGGGGGACGATCCGCCCGAAACCGCCCGGTCAGTTCTTCGGCAAAGTGGTTTGCGTCGCAAGACGACCCGCCGTTCCCGCAGATCATCACCTTGTGACCGGCCTTGAAGCGCTGCGCGATCAGGGCCGCGAGAGAGTCGGCCGAGTGGATCGTGGCCGTGTCCGCCTGGAGCAATCCCAACGCGACACCGGCTTGAAGGACCGCGTTTGATGTGATATGCATTCGATACACCTAGTTGATCGGCGTTGAAAACCAGAGTGGGAGTACCGTATCTGTCTCCCACTGGCGAGGTGTTATCGCTTGCCGCGTCGTCGCGGGGTTGTACCAAGCTCGCCCCCGCTTCGGCGTCCGGCGATCGTTTCCACCGCGGCAATATGAAGATACGGAACAATCCGATACGAGTCTTCCCGATCGGATGCGACAAATGCTTCGGCTTTCATCAACGCTACAAGGTCCGGGTTTCGCACATCGAGGGAGTCGCCGCTGCTGAGGCCAATCCTGAACGCGTCAAACGGTTCACGACTCAGCAGTTCTCGGATACGGTCGGCAATCATGGTGCATTCTATCTCAATCAAGTAATCAAAGCCTGTATCGCCATATGCGTTGATCCAAATGTCGATCCCAAGAGCAATCCGTAGCCCGGGAGGTGGATCGTGCGCGAGTTGGAGTTTCCACGACGAAAGGTTAGCGCCAGTTCTGAACTAGACTGACCCCAGATACGCGGTGATGAAGTCATAGAAATCCTGGCTGTTCGTCGTCGCGTCGCTGTTGAAATCGGCGTCCACCGCGAAGTAGTCGGTCATAAAAGCGAAGAAATCCTGTGAGTTAACGACGCCGTCGTTGTTCCAATCGGCGGGGTTGCGGTCGTCGCGTACGCCGTCGGCCTCGATGGCCGCGCTCAGCACGAACCCGATCGAAGCGCCATCGACCGCCGCGTTTAGCAGCAGGCTCGCCGTACCCCCCGGGGGCAGGATCGTGGGCAGGTCGATCGGCTGGTCCGCCGGAAGGTCGATCATGAACGGGATTTCCTGCATCAAAGCGGCGTCGAACGCGAATGTTGCGGTCGCTGCATTGCCGTTCACCGTGACGCTCGCTTGCAGCGGCAGCGGAAGGGTGATCGGCCCGATAGTCTGGGGAGTGCCAAGCAGATCGATCTCGGCCATGACGGATACCGGCGCGATGAATGTTGCGGTGTAGGTTCCCTCACTGGTCTGCGTCACGACGCCCACGCCGGTAAGTTCTGATTGAGCGAGCGTGAGCGTTGTGAGTTGCACTTGCCCGAACGGAATGGGGATCGGGATGCCGCCCAGGAACACGCTCGTCGGCTGGCGAGTCCGGAAAGAATCCCATTCGACGGTGAGGCCGAGGGTCACGCCGATCGGGGTACCATTGAGCATGTCAAGCGTCAGCCCGGCGACGGTGGCGGTGAGCGCTTCGGTGTCGAGGTTGAACGTGAACTCCCCCGCCGGACGGGCCGTGTCGCTCCCGGCGAACCCGGCGGTACCTGTGATCGGGATCGGTAGATTCGCGGTTGTATCCCCGCCGAAAATACCAGGGATCGTCCGAGTGCCGGTCGGGTTGTCCACGCCATCGAAGTTTCCGATGAACGACCCGTTCAAAGCCGTGGTTGCGGAGAGGTCGGTCAAGATGCTCGAAGATTGCGAGCGAACCGAGAAGCGGAAGATATCCGCATGAGCCACGACGCTGCTCGACATCCCGGCGGCTAGGCCGAGCAACCACGTTGTGGAGGATAAAACACGAGTACCGATATCACGATTCTTCACGCGGCGCTCCTGCGAACAACGGATCAGGCGATAGACCGAACGCCGATAGTCTACCCGAACCGATGAAGTCGGGTGGATATCATTTGCGAGATACGGTTGCGAAATCTGGAATTCAGCACGATCGGAGTGAGCCATTTATGAATACGAGCATCCATCGATTGATCAGCAAGTCTGGTAACCTGATTGCGATCCGAACGCTGGCTGCCCTTGCCGCCCTAGTGACTTCAATCACCCCCGCGCTTGGGCAGATTCTCCCCCCGACGCCGCCAAAGAGTCCGGCGACGCCCGAATACGTACCGCCCGCCCCCCCGCCCCCACAGGCGACTCCGACCCCGGCTCGCGCGCCGACTGCACAGACTCCCGCCGCGGCTCCCGAAGAAACCAAGCCGCTGCCCACGCTGATCGAGTTGGATGCCGCGGGCAAGATCAAACCGCTGAAATACCCGGTCGAAGAAGCCGCTGTACGGTCGCTCGGGATCGGTTCCGCGGCCGGTACCGAAGAGGCAAAGGCGAAACTTGACGCCGCCTTTGCCAAGCGGCGGCTCGATGTCGGACGAACCATTGTCGAGCACATGGAACCGCTCATGGAAGTTCGAAAGGTACTCGCCGAAGTGACCGATACGACCAGCCTCGACACGATGGCCAAGACCGCGACGAAAGTCCGGCCGTTCCGCACCAACGCATTGCTTGATTTTCTTGTGCGTGAAGGCGCGGTCTCCCCTGCACAAAAGACCCAGGCTACACAGGTCGCGCGTGAGTATAAAGGCAAGATCCGCGAGCAAGCGATGAACGACAGCGGTGGGCATGGCAATATGAACGCCATGGCGCTCATTGGGTTCAAGTTCACGATGGACGACTTCTGCGGTGAAGCGTTCCGCGAACTCGATCAACTCCTTCAGGAAAGCACCCCGACCGCGGAGCAAACCCTTAGGTCGCTCCCCGGTGGCGCCGCCGCCGTCGATCGGCTGCGTGATCTCATCAAGCCCGGTTCGGGCACGGCCAAACCTGATGCCGTGAAGACGGTCTTTTTCGAACTGCTCAGCACGCAAGACAAGCAGGCGTACCTCACGACCTTCAAGCCCGAACTCACGCCCCCGCCAGCACCCCCCGCTCCCGCCACCCCCCCAGCGTCCCCCGATACGACGGTGCCTGCGGCCGCACCGGCGGGCAGCACGCCGCCGGCGAAGTAATTTCCGTCATCCACATTTGTTCGCATGACGCCCCGGCTTAGCGCTCTTGCAAGCCCGGTCCGATTCTGCGGTTTCCCACGCCTCGGCGAGATCCTGACCGCGAATCGTCGCCGGTGGTCTCGCCTTCTGGGTGGTGTGCGGCGATCTGATCGCGTAATCCCGCGAGCGCGTCCTCTTCGCCGGGCGTGAGTTGTCCCGAAAAGTTGACCTGGAGCACCCGCAGCACCGACGGAGCGTGCGGCAGTTCAGCAATCGCACGAAGCCCGACAATCCACGACATCGCCGGCGCGTCGAGTTCGATCGCGTCGGCGATTCGGTTCACGCCCAGCAGAGCCTGTGCTCGCAGCGAGAGCAGCAGGGCTTCATCCGTTGGTACTCCTGACTCGGCGAGCCGGTCAATTGCGGCCAGTGCTGCACCCGGTTTGTTGAGTTCCAGCCGTGTCTGTGCCAGTCGGAGCAACCCCGCGCCCACGATGAGGCTCTGCGCATCCTCCCCACGTGACAGTGGCAACGACACGGGGCCGATCGGCAGGGTCGCAAACCGAGCCAGCATCGCTTCACGTAGGTCCGGGCTTGTGATCTCCGTCGCCGCGGTGAGCAGTTCGCTCGGCGCGATCGTTTCGGTCAGGGACACCAGCGCATCGCGTGCGGCGCTGCGACCGCCCGGCGATGCGGACACCGCCGTCGCCATCGGCAGGAGCAGCCGGAAACCCTCGGCATTGGGTCGGTTTGTTGCGATCATCCCCGCCGCTACCGGTATGAGCGCTTCATCCGATCCTGCGGCGGAGGTGACGGCGTCAAGCCATTCGCTAAATGATGCCAATGCCTGCGCCGATGCCAGCCTACGGTTCGGGTCCGAATCGCGTAGGAGCTCCGCGACGCTCTTGCGGTCTTCCGGTTCACCCAATACGCAGCGTAGCCGGAGTGCCGCCGTACTTGCGCGGCTGGGGGCGATGCTGCGCACCGAGGTGAGTACCTTGGCCCGGTCTTCGTCCGAGGTGAGCATCCCGCTGCGTTCGATGGAATCAATCGCGCGGAGCGCATCGGTGAATAACGCCGAGGAAGGGTCCAGCCAATCCAGCAACCGAGCACGGATATCGGGCGACGGCCAGCGCGCGGCCAACCGCACCATCGATGCCAGCACCGCAGGATCTTTTTCGGTGAGTAAGATCGACGCGATCACCGGGGCCGCGTCCGTCGGCGACAGCCGTTCTACGAGATTCGCACCGGCGATCCGGAGGTCCGGAGAAGGGTCCGCCAGTAGCCCGAGCGCGGCCTGCGGCACTGGTCCCGCAGGAAGCCGCGCGTTCGCCAGTTCTCGATTCGTCAGTTCGACCCCTAGCCGGCGCACCGCGCTCAGTTCGTCTTTCAGTTGCACGGCGAGCAAGTTCCAGCGATCACCCTCGCTCGTTGTCTCGATGAATCGTCTTCGCTCACTCTCGATGAGCCTTCGCAGCACGGCTTCTCGCTGTGCCTCGAGGTGCGCGGCGTACTGCGTGAATCCCTCGGCGAGCGTTCGCTGCCAATCCGGCTCCGGCAGCCATTCAACGCCCGCGAACCAATCACTCCATCGTTTGTGATCAGTACCGAACTGGTACTGCCCCGTCAATCGCACCGCACTTGCAAAGGCCGCCTCGCGTACTCCCGTCGATTCCCCATGTTCCGCAAACTTCAGGATCGCACGTAGGCTGTCCCGCGTGCGGATAACCCCCAGGCACGCGACCCATTCCGCTCGGCGTTGCGCACCCTCGTGTTCGACTCGCGCGACGATGCCGGGTACGATCCATTCGACCTTTTCGCCGCTCGCCGTAAAAGGCGACAGCACTGCCAAGAACGCTTCCTGCGCTGCTTCTTCCTCCTCTTTGGCACGCAAAGTTTCGAGTACGAACGCCCGAGCGCCTGGATCGCCAGACCCTAGTATTTTCCTCGCCGCGCCGGCCCGGAGAGCCGGGGTCACGACCGCGTCTTTCAGCGTCGCGGCGTCCGCTGTCCAACCATTCGGTACCGATGGTGCCACACCCGGTGTCGAACCCGGCTGGTACGCCCACGCATCCACGTTCATCAACCCCATCGAGATTAGTACGGCCAGCCGTACGACGGCGAAGCGGCGTGCGCGGCTGCACCGTGATGCCGCTCGGGTGTGTGTGCTGTTCCTGAGTTGTGAACGTCCGCTGTATGTCATTTGTTCACATGATCGCCCGTAGAAGGCCCGTGTCCGGCACTACTACACCGCTCGATTTGCTCGTTTGTGACATCGTCAGTTGTCGATTGTCTCAGCGTTCACTCACTCTAGTCGCCTGGTATGAAATATTCCGAGTCTTGGAACCGAAATCGCTCTACCAAAAAATCGTCCTGCCTGTGTGTTTCGAAGAGGTTGTTCGCTGCAACCAATTGGTAGCATGGCGCTGTGGAACGTTCAGTGTTCCGGAGTCTTGCTCAACGTGCCGACGCGCTTGACACTTCGGCTGCCCTTTGCTATTCTAATGTTTGGCGAATGATCGGTGGGTGGCGTACCAGTTCGCCAAACTCGCTGGGCGAGTGTGGATCGGGGGTTCGGAACAACGCCGCGAACACGAACAAGGAGATTAGGAATATGAAGCGTTCGACTCTTGCTGGTCTGGTTGTCTGTACGGGTTTGGCGATCACGAGCGTGCTGAGTGTCTCGTCGGTGTTTGCGCAGCCGTCCACGAAGGATGTGAAGAAGGAAGCCGAAAAACTGATTCAGCCCACCAAGGACGCCAAGCCCGCCGCACCGGCCGCGCCCGCCGGCGCTCCTCCCGATGCGGCCGCGATGGAAGCCGCGTGGATGAAACTCATGGAGACCAACGAGCACCACGAGCGTCTCAAAGCCATGGAAGGCAACTGGGATGCGGCGATGAAGCACTGGATGGATCCTTCCGCCCCGCCGATGGAAGCCACAGGCACGATGCACAACACCCTTATCCACGGCGGTCGTTTCGTTCAGCACGAGTTCAAGGGCGACTTCATGGGCCAGCCCTTCACCGGCTCCGGCACATTTGGTTACAACAACGGCTCCCAGCAATACGAAGGCACCTGGGTGGACAATATGAGCACCGGTACCATGTTCCTCACCGGTACCTACGACGACAAGACCAAGACCTACACCTGCACGGCTGACATGAACATGGGCAAGGAAATGGGCACGGTCAAGATGCGAGAAACGGTCACCATCATCGATAACGATCATCATACTCTGACAATGTACCAGACCATGCCGGGTATGCCTCAGGAGGCAAAGGTTATGGAAATCGCTTACACCCGCGCGGGCACCAAGAAAGCCGCCGGCACCGGCGCGGTCGATGCCGCCAAAGATAAGATCAAAGAAGCAGCCGATAAACTCAAGAAAGACATCGGCAAGTAACGCGTTCTGAACGAAGCATCACGTACATCTTCTACAACATAAAAGACCGCGGTGAACGCACCGTGGTCTTTTCAATTTTATGGTTCTGTGTTTGGATACGACGGCGTGCCACTATTGAATCGGCTTCGTCTTGATCGGCACCTGCACCTCGTACCACTTGTCTTTCGATCGCTGCTCCGGCCCATTATAAAAAAGTCCGCGAGGTTCCCCCGCTCGTTCCCACTCCGGGTGCGTATCGATCCACGAGTACAACTCCGCGATCCGCTTTTTTACTGTACTGATAGCGTAACTTCCTCGTCCGCCGATTGATATCACTGTCATCGGCGCCGTGTCTTGTACGACGATATCGCCGTACTGTCCGGCCGGCCCGAGGTCGGTTGTTCGGTACAGGAACGACATCGTCCACGAGTCCACGCCGTCGGTATCACCCGGTTCGATCCCGTTGTAGTCCATCTCCACCGGCGAGGTCATTGCGATCTCTCGCTTTTTAATGTGTTGAAACAAAGGGAAGAACGCGAAGTTCATCCCCAAATCGGGATTCATGCTTCCGCTCGCTTCCGCTCGCCGAACGACGGGGTACGATTTAATATCAATCGCCCCCGGCGGTGTCGGAACCGGGTACCCCGCCGGTAACGGTGTCGTGATTGCACAGCGTTCAAATACATAGTCCTCCCCGCGCCGGCTCACTGCCGCGGTCAGGTCGCCCCCGACTCGAATGCTCTCCCCAGAGAGCGGCACCGAGGGAGGCTTCGGATTCAATGATTTGGAAACGGTTGGCACATCGTCTGTACCGGTGCCCATGGCCGATTGGTCGGTCGATCCGTTCAACCGCTCAGCGCTCGCTGGCGCGGCGGCCTGCTTCGAGCACGCCGCGATGGGCGCGATACCGGCACACGCGATCACCAACCACGCCGCGCGGCTTCTCCATGCAACTGCCCTTGCGACGTTGCTTATGTACCGATTGTTCCGCTGTGTCTTCATGGCGTACTCCACGAGGCGTAGTTCCCCATCTCCGCAGCGCACGCATTCGATTCTTCATCACCACCGGATGCACCCGGCGCCCGTTGTTTGATTGGGCTGGGAGTCCCCACCTTGACTTCCGCGTCAGCGATGGGGGGGATCGACCGACGTTGGCTCGATCTCCAGCGACCGCATGAGCGTTCCGGCCTTGATGATCGTTTCGTGCCACTCCGCCGTCGGGGACGAGTCGGCCACGATTCCCGCCCCCACGCTGTACGTGATTCTTCCTGTGCCTGTCCCGTCGTCGGCCGGTTCGACCAGCGCGGTCCGGATTGCCACACTGAACTGCGCATCGCCGTTGTCGCTGATGTAGCCGATCGCACCGCAGTACGGCCCGCGCGCGTGCGGTTCGATCTCGTCGATCACCTGCATCGCACGCACTTTCGGGGCACCCGTCACCGATCCCGGCGGGAATGTTGCTCGTAGCAGGTCGCGTAGACCCAGCCCGACGCGGAGCCGCCCCGTGACCGTCGCTACCCCTTGTAGCACGCCCCCGCCATGCTGCTCGATCACACGATCATCTTCCACACGTACAGTGCCGAAGTCGCTGACGCGGCCCAGGTCGTTGCGCATGAGATCAACGATCATGTTCAGTTCCGCGCGGTCCTTCTCGCTCCGGGCCAGCGCGGCACGCCCGGATTCGCCAGCCGCAGTCCCCTTCATCGGCCTCGTCTCGATACGACGCGACGCGGCATGATACTTCAGGAACAACTCGGGGCTTGCCGACACTACCGCCCCCCCCGCCCCTCTCATGCTCCCCGCCGCATCAACTTCCCCGCGATTCACTTCCAGATACGCACCGTACCACGGCGTAGCCACTTGCAGTATTCGTTGAAACAGCCTGCGAGGGTCGTCCGACCAAGCCCCGATGCACGGTCGGGCCTCGATGCGGTGCGCGATGTTGGCTTGGTATATATCGCCCGCGCGGATGTACTCGATCGCTCTCTGTACGTGCGATTCGTACTCCCTCTGGTCCACCATCTTCATCGTCGGCTCGACCGGGGCGGCTGCTAGGTTCTGTTTCTTCCAACTCGTTGCGGGTGCGGGTGCGTCGTTGCCTGCATTCGCACCCGGCGGTGCGTGACGCCGTTCGTCAAGCAGTTCGATGAGTCTCACGTCGGTCCCGACCTGGTACCACTCACCCGACTCGGCGTCGTGTACCAGCGCGTCGTCGCAGCGTGCCCAGTGCATGAGCGGGAACGTACACGCGGCGGTCGCATCGGTTCGATATCCGGCCCGCGGTTCGATCACCCGCCCCATGTCATATGAGATGTACCCGATCCACCCACCGACGAACGGCGGGTGATTGCCGACACCTTCGGATACGTGCGATGTCGGCGACGGCAGCCCCACGAACGGATCATTCACCAGAGCCTTGCGCACGACGATGCACGACGACGGCCGCGCCAATACGCTCCATCGCGCCCGCGGGTTCCCCGAAGCACTATACGCCGAGACGAGCGCGGCCAGCGGCCACTCCACGGGCCACTGCCCCAGTACCTGCTGTGGTGTGATCGCGTTGTTCAGCGAACACCGCGAGATCGGGAGGCGAGCCTGTGGCGAAGGTGGGGTCACGCGGCCATCGTAAGCGAGTGTCGTGCTCGTGCCGAACAGGGAAATGTGTGGCTCGACGTCGTTCGCGCTCTTGCACGTTTGAGGCTTGCCGTTTGATCGTGCCAGAGTACGCGGTGCGAAATCGGGCGAATCGATTACCGAGCGGTATTCGCCAGGCGCGCCCGGATCAGCGATGCGAGCCGGGCGGCGAGAGCACCGTCCTGCGCGATGGCCACTTCATACTGAGGCTGCATTCCTCGCTGCGCCAGTTCGGGGTCGTAGGCATACGTGCGTGTGCGGATAGAGGTGGAGTCCACTCGCCAGTGTGGGCGGTGGATCCGCTCGATGTAGACCTGCACGGTGAGGGCGGTGTCGGCTGGAAAATCGATCAGATCAATGATGTCTGTGGTTGGTGCACCAAGCGAAGAAGTAGTTGAGTCGATAGCCGGGCTGGACGCCCGGTTCACTATCGAATCTTGGGACGATTGGGGGGCGAAGGTGATGCGCACAATCCGCTGCTGGTGCTGGAGGGCGTCCTCGAACTCCTGGGCGGCGGTCTGTTGCTTGCGGTCCCACGGCGTGATAAGCCCCGTGGTGGGCTTGGGGTCTGTCGTGATGATACCAGCGCGAGCGTCGAGGCGCTGGAGTTCAAAGTTCATATCGCGCAGGACGTCCCGCGCGGCATCGAACGCCGCTGGGTACTCGCTCGCCGAGACGGGAACGACGGGGTCGTCCACGGCCGTCGAACAACCAGAGAGTCCCGCAACAAAGACCGATCCGGCACACGCGGCGGCGAGTGCGATCGACCTGGGGGCGCGGAGAAGTGTGGTGCGTATCTGATGAAGTATGTGCTGCATGACTGATTAGGATACTCGATCGGCGGCGGCTTGGACGAGCGACCACGCGGCTCGCAGATGCTGCTCGCGGGTGAAGGTGCCGCCGATCGCCATACGCAGCACCGTGCCCCCGGCGAATGATAGTGTGGGTGGAAGCGATGTGTGCGTGAGGTAGGCAAAGCCCGTCGAGTTGATGGCGTCCAGAAGGCGCTTGTTGCGAGCATCGGTACAGGCGGGGCTTGTGTCGGTAGGGTGAGGTTTGAGCCTGAAGCACAGCAGTGCGAGCGAACGCGGCGCGGCGACCTCAAAGCGTGGGTCGGCACACACGAGTGACTCAAAGCATTCGGCAAGGTGGACGTGCCTGCGGATGTGGCCACGGAGGCCTTCAACCCCGAAGTGCCGGAAGACGAACCAGAGTTTGAGCGCGCGGAAGCGCCGGCCAAGGGGTACTTGCCAGTCGCGGTAGTCGATCACCGCGCCCGCGTCGGACGCGGCGTTGCGGAGGTACTCAGGGGTGATCGAAAGGGCGGCGGTGACGGCATCGCGGTCGCGCGTGAAGAACAGCCCCGAGTCGAAGTTGGTCAGCAGCCACTTGTGCGGGTTGATTCCGATCGAATCGGCGAGGTACACACCAGCGAGGATCCCGCGGTGTTCGGGGCAGATGGCGGCGACTCCGGCCCACGCCGCGTCGATGTGGAGCCATGCGTTGTACCGGCTGGTGATCGCGGCGATCTCCGGGATCGGATCGATCGCGCCCGAGGACGTCGTTCCGATCGTGGCCGTGACAAAGGATGGGATCAGACCCGCGTCGGCGTCGGCCTGCATCGCCGCCGCGAGCAGGTCCGGACGCATACGGTGCCCATCGTCGGTACCTATGAGGCGAAGACGGCGGCGGTCGTCCGGCCCGTCGGCGAGGCCCGCGATCATCGCGGCTTTGACCACCGACGAATGCGCCTGCGCCGATGTGTACAGCCTGAGACGCGAGTCGGTGGAGTGAGTTGTTTCCGAGAGCGATTGGGGCGTGCTGGGCGAGTTGGAAACTCGCCCAGTAGAGGCGCGGCCGCGGTGCCGCGAGGCGAGCAGGGCGACGAGGGTGCTTTCGCTCGCGGTGCCTTGGATCACCCCGCCCCCAGTTGGCGCGCTCGAGCGGAAGGACTCCGGCAGGCCGACGGCTTCCGCCATCCAGTCGAGCATTCGGGTTTCGAGTTCGGTAGCGGCGGGGCTGGTGGCCCACAGCATCCCGTTGACTCCCAGACCCGCGGACAGCAAGTCGCCCAGTACGCCCGGGGCAGAAGCGTTGGCGGGGAAGTATGCGAAGAAGTTGGGTGATTGCCAGTGCGTGAGGCCGGGGAGGATGAACGAGTTGACGTCGTGCATCACATCGTCCCACGGTTCCGGCGAGGCGGGCGGCGAGGCGGGCAGCCGGGCCAAGGTGTCGCCGGGCCGGGCTTGCGAAAGGACGGGTAGGGTCGGTAAGCCCGGGGGCGAACCGGAGGGCGGGTCGTTGCACAGCCGTTCCCAGTAGTCCGCGATGAAGTCAATGAGTTCGTGGCCGCGTTGGCGGAAGTCGTGCGTGGAGATGATGTCGAAAGGTGGCGGCGTGGACATGGAAAGAGCGTATCGCGGGGGCGTGACCAGAACTGTATCGTGCGATTGAGTGGACCGAGCGTCACGCCCGGCAAATGGCCCATGAGCCTAACGTGGCACCGAAGTCGTCTTCGACTTCGGTGTTTGGGTAGTACGGTGCGGTCCGAGAGAACGGGAATCCCGGCGTGATCCCGGCGTGAGGCTACAACTCCGGCAGTAGCGAACGCGGCTCCGATGCCGCTGATGCGGCGCGGCCCGCCGAGTTTTTCAAATCCAACGACGCTCCCCGTTCGACAAGGACTTGAACGCACTCGGGATCCAAGCCAACGCCAAGACACCGATGTCCTCGTCACTAGTTGGGAGGGGAACCTTGAACTCAGTGTCAAGACTTCGCGGCTATCTACCACGACTTCAGAGCCTCTCGCTCAGCGAGTAGGGCTCAGTCGTTCAAGAACACAAAGTATTGAACGCTCCGCCGTCGCACGGGCTTGTCCACCGGCTTGACCGCGTGCCAAGAGTTCGTCCCGACCGCGAACGTAAACAGCGTGTTGGCGATGAACGGTGCGGTGTACGCGATGTTGTAGCGGTTCCAGTCCTGTGCATTCATTCCCTCGGCACCCGGCTTCTGGACCAGCACGCTTGTGCCGAACGCTTCGTTGCTGAAATCCCCAACATCTGGCAGATAGAACACCGCCGTCACGATTTTCTTTGCGACATCCGTGTGCGGCGCGATCTGGTAGCCGCAGCGGTCGAGCGAGAGGTGTACGAGCGCGCGGCTACGGCTCAGGTACCGATCAACGTACGATTCCCCCCCGATGCGGTCCAACAACGCGGCCCGGAACCGGTCGGTGCCGAACGACTCGATGAACCCCTTCCAGAAGTCGCCGCACGCGGCGTCGAGTGTGTTCAGGTCGTCGGTCCCGTCCCCGCGGTCGGTGAGAAACACCGCGCCACGATCTGGGTGGTACTTGTTGAGCGGCTTGAACGCGTCGTCGGGCGGGAAGTTCGCCAGCATGTCCTGGTAGTACCACGCCGGGAAAATCGGACGGACCACGGCGTGCCGGAACGGCCATGTGTTCACTTTCGCGTTGCGCAGCACATACTCCGCGTGGACGCTGGGGACCTCCGAAAAATCAGCGATCGGCGTGGGTTTCGCCGGGTGCGTATGGGTCTTCATCTCGGCGGTGAGCGAGGTCATGGTGTTCTCCTTCAGCGGCTGAACTCGAAGTTGTAAATACTGGCGTTCTCGGATTCCTCCACGAACGGCGCGTGGCGTTTGGCGATGAAGCGCAGCCCCGCGTCGTGCATCGTGTGTGTAATCCGCTCGATCAGGTCGGCGCGGGAACTGTCCAGTTCGACCGCGACCGATCGAACCCGCTCATCACGCAGCGTCCGCCGCGCCCCGGCGAGCACTCGTTCCTCGTTCCCATCGACGTCGATCTTGATCCGGTTGGGAAACCCAAGCCCGAATCGCTCGATCAACTCGTCGACGGGCAACCCGATCGCGGCCTGCATAAACGCGGGGACAAAGCGTTCGCCGAACTCGCCGATCGGCTCGCCGAAACTCGATCCCGCGCCCGCCGCCAGTGTGTGGCGCATGTGCAGCGTGTCCGCGGCGGCCTCGTTGCTCAGCGCGAGCGGGTACGCCAGCACGCGGTCGCTCAGCCCGGCGCGGCGGATCTGCTCCACCAGCACCCACCAGTTCCAGGGCGAAGGATCAAACGCGAGGATCCTGCTCGCCACACCCGCCGCGGCGGCATACATCACATACGGCCCCGTGTTCGCCCCGATGTCCCAGTACACATCCCCCGGCTCGAAGCGATCGATCCAATCGAGTGTCTCGGGCTCTTTGCTCAGCAGGGTGTCAGCCCGCCAACGCGTCGCTTCGTTGGGGCAGAAAAAATAAATGCGACCATGCCGCGTCTCAACAACCGCCTCGTCCGCGGCTACCGGCTTGGGTTCAACTCTCCGGGAGTCAACGTTTGTGCCTGCCACAAGGGTGCTCATGATCGATTTCCTTCCGCGACGAACCTCGATGCCCCTCGCCGCCGACATTCACATTTCGTCCTTCACCCCGCTGCGCCCTTCGAGCAATGACTCATTCACCGACATCATGCTCGCCGACCAAACTTGCACAGGCACGCCTACGGCCACCCCGGCCAATCAGTTCCGGTCGTACCCAGCCTTCCGATAACGATTTCATCGGCACCCGCCCCGCCGATCTTGAACCAGCCCTAAAAATCAGCCTGATTCCTTCGATCGGCACAAAACGACAGCGACCTGCGTTGGTTCTGCTGGCACAGACTCTCCCTCACCGCTTCTTCACCAAGGTTCGTTTTCGTGGGCAACACCATTGGCTCGATGTGACCACTTTTCCGCTGCACCACTTTCAAGCACATGCATGTCAATAATGCGGTTGCTTGGGTAGGGCGGCATGGAGAACGATTCGATGACACTACCACACACGATTGCGGTGATCGGGGCTGGGCAGATGGGCGGGGGGATTGCGCAGGTAGCGGCGGCGTCGGGGTTGAACGCCGTGGTCTTCGATGCATTCCCCGGCGCGATCGAAAAGTGCAAGGGCGTCCACAAGAAATCGCTCGGCAAACTCGTCGAGAAACAGAAGATGAGCCAGGCGGAGATGGACGCGGCCCTGGGGCGCATCCGCTTCGTGACGAACCTGGAAGACCTGAAAGGGGCGGACTGGGTCGTCGAGGCGATCATCGAGGACGCGAAGGTGAAGAAGGAACTCTTCGCCAAACTCGCGGCGATCTTCCCCGATCCCAACGTCGTGCTGGCGACCAACACGTCGAGCATCAGCATCAGCGAGATCGCGTCGGCGTGCGGCGGGGGGGCGGGGGGTGCGGGGGGGGCGGGGGGTGAGGGACGCGTCATCGGGATGCACTTCTTCAACCCCGTACCTCTGATGCGGCTGGTGGAGGTCATCAAGGGCCGGCTCACGAGCGACGTGGTCGTCGAGCGCACGATGGCGCTGGCGACGAAAATGGGCAAGACGCCGCTGAAGGCCAACGACCGCGCCGGGTTCGTCAGCAACCGGGTGCTGATGCCGATGATCAACGAGGCGTTCCATGCCTGGAACGAAGGGGTCGCGGAGCCTGAAGCGATCGACGGGATTATGACGCTCGGGTGCAACTTCCCGATGGGCCCGCTGCGGCTGGCGGACTACATCGGTCTTGATACCTGCGTTCACATCATGGATGTGCTGGCCGACGGGCTGAACAACGAGCGATACCGCGCGTGCCCGCGATTGAAAGAACTCGTCGCCGCTGGTCGGCTGGGTGACAAGAGCGGGCAAGGCGTGTTTGCATACCCCCCGCCCCCTCCCGCCGCGCCCAAGCCAGCACCGTGAGCGTGCGTGATCGAACAGGCACGAACGCGGTAGTTCACGAGCGCACTACCGTCGCTCGTGCGGTGCTGGCGGTGTACGCTATCCGAATCTCGTTCCCCGCAATCAACTCCCTCGGCGCCCGCAACTGCTAGACGACCTCTATGGGATACTCGACACACTCCCGAACTTCCGCACCGGCGTTCATCGATCGACTCGCTCAGTCGACCCGGTCCGCCGCTCGCTTTGTGCCCTCGCTCGCGGGGCTGGCCGTGTGCGCGTGGGTGATGTTCTCTCCGGGGTGCTCGTCGCCGCTCAGGCCCGATCCGGCGGACGAACTGCGCCACTCGATCTATCAATCCACCACACGCGAGATCCGAGAGTTGCAGGCATATTCGGAAGCGACGGCCCTCTCCCGCGAGGATCGAACGACCCGTATGCAAATCGACGAGCGGTTCAGGGCCGAAGGGGAAAAGATCGGCGGGCCGAACGCGGACATACGCACGATCTTGAAGCAGACCCTGGAGAACGACCCGAACCGTGCGTTGCCGGATGCGTTGCCGCTCGCGCGGTCGCTGGCGGGGCGACAGCCGCGCACCGTGGCCCTCACGCTCGAACGCGCGGTGCGACAGACGGCGCAGAATAACCTGAACGTACAGTTTTCCCGGCTCGCCCCCGGCGTGCAGGAATCGCAGGTCGTCGCCGCACAGGCGGCGTTCGACTGGCTCTTCTTCCATAACTTTCAATGGAACAGCACGGACCAGCCTCGCACCAGCCCGTCGATCGGTGGCTCCACCGTCGGCGTCTCCTCGGACGTGCGACAGGCAGTGGAAGGCACGACCGGCATCCGCAAGCGCCTCGTGACGGGCGGGCAGTTCACCGTCCAGCACTTGTTCCGCTACAGCGATGTCGAGACCGACAACCTCTTCAATCGCCCTGATCCGGCCCGCGATACAAACATCGTACTGCAACTTGATCAGCCGCTGCTGCGCAACTTCGGCTCCGACGTCGCGCTCGCGCAGGTACGGATCGCCAAGAACATGGAGCGCGACGAGGTGCAGAACCTCAAATCGACGCTCATCCAGAATATCACCGACGCCGAGGTCGCGTACTGGTCCCTCGTCCAGGCACAAGAGAACCTCAAAATCGTGCAGCGCCTGTTCCTGCGTGGCGAAGAAGTCGCGGAGGTGATCCGGATCCGGCTCGGGGTGGACGCCAAGCCGGTCCAGTACACCGAGGCGCTCTCACGCACCGAGTCTCGATACAACACCTTGCAGCGAGCGCAGAACGCCGTGGCCCAGGCGAGCGATCGGCTCAAAGTCCTGATGAACGACCCGGAGTTCACGATCGCGTCGGATGTGCAACTCCTCTCGGCGGATTACCCGATCGACGAGCCGATCCAGTTCAGTTTGCTCGACGCCATCGAAACGGCGGTCGCCAACCGCCCGGAAGTGCAGCGCGCGCTGCTCTCCATCGACAACACATCGATCCGCCAGATCGTCGCGGCGAGCGGGCTGCTCCCCAGGCTCGACGCACGGCTGCAGATGCAGATCAACGGGCTGGGCGGCTCCACGCACGGCGCGTACCACGACCTCACGACCGGCAACAACTACGACTACCTCATCGGGCTGAACTTCGAGCAGCCGATCGGCAACCGCGAGGCCGAGGCGACCTTTCGTCAACGCCGGCTCGAGCGTTCTCAGGCCGTTATCGCCTACCGCAACACGATCCAGAACGTCATCTCCGAGATCGTTGTCTCCCTCCGCAACGTCGTCACGAACTACAACCTGATCGAGAGTACACGGGCGGCGCGGGTCATGGCGTCCGAGAGCCTGCGCGCACTGGAGGTCGAAGAAGACCTCACACAGCCCAAGACGGCGGAGTTCCTGAGCGTGAAGTTATCTCGCCAGGAATCTCTCGCACAAGCGGAACAAGAAGAGATTCAAGCGCTGGCGGATTACAACACCGCCCTCGCTCGTCTGCACGCGGCCCTCGGCACAAGCCTCAAACGTAATAAAATCTACTTCGATGTACCCAACGTCGAGCCGGTGAATGTCGGGATGCCGATCTTCCCGACATGGAACGAAGACGCAGGGAAATGATCGCGGCAAGGTCTATGCCGCACATGTCAACAGCGGGCGTATGGTAAGCCACTATGAACCAACTCAACCGGCGGAACTTCATGGCGTACTCGACATCGGTTCTCGGCGTCGCGGGAGTGGGCACGCCCGCGAGTCGCGGAGCGAGCGCCGAAGTCCTCGGTCTGGCACGCTCGCCTCAACCCCCGGCGGAACCGAAGCCGGCACCCCGCGTCAAACGAACCCTCAAAAAAGCCGTGATGTACGGGATGCTCGCTGAGGGCAAGACGGTGCTGGAGCGATTTGAGATCCTGCGTGAGTGCGGGATGGACGGCGTCGAGATGGACAGCCCCAGCAGGATCACGCACGACGAAGTACTCGCGGCGATGGAGAAAACGGGCATCAAGGTCCACGGCTTAGTGGACTCGGTCCACTGGCAGTTTCATTTGAACAGCCCCGAGCCGGAGATTCGCAAGAAAGGGATCGAGGCGCTCGAGACCGCCATCCGCGACGCCAAGGCGTATTCGAGTACATCCATTTTGCTCGTTCCCGCACTGGTCAACGGGAGGCAGCCGTATGACGAGGCGTGGCGGCTCTCCATCGAGTCGCTCCGCACAGTTACACCGATGGCGAAGGAAGCCGGCGTGAAGATTGCGATCGAGAATGTTTGGAACAACTTCCTGCTCAGCCCGCTGGAAGCCGCGCGGTACGTCGATGAACTCAACGGTGACGACAAGAACGGCCCGTACCGGTTCCATTTCGACATCGGCAACGTGATCAACTTCGGCTGGCCGGATCAGTGGGTGAAGATCCTGGGTGCGCGAACCGCGAAACTGCACATCAAAGATTTCAGTCGCAAAAAGCGCGACGAACAGGGGCTTTGGAAGGGGTTCGATGTCGAACTCGGGGATGGCGACGCCGGTTGGGCGGCAACGATGACCGCGCTCGACGAAACCGGGTATTCGACCGCGCCGGAAGGCAACTGGGCCACGGCGGAAGTGGGGGGCGGAAAGCGAGACCGCATCAAGCAGGTCGGTGAGCAAATGGACCGGCTGTTTGCTATGTGAGCACGGGGAAGCGGGTGGGTAGGTTTGGGGCGAGGTTGGGGCGAAATATCGTCGGGTCTCCCGCGTTGACATTGCGGGGAGCGGCGGCTTGAATTTCGGGTACGGTTTCTTTTACACGCCACAGGAAAGGCGGCTCATGCTCTCGCTCGCGTTTCTCGGACTCCAGAATATCGGCCCGGTCGAAGGGCTTGCCTTGCTCGCGCTCGGGCTGCTGTTGTTCGGCAAGCGTCTGCCGGATGTTGGCCGTAGTTTGGGCAAGGGGATTGTCGAGTTCAAACGAGGTCTGAAGGGGATGGCCGACGAGATCGAAGATAGTTCGAATAAGCCGCCGGCGGCGCGCAGTGAACTACCTGCGTCGTCGGTGAACGCCGGTGGGGGTTTCGGCGTTGCCTCGCCCGAAGCCGCCCGCGTCAGCCGTGGCGAGCAGGTGGAATAGCCCCCGGCGTGCCCTTGCCAAGCCTTCTGTACCGCCCACTAACTCCCCACGATCCGGCGCTGGGCGATCAGTGATGCGCCGAAGCACACGACCGCCACACCGGCGAGCCACCACCGGCCCATCACGCCGAGGAATGCCGCGTCGAGCAGGCATATCCCGCAGATCATCAGCACTACCGTGCGGACACGCCGCCGGTTGTCGGCTTCCGCGCGTGCGACAAGCGAGATCGCAACGGTATAGACAAACACGATGAACGACATCGGTGCGGCGTACCACCACTCGAGCGGCCACCCGGCGGCCCCCGCGGCGGTGATGATCGCCAGACCCCGGCACGCGGCCATGATCAGTACAACGACAGGATGCAATCGGTGCAGCGCGTTGTACGCCACTATGCACCCGGCGAGTGCTACGCCGAGCACGAACGCGGGCTGGCTTGTGTAGGCAAGCAGCGTGAGCGCCGACGCGGTGGCGAAGACTGCGAACCCGAGCGCCTGCGTGCGTTGTACCAAGCCGGCTGGGATCGGGCGGTCGGGACGCTCGACTCGATCGACACCCGCGTCCAAGGCGTCGTTCATCGCCATTCCCGCGGCATACAGC
Source organism: Phycisphaerales bacterium (assembly GCA_041742635.1). Taxonomy (GTDB): domain Bacteria; phylum Planctomycetota; class Phycisphaerae; order Phycisphaerales; family UBA1924; genus JTS-AC122. The sequence goes on from JBGSIF010000103.1 coordinate 21,752, forward strand.
AGTATCAGCGCGGGGGCGGCCAGCGCAAACGATGTCCATGCAAACCCCGCCGAACCGATCGAGCCGATCGCGCACCCGCTCATCGCGTTGGTGACGACCGTCGGGTAGTTCGAAATGCGAAGGAGCCGGAGCCAGGCGTTGCACGTCGGGCGTGACATGTGCTCAGCATAGCACGTTCTGCATGAGTGCCGCCGCGTAGCGCATCTCTTCCGCGATCCCGCTCGACAGATCGATCGGCGGCTCCTCCTTGCCGCGGGGCAGGACGCTCCACGCGTACGTCTCCACTTCAAAATGATGTACCCCCGCGGCGAGCGCGAGCCGGAGGCACGGCTCGATCTCGTCACGCGTCGTACCGAGCGCACCGATGGATTCCATGAAGATCGGCACATGGAAATGAACACGGGCTTCCCACGCCGCATGTGCCGCGGGCATCGCGCCGAGTGCCAACGGCAGATCCTCATGGAAACGGATCGTGTCATTACCCACGCCGTCCGCCGGCCTTCGCACGCACGTCTGATGCAAGTACCGAGGCTCTACGAAAGTGCATAGCGAATCGACCGCCGCGTGACTCGTATCTTGGGCACCCACAACGGCTTTGATCGCGGACGAAATTTGCACCTTGCCCACGCGAATGCCCGCGGTGTGGTACCGCTCGAACACATCCCGTTGCGACTCGAACATCACCGCCGCGTGGCAGATGTCGTGGCAAACCCGCACATGCGGGTCGAGTACGGCACGATCTGCGTTCGAGCGAGTTAAAAAATGTTTGTGCCAGAATCGAACGGCATCGTCGCTCGTACTCAGTATGCACCCAGGCTCGGGTTCTAGGTCCAGGTGAATCAACGTGCCCGTTTGGGCACGCAGTTTCGCCATGAAATGTGCAGCGTGGACGAGGTGCTCTGCCGCGGCGGCACGATCGACCACGCCCGCCGGCCACTCGGGCCATCCGATCGGCAGAGTCGAGATGCTCCCCTCTTCTCCCTCGTTCAGCAGCCCGGCCAATACCCGGACCAGGTCCAGTGTGTACTGCAAACGCCGCGGGTCGGCCCAGTTCGGTTCGTAGACATGGTGCTTCACGACCGGTTCGTGGAAGTTTCCGTAGGGGAAGCCGTTGATGGTGAAGACACGCAGACGCATCTCCGCGAGTCGCTGCCGGAGTTCCCCGATCCGCGGCAAGGCATCGCGTGCGGCGTCGGCAGAAAGCCACAGCCCGATATCGAGCACGCCGGTCATACCAAGATGCGCACGCACTGCGGTCGAGTGCGTGCCCAGGTTCGCCAGGGTCGATTCCAGGTCATGCCCGGCGTGGACATTCGTGCAGTACCCGAGCCGCCGATCGATTGATTCGAGCGTCGATGCGACCGGAACCGCGCGAGAGGTTGTCTGTGGGTCAGGCATCGAGCGACGACTTGAACCTGGCGGATTGGCGGAGAAATGTCTGGGGATTGTCGAACACAACGTGCTGCACGGCCGCTTCGCCATGCCCGCGGCGCTTCATCTCGATCACGGCCTTCGGCACCGACAGCGGATCGCTGTGCCCCCAGTCGCCCGCCGAGTTCAGGCACAGACGCTGCTTGCCGTACATTTCCAAAATGTCCACCGCTCGCTGCGGCGTGCACTTGGAATCGGGGTAAAGCGTCATGCCCGCCCAGTGCCCTCTGTCCAGAACCAACTTGGCGGTGTGTTCTTCGATGTGGTCGATCAGCACCCGTTCGGGCTTCACGCGGGAATCTCGCGCTAGGGCTTCCAGGATCAGCCGCGTCCCTTTGAGTTTGTCTTCCAAGTGTGGAGTGTGGACGAGGATGAGTTGATCATGCCGCGCCGCGAGGTCGATCTGTGCCTCCAAAATCGTCAGTTCGGTCTTGCTGTTCTTGTTCAGCCCAATTTCGCCGATGCCCAGCACGTTGGGGCGGTCAAGAAAATGCGGGATCAGGTCGATGACCTCGCGCGCGAAGACCGGGTCTTCGGCTTCCTTCGGGTTGATGCAGAGCCAACAGTGGTGAGCGATGCCATACGCCGCGGCCCGCTTGGGTTCGTACTCCGTGAGTTGCCGGTAGTAGTCGTAGAACCCTTGCGGCGAAGACCGGTCGTAACCGGCCCAGAAAGCGGGTTCGGTGATGGCGCAGCACCCGCATTGCGCCATGCGGGCGTAGTCGTCCGTGGTGCGTGAGACCATGTGGATGTGCGGATCGATGTACTTCACTTGGCGGCTCCCTTCGCCGTGGGTGCCCACACGCCGACCGCGCCCTTGGTGCCGGCTCGCTCGATCGGTTCGGGCGTTGGGTCGCTAAACAGTTCAAGTATCCGCCGTGTACGTTCAGAACGATTGTCGGTCAGGATTGGAATGGCTCGGCGGAAGAGTTGTAGCCGTGCGTCGCTTGATGCGCCGCTTCGCTCGGTTCGATCGAGGAACGCCGCGAGGTCCAGCAGTTTCGCGCGGTGCTCTATGAAGTACATGTCCGCGAGTTGTGATTCGCTCATCGGTCGCGCGGGCGTGAAGGACTGTGAAGGGGTCATGCGATGGGCATCCTGCGTGGCGTGTGTGGGTTCGAGGTCTGAATCGTTGGCCGGTTGAACAGACCGTGCCAAAGGCTATCCCCACCATCGCTTGCCCCACAGCCCGAGGTTGATCAAAGGCCACGCGACGCGCCAGTTCGATTGCGGTTGATCCGCGATGCTGTGGCGAGCAGGTGTACGCACCAGTTCTTGGATCAGCGATGACTCGTGCAGAACGTGGGCAGATCCGCTCATCCATTCTTGAAACGGGAGGGCGAAACTGGCCTTCGGTCGATGCAGGATCGAGTCAGGCAGGTCCCGAGCGAACGCTTCTCGCAGCACACGTTTGGTGTGGGAAGTAGCAACGCTGCAACTGGCGTTCCCGCGTGCCTCGTGCGGCCCCGATGCGGCCAACATCGCCGTGTCATACTTCCACCGCATCGGCAGCGACTCCGCCAGATCAGCAACAACCCGGTCGGCGAACGGAGTGCGGCCTTCTACCGATGCAAGCATCGTCGCTGTATCCAGCCGACCAAGAAGACCGGACAGATTGATCGATCTCAGGAACCGCAGGTGCGGCTCCAGTGGTTCCAGCGCGAATCCCCGGTCGTCGCACGGCAGGTCCGCTTCAATCGCAGCGAACTCGGCCGAGTAAAAATCAGTGAGCCAAGCGTCCGCTTCGAGTGTGCCCCACACGGCGTCGTTCAATATCAATGCTTTGGCCTCAATCGGAATCCACGCGACAGAGTGCAGTTGGTGCAACCCCGGATCGGGACGCGGGACCGATCGACTTCCCGCCCATACCCGTCGGGCGTGCTCGAACAGGTTCGCCAGTCGCATGGGTTCGTCATACCCGCCGAAGAGTTCGTCGGCGCCCTCCCCGCTCAGCGCGACGACCTGACCGTCCGCGCGCAACGCGCGCGCGACATGATTGATGGCCACTTCGTTGGGAGTGCCCAGGGGGATGCCTTGCGCACTGACCATCTCGTGCCAGCGTTCGGTGAACAGACACTGCGTAACGGGAGTTTCGCTATGTTGTGCGCCGAGGTGGCACGCCATCTGCCCGGCGTACAGAAAATCACCCTCGCTCCCCGGTGCGTGCGTGCCCGAGCAGTACGTGCGAAGCGCTGTCCCTTCCGAAGCCGCGGATGACGAGGCGCACGCCGCGATGATGGAACTATCCAGCCCCCCGCTGAGCAAGATACAGGTGGGCACATCGGCACGCATGTGACGAGCCACGGAATCGGTGACAGCACCGCGAACGAGAGCCACGGCGTTGTCCGCCGTGGGCTGCGTGGCACGGGATCGATCACGCGCACGCTCGACACGCTGTATCTTCACGCACGCGTCGTCGTCCACGCGCGATGCTGCAAGGTCGATCTGCACCACCTCGCCCGGGCGGAGCGTGCGGACACCCTCGAACAGGGTTCGAGTGCCGATGGTCGTGCGGATGGTCGTGAGGTACGCGCTGATCGCCGTAAAGTCCGGGCGGGCGGAGACGGCTGGGTGTGACAGGATCGCACCTACGTCGCTGGCGAAGATCAGTTCGGTGCCTTCACGCTCTCGGTGTGATCCGTCGTTCGCGTGCAGGTTGTAATACAGCGGCTTGATACCCAGCGGATCGCGGGCCAACAGCAACCCTTGCCGTTGAGTATCGACAAACCCGAGTGCAAACATCCCGCGGAGCCGCGTGATCGCGCCGACTCCCCACCGGATCAGCGCGGCGAGCACGGTTTCGGTGTCGCTGTGTGTTCGGAACCCTTGGTCCCAGCCATCGGACACGAGTTCGGCACGCACCTCGGCGTCGTTGTAGAGTTCCCCGTTGTACACCAGCGCGTAACACCCATCGTTGCTCAGCATCGGCTGATTTGCGCCGGTTGAACGATCGACAACCGCCAAGCGTCGGTGGGCGAGCACTATGTTGCCGGCTCGCCACAGCCCCGCACCGTCCGGGCCTCGATGTGACATCGTGTCGCGCAGGCGTGCGACCACCGCGTCCGAGACCGGCACGACGTCACCCGCCCCTCGCACGATGCCGAGAATCCCGCACAAGGAACTGTCATCGGTCTGGGTTGTCCCGGATGGTGTATTCGCCGCATTCGTGGTCAGTCGCCATCCATTTCGGCACAATTCGCGCGATCATGTTCGGAACATTCAATGGTGTCTACCCCACCTGAAGCCTTACATGAGATGACGTTGGGCACCTCAACCGCGGGTAGTACCTCGCGGTATACCGTTGCACGACTCTCGGCTATCGGAATGCTGGGCCGTCGTGCCGAACCGTCTGCGAAAGGAATCACATGCCCCGTACACGTTCAAGTTTTTTGCCGTTCTTATTCGCCGCAGTGTTTACCGCGGCCGCGGTGGTGTATGTCCTTCCCGCTCGCGCCCAGAACGCAGACAACGCCCCCGCTCCCACGCAGCCCCAAGCCAACCGGGACGCTCAGATCAATCCTTCGCGGCACATCCGCGTTATTGAAGAAGACAACGGGCGGATCGTGAAGTTACAGTTGTCTTCGCGTCGGTTTATTCCGGCCGCGGACGGGAACGGGAAGGGGCCGGCCGTGTACCTGACCGGCGCGGTGCATATCGCCGACCAGTCCTTTTACGACGCTTTGCAGGCGTTTTTGGACTCCAAGGACGTGGTCCTGTTTGAGGCCGTCAAGCCGCCGGGGGCTGGTTCCATGAAACACTTCGACGCAACCGACGAACAGCGCGTCACCGCGACCAAGCGCCGCATCCAGTTGCTCGCGCTCTTTATCGAGCAGTACAAGATCCGCAAGCAGGAATACCCCGCGGACTTGTCGCGCTTGCCTGATGGCATCGAACCCGCGATGGCCAAGATGCTCACAGGCATGGGTTTCGACGGGTGGGACCGCCCGCTCATCTATCTGTTGAACGCACCGCCTTCACCCCCGGCTCCACCACCGGCCCCCATTGCTCCGGCGGCGGAGATCCCCGTGACGAAGCCCGCCGCCCAGCCGCGAGGCTTTGACCTTGTCAGCCTCGGCAGCGACGGTGCGCCGGGTGGCGATGACACCGCGGCGGACGTGCGGTACTCGGATCAGTCCCCTGTCAACGTCAAGGCTCTCGCCAAAGAAGACGGCATCCAAGCCCAACTCGCCCAGGCTATGGGGCTTGTCTTCCAACTCACCGCCATGAACCACGACAAGCCCAACTGGCGCAACAGTGATTTGTCTGTTGACCAGGTTCAGGATCGTTTAGAAATGGGCGGCGGCTCGGACGACGCGGATCGGCTCTTCGCCATGCTCTCGGGCGATTCCTTCATGGCCAAACTCGGTGGGGTGGTACTCAAGATCGTGGGCGCGATCCCGTCGCTTTCCAGTTCGCTCAAAATGATGATGGTCGACATGCTCGCCAGCGCGGACAAACTCATGGAAAATATGCCCGGCGGCGGCGGTGGCATCAATATGCAGTCCTTCATGGACGTTATCATCAATGACCGCAACAAGGTCGTGATCGATGACCTCGCCGCGATCATCGAGGCCGAGCCGGGCATCAAGACCGTCGGCGTCATCTACGGCGCAGGGCACCTGCCTGACCTCGAAGATCGGCTCGTCCGCGACCTGAACTATCGCTACGACTCGGACGAATGGTTCACCGCGATCACCGTCGATGTCACCGATACCGGCATGAGCGTGAAGCAAGCCACCTCGATGCGCAAGTCGATGAAAAAAATGATCGAGCAGCAGATCAAGGCAGGCTCAAAGCAGAAGTAGTTTGATCGTTGTCGGTGTCGTCAGTTCATGCCCACCGTCAACCCCACCGGCTGACTTCTGACCGCATGACTCGGCGAAATCGCTAGCCCTAGCGGAGCGCGTTTCCCGCCGCTTATCGGTGGGATGCCCTCCTGATCGATGTGCCGCTGGATCGCCATGATCCCTTCGATCAACTGTTCCGGGCGGGGCGGGCAGCCGGGTACATAGACATCGACCGGGATGAACTGGTCGATCCCCTGCACCACCGCATAGGTGTCGAATACCCCACCGGTGCTCGCGCACGCTCCCATCGATATTACCCACTTCGGCTCCGTCATCTGCATGTAGATCCGCTGAAGCACGGGCATGGTCTTGATCGACACCCGACCCGCGACGATCATCAGGTCCGCCTGCCGAGGCGAAAACCGCATCGCTTCGGAACCGAACCGCGCAACGTCGTATCGGCTGCACGCCGTCGCCATCAGTTCAATCCCGCAGCACGCCGTGGCAAACGGCATCGGCCACAGGCTCGACCGGCGCGCCCAGTTCATCACACGGCGCAACTGCGTGGTCAGCACACTATCGATCGGTAACGCGGCTTCAATGCCCATAGGTTCTGTTCCATCGTGCAATGTTCCACTTGCACGCCTTGCTCTTGACGTCGAACGTTTCCTGCTATGCGGCCCGGCGGTTGTCAACGATCCGTGCGACCCGCATTGCGCGTCAGTGGAGTCACGCGGCGTTCACCCGCCGGCGGGCCGAAGATCCACTCGTCGAGTTGCCCGGACTCTTGATACGGCTCGCTGATTTCATACGACGACGCACCGATCCCTCGCGCACTGACGGTTCGCTGGTAGCAACCGCTTAGCCCGGCCACTACCGCAAGCCCCGTGATGAACACACTCGTGTGTCGAAGTGATTTTCTGGCGTCGTTTGGCATCATGACGAGGCTCCTGACCATCGCATCCGGTCTATCGACAACTCTAGGCGTCCCGAAAGTCGGGCATGTCCTCTTGCCGGACCTGTTCGGTACACTCCAGCCATTCTCGTTCGCATCGAACGGCTGCTCGGTTCGACGCATGGCCGGTCAACGTTCGGCTTCCTCCGTCGGCGAGACAATTTGGGAAAGCGGGGACGTAGCGATGGACCTGTTGAGTGGCGCAGGGGGCAACGGATCCAGGTTGCGGGGGATCGAATGAGTGTCGATAACCTCCGCCGTACCGTTGCGGTGGTTCGCCTCGGCCGTTTGTCCGTGCTTGTCCTTGCCGGTGCCCGTACCCATCAGGGCAGCGAGCGAAGATTGGCCGGCGGCCTCCAGTTGCGCCCTACGCAGCCGTTCGACAAGCGTACTCGGGAGCGGTGACACGCCCTCTGCAACACCGGCGATCGTGGCGGTCTGGGCGGCCTGCATCCCGGATAGTTCGTACCCGACCCGTAGGACATCCGCAGCCGCGATCATCTCGGGCGGTCGTGCCAGCGCGTACAGCACGCTATCGGGCGCAGACGTGCCGGGTGATGAGATGCCCGCACTTGAACTCACAACCCGGTGTACAAACCCGCGGTCGGTCAGGCGATCCAGCAGTAACTGCGTTGACGGGCCGGAAAGACCCGTCCGCTGCGCTAACCGTCGTTGCGGGACGGGCACGCCTTCGCGGAAACCGGTCGCTATGACTTCAAGTAGCGCAAGGGCGGCGGTCGGATCCACGACCCCGGGTTCGCCCTCGGCGTCTTCCCAGCCGATCACTTGCCCGCCGGGCAGCGCGAGCGATGCCCCGGTACGGGCTTGCTGCAAATGGTAACTGATGTTCAGGCCCAGCAGTACGATGAACCATGTGACATACACCCACAGCAGGAACAGGGGAATCAGGGCGATGGACCCGTACAGTTGGGCGTAACTCGACGAATAACTGAGGTACTGGGTAAAGCCCCATTTGCCCGCCTCCCACAGGATGGCCGCTACGAGCGCGCCGGCCAGAGCGGGCACGAATCGCACCCGTGTATTCGGTACCGCCAGGTATACCAGCAGGATCAGCAGCGTACTCACAACCACCGTGATGCCGTATCCAGAGACCATCAGCCATATGACGTTGTTGCGGTTGATCCCTTCAGCGTCGGCGATCCGCTCGACCCATGCTTTGAACTGTTCACCGACGTAGAACGAAATAAACAGCAGCAGCGTGCCCAGCGTGAGCATCGTCCAATATTGGAAGATCCGTCGGATCCACGATTTCCCCGTCGGGACCCGGTAGATCTGGTTGAAGGCTCGTTCGATCTCAACGAGCATCGAGATCGCGGCATAGATCAGCATGATCCCGCCGATGAACCCGATCGCGCGGACGTTCACCGTTCGCGCCCGCGCCACAAGTGTCTTGACGGCATATGCGAGCGAGCCGTCCGGCGGCTCGTCGAAGAAGGCCGACTCGTCATACGCCGCCACGCTCGTCGTCGATGAATCAGTCCCGGCAGTCGTCTGTGCCTGTGTCTGTTCAGGGGACGATCCCGCGGCCGATGGGGTTGTCGGCGGAAGCCCGGCGGGGTCGCTCGGTGCAGGTGCCCCCGACCCGTCGCCTCCGACCCCGATCGTGTTCAGCCCCGCATATGTCAGCGAGCGGTTGATCAGGTGCTCGATCTCCTGATCCGTGCTGAACGCTTTGAGTACCACCAGCGCGACCACGATCATCGGGAGCAACCCGAAGATCGTTCGGTACGACAGCGCGGCGGCCATCTGCGGCAGCCGCGACTTCTGACTCTCGACTGCCAGCACGCGCAGCGCCCGCCCTGCGGATCGACGTGGCGGCCCG
>JBGSIF010000104.1:0-7919 GCA_041742635.1 Phycisphaerales bacterium
CTTCGACGACAACCAAGTCTTGAAGCACGTACCCCGGCGCCGCGTCCAACGACGCGGCGTTCGCGGTGAGCCTGACGGCGGTGAACCGCGTTGTCCCCGCCACGCGAACCGACGCGCTGGTCACATCGAGCAGCAGTTCGCCGGTGATTTGAAGATTGTTCAGCACGCCGCCCGTCGATGTCGGACGCAGCCGTTCGCCGGCGGCGAACACGAGCGACCCGCCGCTGATCGTGCCGCCGGACAGGTTCCACGACCCGGTCGCGGCGTTCAGCGTGAACACACCGGGGTTATTGAAGGTGCCGGTGAGGTTCACGGTGCCGCCGGTGCGGTTGAATGTGCCGGTCGTTCCGAACGTTCCGCCGAGGTTTACCGTCGCGCCGTTGACGGTGATCGTCCCGGCGTTGGACCAGTTGCCGCCGATCGTGAGCGTGCCCCCGGACTGCGCCGAGAGCGTGCCGGTGCCCGTCGTCGTTAGGTTCGCGGGCGACACATCGAGCGTCCCGTCGATGACCTGCATCACGGCGTTGTTCGTGGCGGCGGTGTTGTTGAACGTCAATGCTCGACCAGCGGCCTCGGCGGAAATCAGCCCGTTGTTGACGAGCGTCAAGGCATTCGAGTCCGAGATAGCCAGCCCGCCGCCGGCACCGGCGGCAAGTCGAATCACGCCCGACGGGGCGATGGTCAGCGTGCCGGTGCCCCCGACGGCACCTTGAATGGTCCGGTTTCCCGCCGTCGCGCCCTCGGCGACGACCAGGTCTTGAAGCACGTACCCCGGTGCGAACTCGATTCTCGTGGCGTTACCGGTCAGCCGCGCCGCCGTGAACCGCGTCGTCCCCGCGGCACGCACCGACGCGCTGGTCACATCCAGCAGCAGGTCGCCGGTAACTTGGACGTTATTGAGAACCCCGCCGAACGAGGTCAGCAGCAGCCGTTCGCCCGCCGTGAAGACGATCGTCCCCCCGCTGACCGATCCGCCCCGCAGGTTCCAGGAACCGCTCGCGGCGTTGAACGTGAAGGTTCCCGGGTTGCTGAATGTTCCGGTCAGGTTTACGGTGCCGCCGGTGCGGACGAGGGTGCCGACCGAGGTGAAGGTACCGCCGAAGTTGGTGGTCGCCGAGTTGATGGTGATGGTCCCGGCGCTGGACCAGATCCCCGAGATGTTGAGCGTTGTCCCGGACTGCGCGATGACGGTCCCCGTTGCGGCGTTGGTGAAGTTGCTGGGCGTGAGATTCAGCGTGCCGACGGGTGCCTGGATCGTCGCGTTGTTCGTGAGCGCGGTGTTGTTGAACGAGAGCGTCCTGCCCGGGGCTTCGAGCGAGATGAGGCCGTCGTTGACCAGCGTCAAATTATTGGAGTTGAAGATGCCCAGGTCGGCCGCGGAACCAGCCGCGACACGGATGATCCCCGTCGGCGAGACCGTCAGCGTCCCGTTGCCGCCGACCGCGCCCGTGATCGACCGAGCACCGGTGGCGGCCCCATCCACGACAACCAGGTCGTGCAGCACATACCCGGGAGCGGTCTGGAGCGTCACGTTGTTCGCTAGGAGCCTGAGCGAGGTGAAACGAGTCGCGCCCGAGAGCCGAACCACGGAACTGGGCATATCGAGCGTCACATCGCCGTTGATCGTGGCGTTGGCGAGTTGCCCCCCGCTCGAGGTCGTGCGCAGCACGCCGCCGGTGATGTTCCAGGTGGCCCCGGTGAGCGTGGCGGCGTTGCCGTTCAGCGTGAGCGCGGCGTTGATGGTCGCGGTCCCGCCGGGCTGAAGCCCCAGCGTCCCGTTGGTGACGGTGAGGGCTTCGTCGGTGATGAGCGAAGCGAGGGTGAGTGTGCCCGTGGTGAACGTCACCGTCGGATTCGCGGCGACGGAGATCGTGACATCATCGCCGTTCTGCGGGACGGCGTCCACACCCCCGCGATTCCAGTTCGCGGCGTCGTGCCACGAGTTCGTGCCCGCGCCGCCATCCCAAACCACCGCGGCGAGGAGTTGACGCGACTCGAGCGATTCCATCATCACGCCGGACGATTCGCCTGCGCAGCCGATCAGTTTGCGAACGTTCCGCTTGGTGTCACGCCGATACATACAGATCTCCTTGGATGGTAATACGCGCAGTCATAGATTGGGGCGAGAGATGCCCGATGCAGTATTCAAGTTATGTCGTGAATGTCTGTTGTTCAAGTAAACTGGGAAGAGAAAGCGAGCGCACACACCAACCTCGTCCGAGAATGTGTGGTGATCGCACCCAGATTAACATCGGGGAACGTTCGATAGAGGTGGCTCGTGCGCCGGTCGGGTCAACCGAACATCGATGCACGACCCCCACCCGGGCACTACACTCCCGCTACATGGCCGTCGAACGCTTCGTCTCTGCCAAAGCCAACCCGGAACTCGACCAGCGCAACTGGTCGTTGCGGCCCACGCGCATGTCGGAATATATCGGGCAGCCGGAACTGATCGAACGGCTCAGCATTACGATCCAAGCCGTTCGCGTACGCACCGAGCCGATGGAGCATGTATTGCTGCACGGCCCGCCCGGTCTGGGCAAGACCACCCTAGCGTATGTGATCGCGCAGGAAATGGGTGCTCGTGTTCACACCACGTCCGGCCCGGCGCTGACCCGCGGCACCGACCTGGTCTCCGCGCTCACTCGCCTTGAAGCAAACGATGTACTCTTCATCGACGAGATCCACCGGCTCCCGATCGCCGTCGAAGAGTTCATCTATCCGGCGATGGAGGACTTCCGAATCGACGTCCCGGTAGACTCGGGACTGTCGGCCCGCACGGTGCAGATCAAACTCAAGCCGTTCACGCTCATCGGCGCGACGACGCGGGCCGGCCTTGTATCGGCGCCCCTTCGTTCCCGCTTTGGCATCACCCATCACCTGCGGTTTTACTCGCCCGATGAACTCCACGCGATTCTTTCGCGCAGTTGCACATTGCTCGGCGTCGATGCCGATGCTCGGGCGGGCGACGGCGCGCTCGATTTGATCGCCGGCCGTTCGCGCGGTACCCCGCGCATCGCCAACCGCTTGCTCCGGCGCGTGCGTGATTTTTCCCAGGTTAGATCCAACGGTCGGATCTCGGCCCCGATGGTCGAGCAGAGCCTCGCACTCGAAGGCGTGGACCACCTCGGGCTTGACGAGATCGATCGTTCGTACCTCCGCACCATCGCAACGACCTACGAGGGCGGCCCGGTGGGGCTGGAAGCGGTTGCCGCGACGATGAATGAGGATTCCGGCACAATCGAAGATGTCGTCGAGCCGTATTTGCTGCAAATCGGATTTTTGGCACGCACACGCCGAGGCCGCATGCTGACGCGGGCAGGGGCCGAGCATGTCGGGCTGCCGAGTGCGTTCGGTAGCATCTCGCCGGGCGAGCCGCAGTTCGAGTCGTGATGATCCGGTCGCTATTTTTTGTTCGTTGTGCCCAGGTATTGGGCGATCAAGGCTCCCGCGGCTTCGTCGCACGCTTTGGTCGCGGCGTCGCCCCCTTGGTTGCACATGACAAGCACCGCGAAGTCTCGCTCCGGCGCAAGCCACGCGATGCAGAACCACATCGTGTTCGAGCCGGAATGGGTCAGCACGCGCCCCGTGTCGTCGTCGCGCGTGCCCTTGGCCCACGGCCGCGTAGCGACGCCCCAGCCCATCGCGTACTGGTTCTCGTCCTTCGCCGGATACGCCGAGTGCAGTGTTGCGAACGTGCCTGGGGACAAGCCGAGCACATTGTGTCGATCGATCGGTGCTTCGGGATTCTGAGCGTGCCCGCGGAGTTGGACGCGGACGTACGCGGCCCAGTCTTCGATCGCGCAGTGTACGATTCCGGCCGGTCCGATCCCGCCCGGGTTGTCCGAACTGCGTGAACGCGTTCCGCCAAGGCCCGCTGTTCCCGCCGGGCCGGGGGGGATTGGCCGTCCATCAGGCGTATGTCCCCAAGGCACATCGGGAACCGTCCCCGGCTCGATCTTCTCGACTGATCCGGGGGCACCGAATCCCGCGGAGTTCATCCCGAGCGGCTTGAACAATCGATCCCGCATGAGCGCTTCCCACGACGAGGTTGTGGCCCGTTCGGCTATCAAGCCTGCAATAGCGAACCCGGCGTTGGAGTAAATGAACTTCTCACCCGGCGCGGCGTCTGGCGCTCGCTTCAGAAGCCCTTCCGCCAATGTCAGCCGTTGTTCGCGGGCCGTGCCCGTGTGCGTCCAGAGTTTGGCCCATAACCCGTCGGCGCTCAGGTCCGCCGGCGCCCCAGAGCGGTTGGTCAGCAACTGCGTCAGCGTAACGTTGTTCCACCCTTTGTGCATGGATTCGGCGAACTCAGGGAACGACTCGCCGACCGTCGTCGTCCACGTGAGTGTGCCGTCCTGAACGAGCAACGCAACCAGCGCGGCGGTCATCGACTTCGTACACGATCCGATATGAAACACATCGGTCGTGTGTACGGGGGAGTCCGTGTTGGCGGCCCGCGTCCCTGCCGCGCCGATCAGTACGGTTTGTTTCCCGGTTGTAACGGCCGCGACCATGCCGGGGACGTTGTGCTTGGTGATGATCGTGCTGATCGATTCGGAGATATCGACCGCGTCCGCCGCACCCGCCCGCGGCGCAGGAGCGTGCGGCGCGCCCGAGGCGTCTGGTGGTTTGGGATTTACCGTGGGCGGTTTGTCCTGCGCGGCGGCACCTACGCAGATGCACATACCTGCAAGCAGCGCGAGGCCGACTCGGAATCTGTTCATACGTGCCTCATGGTGTTTGACGAAACCGACGACCACAGCGTACCCCGGATGACGCTAGCGTGCCGATGGCGGCGCGGCCTCGCCGCGTCCGATCCGCGGACCCTACTCTCACACCTATATGCCTTCACGATTCACCCAACGGATTCTCACGCACCTCAAGCACGACTCCTACCAGCCCGGCAACGCCGAGCGGCTCGCCGCCGACCTGAGCGTCGATGATGAGTCCATCGACGCTTTCAAGCAGGCCATCAGCGATCTGGCGGCGAAGAAGCACCTGGTCATCGATTCATTCGGCAAGGTGCAGTTGCCGCCGATGCCCGAGGAGATCACCGGCTCGTTCAAGAAAAACCCGCGAGGCTTCGGCTTCGTCAAGCCCGATATCGCGTACCGCGAGGGAGACCTCTTCGTTCCGCCCGACGAAACCGACACCGCCCTCACCGGCGACCGCGTGCGAGTTGCCGTCGTCCGCGGCTTCCGCAAGGGCGAGCACGACACCACCGGGCGCATCCTCGAAGTCCTCACCCGCAAGCGCAAGAGTTTCACCGGCGAACTCATCTTCCGCGGCAACAAGTGGATGGTCTACCCCGACGGCAAGGAACTCACCGAGCCGATCATGGTCCCCGACGCCGGCGCGAAGCACGGCAAGGCCGGCGACAAGGTCGTCGTCGAACTCCTGCACTACCCCGAGGGGCAGTTGCTCGCCGAGGGCGTCGTGGTGCGTGTGCTGGGCGAGGCGGGTCTGCCCGATGTCGAGACACAGGCCGTCATCGCGGCGTACAACCTCCCCGGCGAGTTCGAAGAATCCTGCGTGCAGCAGGCCCGCGACGCGACGCACCAGTTCGACGAGGAAGTCGCCCGCGGCGAACGCGAAGGCTTCCAGGGGCGCGAAGACCTTCGCGGGGATTTCATCATTACGATCGACCCGCCCGACGCCAAGGACTACGACGACGCGATCTCGATCAAGAAGTTGCCCGACGGCGGCTGGGAACTCGCTGTCCACATCGCCGACGTGGCCAACTTCATCCTCCCCGGCACCCCGCTGGACTTGGAAGCCAAGGAACGCGGCAACTCCGTCTACCTCCCGCGCCTTGTGATCCCGATGCTCCCCGAACTGCTCTCCAACGGGATCTGCTCGCTCCAGGAAGGCGTGATCCGCTTCTGCAAATCGGCGTTCATGCGGTACGACCGCGACGGGAACTGCCGGAGCGAGGGGGCGGCCGCCACCGTCATCAAGTCCGCCAAGCGGCTCACGTACCTGGAGGCCCAGGCCTTGATCGACGGCGACCTCCGGGAAGCCGTCAAGCACGCCAAGACCGAACCGAAGTACACCGATCAGTTGATCGCCACGCTGCGCGAGATGAACCTGTGCTCGCGCGCGATCCGCGAGCGGCGCAAGCGTCAGGGGATGATCCACCTGGAACTCCCCGACGTCGTGCTGGTCTTCGACGAACTCGGGCACGTCGTGGACGCCCAGAAGGAAGACGACGCCTACACGCACACGCTGATCGAGATGTTCATGGTCGAGGCGAACGAAGTCCTCGCCCGGTTGTTCGAGCGGATCCAGGTGCCGGTGCTGCGGCGCATCCACCCGGAGCCGACCCCCGGCGACGTCGGCGAACTACAGATGTACGCCCGCGTCGCCGGGTACAAGATCCCCAAGAACCCCACGCGCGAGGAACTCCAGTCGCTCCTGGAAGCGACCGCCGGCACGTCCTCGGCCCGGGCGGTGCATATGTCGGTCCTTCGCACCATGACCAAGGCCGAGTATTCCCCCGCGCTCATCGGGCACTTCGCGCTGGCGAGCGAGGCGTACGCCCACTTCACCAGCCCCATCCGCCGCTACGCCGACACGCTCGTTCACCGCGCCCTCACGGAATATCTGAAGCACACGAGCAACGGGTCGAACGCGCCCAAGTCCGACGTGGAGCGGCGCGATATCGGCGACAAACTCCGCCGCTCGAACGCTTGCCCGGACTTTGAAACCCTCAAGGGGATCGGCGGGCACATCACCCGCACCGAGGAGAACGCCAGCGACGCCGAGCACAGCCTCCGCGGGTTCCTTGTCCTGCAACTGCTCTCCAACCACGTCGGTGAGAACTTCGACGGGATCGTCACCGGCGTGACGCACAACGGCATTTTCGTCCAACTCGACAAGTACCTCGCCGACGGGATGATCAAGTCCACCGACCTCCCCACCGGCGTCAAGGAAGGGCACCCGCAGTACCGCGCGGGGGTTGGGGGGAGATGGAAACTCGACCCGCGCAGCGGCGCGCTCGTCCACGAGCAGTCCGGTCGCTCCTTCAACATCGGCGACAAGGTCACGGTCACCATCGCCGCGATCGACCTGGCGATGCGCAAGATGGACCTGCTCGTCACCGACGCCAAGGCGCGCGACACGGGCAAGGCCAAGAAAGCCCCGCCTTCGAAAGCCGCGGGCGGCCTCGGCCTGGGGGGTGGCGGGTTGAACATCGACTTCGACGCGATCAAGTACGGCAAGAGCGGCTCCGAACGCCGCAGCCAGAAGAGCAAGTCCCGCGAGCGAGGCAAAACCGACTTCCGCAAGGAACGCAAGGACAAGGGCAAGGGGCAGTAAGCAAGCGATCCCGCGGGCGCCGGCCCGCGGGATCGGACGGTCACAGGACGAACGATCAGCAGCCCATCGGCGGGTCGAACAGGCACGCGAGGAAGTCGAAGAAGTCTTGGCTGTTGGTCACGCCGTCGCCGTTGAAGTCGGCGTGAGCGACGAAGAATGGTGTGAGGAAGTCGAAGAAGTCCTGCGAGTTCAGAACGCCGTCCCTGTTCCAGTCGCAGGCGCAGGGAGTACCGCACGGCACGTCGTCCCCGTTGACAGTGATGAGAAAGACACCGGTTTCTCCCCCGAACCCGTGGACCAGCACGCGGTAGACCACGCCGGTATCGGTGCAGGTCGAGATCGACGAGCGCAGCCCGCAGAAATCGTCGTTCGAGCCGATGCAGACGAGGCCGCCGCAGGTTCCGAGGTACAGTTCGAGCCGCGTGTCGAAGTCGGCGGCGACGCACGTATCGACCGTCATGGTGTGCCCCGTGCCCGTGAACGTGTACCACACGCCGGGCGCGAGGGCCGCGCCCGAGCACGAGGTGACGGTATCGAGCGAAGCGCACGTCGTCGCGCCGCGTATTTGAGTGCATTTGATGAAAGTGAACTCGTGACAA
>JBGSIF010000105.1:0-4731 GCA_041742635.1 Phycisphaerales bacterium
CGGCCGGGGCGGCGCACGAGCGGGTGGCCGCGCTGTACGCACGATGGGCGGAACTCGAAGCGAAGGTGGGGTAGGCCGGTGGCCCTGCGCTGAGCAGCGGGATCCTGGGAGGGCCGGTAGAGAGAAAATAGTGCGATTCTAAAGACGTCGAATACTGCCGCATATCGCGTTGCAAAGTGAGTACGACAACGTCATTTGACGAGTGGTGCGGTTTCCAAGCCGCACGAACTCTTGCGCTTGCGTAGGTTGGAAACCCGCACCACGATCATCTCGCGTTGCATAGTCAGCAGCCGTGGAAGAACGCGCGAAGGAAGTCGAAAAAATCCTGCGAATCGATGAAGGTGTCGTTGTTGAAGTCGGCGCTGCCGTCGAAGAGGTCGGAGATGAAGTTAAAGAAATCCTGTGAGTTGATGAACCCGTCGGGCAACCAATCGGCCGGGCAACGGGGGACCGGGACATCCATCGCGGAGAGTTGCGCCGGTTCACCAGGTGTGCCGGGCCGGAACAGTCCGACGATCGCCCGCCCGCTGGTGGGCGGGACATCGGCGTCAAACCAGAAGTTGTACATCGTTCCCCAGCGCAGGGCGTTGGAGTTCGGCTTGTCTTCGAACGGGTCGGTTTCCCAGAGCAGTGTCCCGTCGGTGCGGATTGAATACCAGTCGGTATCGTGGAAGTTGATGTTGTCGTCGCCGTCGCCGGAATGGTAGTCCACATCGTGGAAGCCGACCTGAAAGACCGACGCGCTCGACGGGAGGGGGACCGCGAAACGCCCGGCGGCGCGGTCGGAGTTTTGGTTGTAGACCGCGTATTCGTAGCGCCAGACCCCGGTACCGACCTCGGTGGACTTGCACGCCACAATGAAGCGTGCGGAGTTTCCGTTTTCAGTGAAGTCGAGATTGAGTTCAGTCACGGCGGGATCTGCATTTTTCCACGCGGAGATGGCGGGACGCTGCGAGAGGGTCGCGCCTGCCATTGCAGGGTCAGAATCGAGCATCCCGAAGTTGATCTGGCGGCAGGAGGCGTTGTTCATGGCGCGATCGGCGCGGGCGTCATCCGGGCTGGCGAGCAAGGCCTCGACGAAGTACGCCGCGCCTTGGTTGAGTTCGGGTTCGATGTCGTTGGAAAGAACTTGGAGTCGCCGGTCGATTGGAGAAGCAACAGGGGGGCTGGCCGGGGGAAACGGGAAATCAGCGGACGAGGCGTGGACCTGCCATTTCGGCCCGAGTGCAGATTGCTCGCCGCTCAACCCGGCCCCGTATGGATCCGAGCACCCGACACCGAGGATGCCGCTCTGGGCAGGGGCACAGATCCCGCAGGAGCCGTCGTTGGCCGCGGTGGTGGTGTGGCGGAGCCAGGATTGCCCGATCTGCTCGATCCGCCCGTGTTTGAGTCGGAACATGGACTGCGCGATGACGGCGTGCTGATTCGTATCCGGCTGCCAAGTCGCGCCCGTGTCACCGATGTTGCAGACGGTGGCCCCGACCGAATACGCGATGGTGTTCCCGGCGCGCGACCAGTAACGAACCTCGGTGATCTCGCCGACGACGATGTCCGGGCCGGGGTTCGGATCGGCCGGGAGGTCGGCGTATGCGAGGGTCAATCGGAACGGCCCGATCTCGCCGCTGAATCCTGATACGCGCACCCAGTACGTTTCGCCGGCCTCGACCCTGCACGACAAACGCGAAGTGATCCCGCAAGAATCGTCGTTGCACGCGACTTCGGCGCCGGCGCACCCGGCGCGGACCGACACGATCGAATCAAAGTCGGTAACCGCGCAGGTGTCTGCCCAGAGGATGGCGGTGCGTGCTGCGGTGTGCTTGACCCAGACGTCCGGGGTACTGCCGGATGTGCCGCAGGAGGCGGTTCCGTCGGCGGTAGCGCCGACCGTCGAGCCTTGGTACGCACCTGGGACGGTAACAAAGGGAGCATTCATGCAGGAGTTCGCGGGCACCTGCGCCGCCGCGAAACCGAGCGAACCCGCCCACAATCCAAGAACGATACCCACGCCACCACCCGCCCGAAGACGCTCGATCGTCATGTCTTCTCCAATGGAATCATCGCCCGCAAGCGATCTGGGGTTGCGGAACTGGCAAGGCGGAAGATCGCGCACATGGTGGGTCACATAGCGAAGATCAGCCCGGCCGTCATCTCTCATCTCGCCCACGCGTTGGCTTGGGCACTCACTAACCTACATTATTTTCGGACGTTGTCCAACAAACTTAGAAATCTTCTACGTTGATGGGGAACGACAAGGTACACGCGGCGTGCGATCGGCTGCAATAGGTCAGTATGTGCGCGATACAGCCAATTTTGAAGGACTACATTCAGACGGAATACTCACGGTTCACGTCGTGTATCACTCGTGTGAATCGCCGTGGGCGGGGAGCAGCCCCCGCTCGATCGCGGCCTTTTCCAGTCGTTTCATTTTTCTCAAATAATCCGACAACTTGCGCAGCGCGGCGTAGTTGCGCATCTGGTCCTTGTGCGGCCCGGCGGGGGTACCGAACCACGTTTCGCCAGCGGGGACATCGGAAACGACGCCTGATTTAGCCGCGACCGTCGCGCCGCGCCCGACATGAATAGAGTCCGAAACACCCACATGCCCGGCGAGGGTGACGCCGTCTTCGATGATCGCGGACCCGCCGATACCGACGACGCCGCAGATGATGCACCCGCGCCCGATCTGGGCGTTGTGTCCGATCTGGACGTGGTTATCGATTTTGGTTCCCGCCCCGATACGGGTCGCACCAAACTTGCCACGGTCAATACACGTACACGCGCCGATCTCGACGCCGTCTTCGATGACGACGTTGCCGATGTGGGGAACCTTGATGACGCCGCGCCGGTCTGGGGCGGGGATGTACCCGAACCCGTCGGCCCCGATGACGACGTTGGGCCAGAGGATGGACGCCGCGCCGATGCGGCAGCGTTCGAGAACGACGACACCGGGATAGAGCAGACCGATGGGACCGATCTCGACGTCCGCGCCGAGGTGGACATTGGCGATCAGCACGGTGCCGTCGCCGACGACACAGCCCGGGCCGACAATGCAGTTCGGGCCGATGTGAACGCCTTGCCCGATGGTGGCGGTGTCGTCCACGATCGCGGTGGGGTGGATACCGGGAGCATACTGCGGCTTGGGGGGAGCGAAGAGTCTAAGGACGGCGATCGTCGCGGCGTCGGCGTTCTCGACGACGAGCAGTGCTCGCTTGGACGGATCGTGCCCCGGGAGATCGACGCCGCGTGTGACCATCACGGCAGACGCCTTCGAACTCGGCCAGCGCATGGCGAAGCGCTTGGAGCGGACGAACGTCATGGTGCCCGGACCAGCGGCGTCGATCCCGTCGATCCCAACGATGACGAGGTCGCTTGGGCCGACGAGTTCGGCGCGCACGGCGGCGGCGATGGAGCCGGTCGTGTGGCGGGGGTGCCCGGGGTTCGGGTTTGGATGATGCGGGTTGGGTGTACTCATGGGTGACATCCCCGCCATCGCGGGGAGCGAACGAGAGGCGTACTCAAACGTGAGCCGGATTCCCCGATCGACGCGGGATCAGTTCCCGGGCGTGGTGGGGGGCTGGGCGGGGGGGTCGATGCGTTTGCCGCCGGCGGCGACGAAGTCGTTGTTCATCACCGTGATGACTACCTTGGTGATGTCGTGCGAATCATCGACGAAGAGCATGCGCTTCATACCGATCGCGCGGGTCACTTCGGTTCGCCCGCCGGGGGGGATGCTGGCCCCTTCGTCGCTCGCGAGCACCATGGTGTACCCGTTCTGGGCCGAGATCTTGGCGGCGGCGGCGGTGATCTTACTGTACAGGTCGCGCAAGAGGTCGCCGTAGAGCAGGTCGAGTTGCTGCTGGGAGAACTCGGTCTCGAACTTCAGTTCCTGTTCCTGCAAGTACGCGCGCTTCTGGAGGACGAGTTTCTGCTGTTTGTCGGTGGTCGCTTCGATCTGGCTCTTGGTGTCCTCGAAGGCTTTTTTCTTGGTATCCAAAACGCTCTGGAGTTCCTTGCCCTTGTTCTGGAACTCGTAGTCCTTGACGGTGCGCTCGTCGAGGCCCGCGACGATCGCCTGAAGGTCCACGACCGCGATCACCGGCGGCACGGGGGGCTTGAAGAGAGAGGACGAGACGGCGGTCGCCGCCACGCCCATGGTTGCCAGGCCCGCCACCACCGCCGTCACGAGGAACACCCGCCGAACAAGACGATTCATGCCGATATCTCCGTAAGAAGTGCGAGGCGCATCGTAGCGTGATGGACGCGAACGCGGCGACGGTGAACCGGTGCTTCCGCTCGGACGACGGTGGTGGGCCGGAGCGGTGTACCGAGGCCGCCGCGCACGAACTGCCGGCCGGCGATCTGCGTGCGCGAAGCCGCACCGCGCCCGTATTCATCATGCTGACACGATAACCGACGGCTTCACGATCGGTGTAATGCCACGAAACATGATTGTTGGTGGCTCAACAAGAGCAGTAGATGGCCTAAAAAGAACATGTGATGGCTCAACAAGAGTTGTTGATGGCCTAAAGAGAGCAGTTGATGGCCTAAAGAAAGCAGTTGATGGCCCAAAGACCTTATTTCACGGCTCAACAACAGCCGTAAAGGGCATAACAAAGGCAGTGAGCGGCCGAAACGAGTTGCTGATGGACCTCGCGCCGCCGAACCGCCGCCGCACACGGCCGAGGAAGGTGTCCTCGCGACACCGCACGGCGTTCCCCGGCCCCGGCGCGG
>JBGSIF010000106.1:0-6975 GCA_041742635.1 Phycisphaerales bacterium
CCGCCGCGGGCAGCGGTGCCGAGGGCATCATCGGTGCGCGCGGGTCCATGCGATCAATCCGAACGTTGTGTTCGAGCGCGAGTTGCATGATGCGAGTGAACATCGCGCTCTCGCTGCGAGCCATGCTGCCGGCGCGGTTCATCGCTTCGGCTTCAACTCGGCTTTCTTCGGCCATCGCCGTCGCGTGCGGGAGCGTTGCGATCTCTTCCGATGCGCTCGGTATCGACCCCGCGATCTGCTCACACTCCCGGCGCAGTTCGACGAGTTTCGAGTGCTGTGGCTCAACAATCACGAAGTGCAACCCGAGCGCCGCGGCGACGCCGATGACGGCTTCGCTGACAAAGCGCCGACGAAGATCGGGGGTCATGGTCGCCCTCCTGTGGTTTCGGCGGTGGTGTGCGAATCGCGGCTCAGTTCGGTGCGGGCACGCCCCGCGCTGATCGCGTCGCGTAGTTCGTCGCCGGGCAGCCCGACCAGCGTAATCGACGCGTCGAACATGAGTTGAGTGGTGCTGGTGCCCGGCGCGGAGTGCGTCGGCCCAAGCGACGCCGCGAGCACGAGCGGAGCCGCCGCCAACTGATCCAGGTACCGCTTGAGTGCTTCCGCGGGCGCCTGAGAGGAACCGGGATCGAGTGTGACCACGCCGCTCAAGCGTGCGGACCACCCGCCGCGGTCCGGGCCAAGGTCGATGCTGCGAAGGCGCACCTCTCCAGGTGTCTCTTCGCTGAGCAGCACGAGGAGGGCGGCGGCGGACGGCGAATCGGGGAGCAGTTGCCGGAGTCGCGCACGGGCTTGCACAACACCCACGCGGGCGCTACTCGCCGATGCCAGTGCATCGCGCGCCGGACTGGGCGTGGCTTGTTCACGCCTGAGTTGCGTGAGGATTTCTTCTTGTTGCTTCACGGCGAAGTAGTGATGCCCCGCGTCGACGAGGCTCGTCAGGACCGCGAGGGCCGCGCCCACACGAAGTGCACGCCGAAGCCCCGTGAAGCGGACCGCTTCGCGCCTGGACCGCGGCAACAGGCAGAGCGGGATGTCGCGCACAGCAAGAAACGCCGACGATTCTCCTTCCATCGCCCCGGCTTCGGTCCCTGGTTCCGCCGGCTGGCCGGCCAGCCGTGTCACAATGACTCCAGCATCCGTCGAGAGCACGCCGTCGATATGCGGGATGCTCGCGCCCGGACCGGCGAGCAGCACCCGGAGTTCCCCCCGCTCTTCGGGACTCAGACCGAACCGAACCGATTGCTTCACTTCGATTGCCAGCCGCTGCAGCACCGGCCGCACCAGCGGGAGCGAGACCGTGTCGCCTGCAAAAGTACCGGATTCGCTCGTGGCGTGGGTGGTGGGCGAGTCCGACACACCTTGGCAAAGCAAGGCACGGCGCAACTCCGCTCGTGCCGGCGGAGCCTCTGTTTGTGTCGTCGTGGGCGCAGCACGCACCGGCGAAGCCCGCACGAGCGCATCGATCAAGTGCTCGACGCCGTGTGGCAAATACCGAGCGAATGCGAGCCGCTGGGTGGTTCCAGCGACGAGCGCCGAACCGTGTTCACCGAACCAGAGCACGGCACAGGCACCGTTGCCGGTGGCGTGTGCAGAAGCAAGCGACCACGCCGCACCGAGCATCGCCGCCGATCCCGTCGCGGCACGCTGCACGACTAAACCCGCATTCTCAACGCACCTGCACACAGCCGCCGCCGAGATGTCAGAATCAATCGCCGCGAGGTGGTGCATCTGTGACGGCCGAACCGATCCATCCGCGTTCACACCGTCCGACGCGTCGGTTCGCAGGAGATGAATATCGGTAGTGGCGGCATCGAGGGAGAACGACGCGGCTTCGCTGATCGCCAGTTCGGCCGCCGCACGACCCGCGGCAGGACCTGTCACGGCCGGTACCGAATAGACCGAGGCAGCCGAGTCTGGTCCAGAATACACGATCGACGCCGCTCGTCCGACCAGCGAGAGTTCTTCGACCCACCCGGCCAGTACGGCTTGGAACGATGTGAGTTGTTCGGCCCAGCGCCGCTGCGGCACCGCGCCCGACGACGTCGGCCCGGACGAGTGCGAAGGCGCGGGATCCAGTCGCACTGACCGCTGCGCGCTCATTTCCCCGTGCCGCAGCACCGTGAGTTGCTGCCGGGTCGGGCTGATTTCAATCAGGATGAGGTTCGCGGCGGTGCTCATTCACGGCTTCAATCCCCGCAACAACCCGGCTTGGATCGTGCGAGCGATGGACGCTATGAAGCACTATCGGCCCTTCGCAGCATCCACTTTCGTAGAGGGCACACCGTGGATTGATCTTGGTGTGAAATCCCAGAGGTCGAAGCCGTGTGCGAGCGCAGGATCTGCCGACCGCCGTGCGTCGCGCAGTGTGGTACACTCAGACACTATGAGCCGACCGATCACGCTATTTACCGGGCAGTGGGCCGATCTACCTATCTCTAAAGTGGCTGAAAAAGCAGCCTCTTTCGGGTACGAAGGCGTCGAACTGGCCTGCTGGGGCGACCACTTCGAGGTCGGCAAGGCACTCAAAGACAAGACGTACTGCCAATCCCGCCACGACTTGCTCGCGTTCCACTCCATGGAGTGCTGGGCCATCTCCAACCACCTCGTCGGGCAAGCCGTCTGCGACGAGATTGACTCGCGGCACAAAGCGATCCTGCCCAAGCATGTCTGGGGTGATGGGAACCCCGAGGGCGTCCGCAAGCGAGCCGCCGCCGAGATGATCGATACCGCTCGCGCCGCCGCCAAGTTCGGCGTCGGGGTCGTCAACGGGTTCACCGGCTCGTCGATCTGGGGCAAGTTCTATTTCTTCCCTCCGATGACGCAGAAGGATGTTGACGCTGGGTACAAGGACTTCGCCAAACGCTGGACCCCGATCTTGAACGCGTTCAAGAAAGAAGGGGTGAAGTTTGCGCTGGAAGTCCATCCCGGGGAGATCGCATACGACATCCACACCGCGCGTCGCGCTCTCGATGCCGTGGATGGGCACCCCGCCTTCGGGTTCAACTTCGATCCAAGCCACCTGCACTGGCAGTTCGTGGATCCCGTCGCGTTCATCAATGAGTTCCCCGACCGCATTTTCCACGTCCATGTCAAAGATTGTGTGCGTGTGCTCGACGGGCGCTCGGGCATACTCGGGTCGCACCTGCAGTTCGGCGCCACGGGTGCGGGCGGCAGCCGCGGGTGGGAGTTCCGCTCGCCCGGCCGCGGCGACGTGAACTTCGAGGAGATCATCCGCGCCTTGAACCGAATCGGGTACGACGGCCCGCTGAGCGTGGAATGGGAGGACACCGGGATGGACCGCGAAGCAGGTGCGGAGGAAGCCGTCCGCTTCGTTGCTTCGCTCGACTTCACCCCCAGTGCTCAGGCGTTCGACGCGGCGTTCGAGAAGAAGAAGTAAGCAGTATTCGACCGGATCAACCACCAGGCCATAGTCCTGAACTACACACATCCCAGGATTCCGCTCACGCGCACCGGCCCGATACCCTAATGTTCGTGCCGCCTCCATGCGGGGGGCCATGCGTCGGTCTTCGCATCAGGCCGCGCGTGCTAGGCAAGTTCACTGGATCGATGTGCCATTGAGGAGGCTCCCGTTTGTTCTCTCAGACGACGGAATACGCAGTGCGGGCCATGGCGTGGCTCGCTCTCAGCCCCAGCGACCTGGTGCCCACCGTGTTGCTCGCCGAGCGAACGCAGGTACCTTCGCACTATCTCGCCAAGGTACTCCAGCAACTCGCCGCCGCCGAACTTGTCACGGGGCGCCGCGGGGTCCGCGGGGGGTACCGGTTGGCGCGACCGGCCTCGGCGATCACCGTCATGGAAGTCGTTCGATCAGTCACACGTCTGGAGCGGATCACGTCCTGTCCACTCGGGCTTGCCAGTCACGGATCGAACCTCTGCCCCTTGCATCGGTTGATGGACCACGCCGCCAAGGCCGTTATCGATGTGCTCGACAACAAAACCCTCGCCGACTTGATCTCGCAGCCCGGCATGAACACGCCGCTCTGCGACGTGAAGGGGGATCAGCCCGTCCCACTGACGCTCGACGGTCTCTCGAAACGCACCGGCTGACCGTCACCCCGGATGCCCCGATTCTTCACGGCTGCGCCGACCAGTCCATCTTCCTGGGTTTGATCGCCCGCGCCGGGTTTCCCGCCGCGATCATCGCCGCGGGCACGCTCTGCGTCACGACCGCCCGCGCACCCACAACCGCGTTGTCCCCAACGGTGATACTCGGGCCGATGAACGCCCCGGCGCAGATCCACACACCATCACCGATCGTGATCGCTGGCCGCAGCAACGGCAGGTTCGGCTTGGTGTAATCGTGCGTCCCGGCGCACACGTACACGTCCTGCGAAATCACCGTGTGCGATCCAATCCGCACCGGCCCGAGGTTGTAAATCGTGACATGCTCGGCCAGCCACGAATGCTCCCCCATCGAGAACAGCCACGGATGAAAAATCTTCGTCGACGCCTTTGTCGAACTCGTCGGCGTCAGATCCGCGCCGAACAACCGCAGCCAGAATCGACGCCACCTGTGCGCTCGCCGCGGGCTGAACCGAATCAGCGTCCGCTGCACCCACTCCCACGCAAACCGACGGATGTACTCCCGCAGCGAGTACGGGAAGCCCGCGCTCGTATCCAGTCGCTGAAATATCTTGCTGCCCTGCCCCCTCTGTGCTTCACCCACTCCCACAGCCGCGCCAGGCCCATACACGCCCGGTCGTACCTCATCGGCGTTGCCCGTGCCCGCATGACCTGCTGCGGATATGCCGTCGTGTGATCGATTCATCGATAGAATTCGCCGAAGATGTGCGAGCAACTCGAACGGGATACTCATCGGATCGTATTGTCCCGTTCGTATAAGTTTATCGGCTTCCAAGCCACCACGCTTCGACTGTTTCGATCCGATCACGCACGTATCCTCGAACCAACCGTTGAGACTTTCTCCACCCACCATGCTGCGAATCGCCCAACTCATCGAGACCGCCGACGCCAAGGCAGGCGGGACCACGACCGCGTTCCAGAGTATTCTGGACGCGATCTCGTCCAGCCCGGATCATCTCATCGCCACGGCCTACTTCCTGCGCCCACCCGACGCTGATCCGATCTGGACCCGTATCCGCTGCTCACCAAACGCCTTCAAGGTCGCCGAATCACGCGGGCGACTCCTCCGCTCGGGAACGCTGGGGCGCATGATTGCTTCGGACCTGGCCGCCGGGAAGTTTGATGTCCTACACATCCATGGGTTGTGGTCCCCGGACCTAGTTCACGCCGCGAACGCCGCTCGTCGCGCGGGCGTACCCGTCCTCTGGCAAAGCCACGGGATGTTGTTGCGATGGGCCATGAACTACAAGCGACTGAAAAAACGAATCTTCCTCACTCTCGGGCTGGGCCGCGCCCTACGGCAGGCCAGCGGCTTCATCGCCATGACCCGTGACGAACTCGCGGACAGCGTCTTTCCCCCTTCTTGCCCGGCCGCACGTCGTTTTCTCGTGCCCCTCCCCGTCTCGCTGCCGGCCGACATGCCCGACCGTGCCCCGCTTCGCGCCGCCGGGCGTGCGCGTTTCGCCATCTCCCACGACACCTGCGTCTTCGCCTTCCTCGGTCGGCTGCACCCGGTGAAACGGGTCGAAATGACGATTGCCGCGTTCGCTCGTGCGGTCGAACACCCCGCACTCTCTAATGCCCGCCTCGTAGTCCTCGGCACCGGCGAACCCGAGTACGAAACGATGCTCCGACAGCACGCCGCATCGCTCGGCGTCGCCGACCGCGTCATCTTCGCCGGTTGGGTCGGTGGGGACGCCAAACACGAAGGCCTCGCCGCCGCCGACGCGCTGGTCGTCAACTCGTCCATCGAAAGTTTCGGGTATGTGCTGTTCGAGGCGCTCGGCGTGGGCACCCCCGTCGTGATCACCGACAACATCTCCCTGGCCACCGAGTTTCAGGACGCTGGCGCCGCCATCCGCGCTGGCAACTCCGTCGATGCTCTCGCCGCCGCTATGCAGCGAATGGGCTTGCTCCCCGATCCCGATCGCGCCGCCATGGCTCAGCGCGGCTTCCTCTGGGCACAGCAGTCTTTTTCGCTCCAAAGTGTCGCCGCCCGGCTTCGAGGCACCTATTCCGCCGTAACCCAGCAATAACCGGCTTAAGCACACGTTGCATCACCCATTCCCCATTGACTCCCTCGCTCCTTCCGTACACCATCATTCACATGCCCACCCGCGGTGAGATGCTTAGCCCGGCCGCACATCCCTCGGCCACGCCGCCCCAGCCTCAACAGAGCGCGGGGTTTCTCCCGCTGTCGATCGCAATCGTCTGCAAGAATAACCAGGACACGATCGAACGCACACTCGCATCGATCGCGCCGTTTGCAACCGAGATTGTCGCCATCGATTCCGGCTCGACCGACCAAACGATCCCGCTCCTCGAACGCTACAAGGCTCGTGTCATATCAAGCGAGTGGCTGGGGCATATCCGCACGAAGCAGCGAGCGCTCGAGGCCTGCACTCAACCTTGGGTGCTGTGCGTCGATTCGGACGAATCGATCGAGCCTGATCTCGCTGATTCGATTCGCAGGTTGTTCATGTCCGGCGTCCACCACGCCGCTGGGTACCAAGTCAACCGCGTGGTGTACTATCGCGGCCGCCCGCTCCGGCATACGTGGCAACCCGAGTGGCGCGTTCGGCTCGTTCGGCGCGATGCGTTCCGCTGGGGCGGGCTTGATCCACACGATTCGTTCCTGCCGATCGCGCCAACGTCCCCCCCGCGCATCGCCCGACTCACCGGCACCATGCGCCATGATTCAATCGGCTCGTTCGCCGATTTTTTCGTCAAGCAAGCCGCGCACGCACGGACCATGGCACGCAGCCTGCACGCTTCGGGGCAATCAGGATCGATCCTGCGCATGCTCACCTCTCCCGTAGGCGCTCTGGCCAAGCAGGTGATCATCAAGCAAGCGTGGCGCGACGGGTA
>JBGSIF010000107.1:0-4756 GCA_041742635.1 Phycisphaerales bacterium
GTTCGGCGAGTTCCTGAAGCCGGCGGCGAGCGTCGGCGTGCGGCGATGGAGTGCTCAGGGTGGGTGGGGGCGGCGGTGCTTCGGCCGGCCCGCGAAGTTCTGTCGCGGTCTGGATCGGTGCTTCGGCGCGGCCGGTGCGCAGGAGTTGTTCCTCCCGACGCTGAGCGGCTTCTTTGGCGTCTTTGATTTTCTTCTGCTCGGCGATCTGCTTCGCTGCCCACGAGATAGCCGATACGAGCAGGAACAGAATAAACGCAACGAGTTTGATGATGTCCGGTGTACTCATCGGTTGAACTGTAGCGTCCCGCGTCTTGCAGCGATGAAGATTTGCGTGCCGATCCACCGGCTGAATACAGTTTCGTTGATCCGTGGAAGATCAGGAGTATGTGCATGCCTCGTTCACAACGACACCGGTGGATTGGTACACGTTCGCACCGTTCGAGCGTCAAGGACCAAGCGATCAGGCTGGAACGGCTGGAGAATCGTACGCTGCTGAGCGCGGCGTTCGATGTCGTGGGCATCACCGCGCTCCGAGCCGACACGGCGTACTCCGGCGTCGATGGCTCGAACATCGGTGTGGCGGTCATTGATACGGGGTTGTACTCCACACACCCGGACCTGGCGCCGAACTTTGCCGCGTGGTACGACGCCGTGCGCCGTACATCCTCCAACGCGCCGTTCGATCCGAATGGGCACGGGTCGCACGTTGCAGGCACGGCGGCGGCTCGCAACCCGGAGATCGGGGTCGCTACACAAGCCCGACTGATCGGCATCCGCGGGCTGCCGGACGATAACGAGGCCCAGCCCAGCCACGACACCGTGCTTGAATCGCTGCGCTGGGTGATCAACAACTACCAGACGTACAACATCCGCGTGATCAACATGTCACTGGGTTCGCCGAGCAACTTGAATGGGAACCTGCCATCGTCGCAGTATCAACCGTTCTTTGCCGAACTGGAACGGCTGGGGATCACGATCGTCTCGGCGTCGGGGAACAGTTATGCGAACTACGCCGCGCCCGGCTCGGCGACGCCCGGGGCGTATTCGACGCTCACGGTTGCCAATACGTGGGAAGACGACGGACGCGGAGACCGTTTCGGGGGGTTGTCGGGCGGGTACGGGGACCGGTACTTTGCGTACGAGCAAGACGCCGCGGCGGATCGGTTCGCGGCGACGAGCCAGCGATCGACGCTGGGCAACCAGGTCGCGGCACCGGGGTCCACAATTTATTCATCGTGGAATGGGGATCAGGGGAAACTGTACAACACGATCTCGGGGACGAGCATGGCGTCGCCCCTCGTGGCCGGGATGGTGGCGCTGATGCAGGACGCGGCGTTCACCTATGGCGGGGTGTACCTGTCGCCTGCGCAGGTCCGGCAGATCATCCGTGCATCAGCGGACGATATCACCGACGCGAATGTGAGCACGAACGGGCGCGCGGAAGTGACGTTTGACTCGCAGGGCCGCGCGATGGTCGGCCCCGCGCTGAACCTCCCCGAAACGGAACTGACCTACAAGCGGGTCAACGTGTACCGGGCGATCCAGCAGGTGCGTGCAACGGTGACGGGGCAGCCCGTGCCCGATCCCAACCCGGTCGCGGACGACATCAACAACACCATCGCCACGGCGATCGAACTGCCGAGCCTCGACGGGACACGATCCTACGAGTTCGTGGGCAATATCGGCACCGACGGTGCGGTGATGCCGGGGATGAATGATGTGGATGTGTTCAAGATCGTGCTGGAATCACCCGGCATTGTGACGTTCCAGACCGCCGCCGTGATGGGCGGGACGAACTTCGATGCGTACCTGCGGCTGTTCAACTCCGCCGGGGCTCAACTCGCGTTCTCGGATGATGCCGGCGGGTCGCTGTACCCGCGGCTGGAATCGATCCGGCTCCAGCCCGGGACGTACTACTTCGGCGTGACGAGTTACAACAACTCGGCGTACAACGTCGTGACCGGTGCGGGCAACACCAACGGGCAGTCCGCTGGTGATTACAACCTGGTCGTGAGCCTTTCCAACCCCGATCCGAACGGCGCGTTCCAAGGGGCCGTGGCGGTCGATTCCCTCGGCGCGTTTTTCAATGGACTGATCGGGGCGGATATGGGGCTGAGCGTCGGGTCGCAGGACGTGGACTTCTTCGATGTTGTCGCGCCTGACAACGGCACGCTGATCATCGATATCGACACGACCCCGTACAGGATGAACAACACCGCGGTCGATACGTTCATCCGTGTGTTTGACGGGAACGCGGTGCAGATCGCCGAGCACGACGACGAGATGTTCCCTGATAACCTTGATAGTTATTTGGAGTTGTCGGTGCTGCGCGGGCAGCGGCTGTACATCGCGGTCGCGGATTACAGTAACCGAAACTTCAACCCGGCGGATCCGTTCGACCGAAGCGCGGCCGGCCCCGGCGGGTTCTACGACTTGTACTTGCGGTTCCGCAACGGCGACACGAACGGGGTTCTCACTTCGGCGGTTGTCGGAACGATCGGTACGCCCATCGCCGCGGTCATCGGCAGCGACGGCGGCCCGACGATCGGCTTCGACGGCGCGAAGGACGTGGACTTCTATCGACTCACGGCCTCTTCCACGGGGCTTCTGGATGTGTCCGCAGTAAGCATGGACAACTCGCTGAGCGCCGTCGTCAGCCTCTGGACGTACAACACGACTACCGGTGAGGCGACGCGCATCCCCGACGGCTCGGGTTCAGCAGCGCGGCACATTTTCCGGGTGACCAGCGGGCAAACGTACTACATCGCCGTCACCGGCGTGGGGAACAACGATTTCAACTGGTTCGCGCCGTGGGACGGCTCCGGCGGCGACACCGGGTCGTACGTGCTGAACACCGCGATGCGATCACTGTCGGACCTGGCATCGCTCGCGGACAACGCCGTGGCCGGCGCAACGCCCACAACGCTTGTGCTGGGGCAAGCGATTGACGCGGCGATCGGGCGCGACGGGTCGCTGATTCAAGACGCGACCGATATCGACCTGTACCGATTTGTCCCGAGCACGAGTGGGCGGTACCAGTTCCGCACGGACGCCGCCGCCGCGGCCGACGCGGGCAACCAGATGGCCGATACGTTCCTGCGCATCTTCGACGCCGCGGGGAACGAGATCGCCTTCAACGATGATGCGTATATCGGCACCACCGGCAGTTTCGCGCGGGTGAATCTGACCGGTGGGCAGACGTACTACATCGGCGTGAGCGGCGCAAGCGCGACCCCACGCGGGTATAACCCGATCAGCGGAGCGGGCGCGGCCGCCGGGTCGAGCGGTTTGTACATCCTCACCGGGTCGGTAGCCACCGAACTACGTGCCGCTGCGAACGGGACGGGCACCCCCATCGCCGGCGCGGTCGCCGGCTCGGCCCGCGACCAGTTCACGCACACGTTCGCCGGCGTGAATCGAGACGGCGACCCCGTGCTCTTTCAACAAATCCCTGGGCTGTCATGGCGGGCCGTTGACCTGCAGGCCGCGACGAACTCGCCGCAGATCACGAGCAACGTGGTTACATGGGTGGACCGCAAGGATGGGTTGACATACGCCGCCGCGAACTCGGCGGGCGGGCTGCTGCTCTTTACCAACCGCGCCGGCCAGTGGACCCTGCGGAACCTCTCGACTGAAATGACGGGTGTGGGCACGATTACCTCCGAGGTCTCGGCCTTCACTGAAACGACCGGGATTGTGAACATCGCCGGGTTGAATGCGCAGGGTCAACTGTTGCTCTTCACGCAGTCGGGCACCGGCTCGTCGGGCGCGTATGCGTGGGCGTTCGCCAACCTGACGACACGCGACCTCGTGCCGCAGGGCCAGTCGATGCCCGCGTTCGTCGGCGGGCGGATCACGTCGTATGTGACATCGTGGAACGGGCTGAACATCGCGGGCCTGACCGCCGCCGGTGAGATCCACACTGTGTGGTGGGCGCCGGGGCTGTCGCTCTGGCAGACGACCAACCTGTCCGCCGTGACCGGCGCGGGCCAACTCTCCGGCGGGCTGACTGTCTACCTCACGCCGTGGGGCGGCATCAACCTCGCCGGCATCAACAGCCAGGGCAAGGCATCTGTCACCTGGTGGGTGCCCGGCTTCGGGGGCGATTGGCGCAACAACAACCTCACCGATGAAACCGGTGGGCCGACCCTGGACCCGAACTCGATCACCAGTTACGTCACGGCGTGGGGCGCGCTCAACATCGCCGGGCTGAACGCGCAGGGCAAGGTCGTGATCTATTGGTGGGTGCCCGGCTTCGAGCGCTGGGCCATCAGTTCCATCAGCGACGAAGTCCCCGGATCCGTACTCCCCGCGGGGGGTGGGCGGCTCACCGGCGTCACCGGCGACGGGTTCGACGGCACCCTCAATATCCTCGGCGCGGCCCCCGACGGTGATATCGTCCGCTACTGGTGGCGCCCCGGCGGCGCGTGGCAGCAGGACAACCTCAGCGAAATCGCGGTCCCGGCATAAGTATTCGAGGCGGGGGTGCGCAGTTGCGCCGCGACGGTCCACGGTTGTCGCGCATCACGCCAGCGCGAACACCGGCGTCCGTATCGTGCTTCGGCGGGTGCCCGAGAAGCCTTGACGAGGACTTCGGTGGCTTGGTTCGTCTCCCAAGACATCGAAGTCGGGCCTCAAAAGCATCTATGAGTGTGCCGAAGTCAAGGGGGGACGGGAAGGAATCGGGATGATCCGCGCATCTATTCGAGGTCGCCGCAGGGGCGCCTCATGCCACTTGGTTCGGGGCCGCCTCATT
>JBGSIF010000108.1:0-3221 GCA_041742635.1 Phycisphaerales bacterium
CGTAGCCGCGCCCGCCCGCCGCGGACCGCGCGGCCGCGAAGCGAATCCCCAAGATCGCCCGTGTGAACCGCCCCCCCGGCGGCGCAACGCCTTGTCCCACAACGAGAAACCCCTTCGACGTGCTCGCCGAAGGGCTTGATCTCTCGAAAGGTCGGGGTGATAGTATATCACTAGGGCGTTTCGAGGCTGGAATCCGCTCTGGGGCTTCAGAAACGCGTCTCTTCCTCGTTGGAGCCCACAATGACGGCGGAGCTCGGATAAGCTGAACAGTAAAGGTACGGATATCATCGGGTGCCCGCGAATGCCGCGCTAACAGAGAGCATTTATGAGATTGAAGACCGTTTATGTACGCTGCTATAAGTCGTTCAACTATGACTATTTGCGGAAGGTCCACGAGGAAGCACAGTTCGACCCGTGGGACATGCTCGATGGCTCGCCGTATCCGTACCTCCGCATCGCGCTAGACCGGGAGGTGACCACGGTGGTTGGGGCGAATGAATCGGGCAAGTCGCACCTGCTATCCGCCATCGAGAAGGGACTGACCGGAGAGGGAATCGAGCGGGAAGACTTCTGCCGTTACTCCCAGTTCTTCACAGTCGAAGACGGCATGACGCGTTCCCCTGAATTTGGCTTTGAGTTCGTCGATCTCCAGCCCGCCGACACTCAGGCCGTCCTCGACGCGTGCGGCATCGCGGACCATGGCTTCGACCGGTTCCTCCTGTTTCGAACGACCACGGGCAGTCTGACGGTCTATCTGCCAAGTCGGGACAAGTACTCGAACCATCCGGTGATTCCCGGCAAGGAAGGGATACTAATGGCGGTCCTTCCCCGCGTGTTTCGCATTAAGCCGGACGTGGCACTTCCCGACAGCGTGCCCATATTGTCACTCCTCGGTGACACGGGCGACGGCACCAAGACTTCCGCGGCCAACATCTCACGAGAGAAGCGGTTCGACGTGCTGGAGAATATAGCCGCAGTAGCGGGCCAGTCCGCGATGTTCGCGACTGACGAGGCAGTCAAGAACAACGCGCCAGCGATACGGGCCTCTATGTCGTCGATCCTGCAAGCCGCCCGTGCGGTCGATCGCGGCACGGCCGGGAACGGAGACGGCGCGACCGAACTGGCCAAGGACATGCTATTTAAGGTAGCCAGGGTCGATCGCGGCGCGGTACGTGACCTGTACAACGCGCTGCGCGAGGGTAATGACGGACACGCCAACGGTCTGGTCCAGAAAATCAATCAGCACTTGGCCGCGACGCTGAACTTCCCACACTGGTGGGTACAAGACCGTGACTTTCAGCTCGTCGTAACTCCGCGGGACTATGACCTCGTACTCACAATCCGGGACCGGACTGGAACGGACTATTCGTTCTCGGAACGCAGCGGGGGCTTGAAGTACTTTTTGAGCTACTACGTCCAGTACCGCGCCCACACACCTCTGGATTCACGTCCTGAGATACTGCTCATGGACGAGCCAGATGCGCACCTGTCTAGTGAAGGGCAGCAAGACCTTCTCAAGATATTCGACGCTTTCGCGAATCCCACTGACGGACGTCCGGCTGTGCAGATCGTATACGTCACCCACTCGCCGTTCCTCATCGACAAGAACCACGCCGAGCGAATCCGGGTGCTGGAAAAGGGGGTGTCGGAAGAGGGAACGCGTATCGTGAAAGACGCGGCACGAAACCACTATGAGCCGCTGCGGTCCGCGTTCGGAGCGTTCGTGGGAGAGACCACGTTCATCGGCAATTGCAACTTGGTCGTGGAGGGCCTGTCGGACCAGGTGCTGCTGGCCGGGGCCGCTACTCAACTGCGCAAGTCCAAGAACGCGGAGTCCGAGACGCTCGATCTCAACCACCTCACCATCGTGCCCGCAGGGTCCGCCTCGCACGTTCCTTACCTCGTATTCCTGGCGCGCGGGCGGGATATCGAGCAGCCGGCGGTGATCGTGCTGCTGGACAGCGATACGGCCGGCGATGAGGCTGTGCAGGCGATCAAGCGGGGCGGGCCACGACGCAAACAGCTGCTGCGGAACGAGCTCATCGTGCAGGTGGCAGCGGTGACCGGCGTGGCGGCCGCAGTGAACGGAGTCGTCTCCGTCGAAGACCTCGTTCCACTCGACATTGCGGTGCAGGCGGCACATGAGTACGGCAAGGAGTTTTGCGACCTCGACGCCGACGATCGAACAAAGATCACGGCCGAAGCGGTGGGGCGTGCTTTCAACCCCGCGCGCGGAGTCTTCGAGGCCTTGGCAGACGTGTTCGCCAGTGCTCGGGATGAAAGGCCGCACCTCGACAAGGTGGGCTTCGCCCGCTGCGTCTTGCACGTAGTGCAGAATCTTCGGGTCAATGCCGCAAGCGGGAACACGGACGCGAAGGCGTTGGTCGAGTCCTTTGACCGCAACTTTCGTAGCCTGTTCGCAAAGCTTAACCACATGCGTCGTGACGCCGAACGGGAGTCGCGAGGCGATCGTGTCTCCAGCCGCGTCGAACGTGCCAAGCGTTCGTTCGTTCTTGACCACCCGAAGACGGCCACGAAGGAGCAGGCGGCCATGCTGCTCGAAGACATCGAGGCGGTACTCGATCAGACCTTCGAGAGCGACGAGGTCCGCAATCAGGTGCAGCGCTTGCGACGCGAGTTCCAGCTCGACATCAACCTGACTGAACCGATCCGCGACCTGGCCACTTTCAAGGAGCAATTGGAGCGGCTGCGGTACGCCGGGCGTCTGGCCACCCAGGAGCGAATTGGCGAAGCATCAACAGCAGTACCATCGAAAGTCACACCCATAGTTGAGCCCACGGTTGAACTGCCCACAGGGGCGCAGCCCGTCACTTCGCCCCCTCCCTCGCGCGCAACCGCGCCCAATAGATAGTGGATCATCTACGGCGGTGAAGAGGGGAAGCACCGCGAGAACGACGTGGCAGCACACTTTCACGCCGCGTCCAGTTCAAATCCGCGCTGGAATGCACGAGGTGGCGGGACAGAGTTGAACTTGCCCATAAACACCGATGGCCCCGACACTTGCCGGGGCCATCATTGCTCAAAAATCGGGGTGACAGGATTCGAACCTGCGACCTTTTGACCCCCAGTCAAACGCGCTACCAAGCTGCGCTACACCCCGCTGCGGGCTCACGATAGGGGCCACACCACCCCTTTCCAAGCCGCCCCCGCCACGCCGGCCCGCGCGACCCCCCTCCGATGCCGCCCCGCCTAGCCCCGGC
>JBGSIF010000109.1:0-9499 GCA_041742635.1 Phycisphaerales bacterium
GGGGCATCAAGACCGGGCACAGCCTCTTGATCGGCGTCGTCCGCCGCGCGATGGTCGTGGACGTCCACGAGCGCCGCCGCTCGAACTCGTTCGCGCAGTTCCACGGGCGAGACGCCCGCTCGCCCCACCAGCATGAACCCCCCGGGGCGAGTGACGCGCCAGAGTTCCCGCAGCGTACACGCATCGGCGGGGGCGTCGGTGCGGATGTGCGAGATGGATATGACCGCGTCGAACGAACCGTCGGTCTCCCCGCGGAGGGATTCGACGCCGCCGCACTCGAAGGCGATGTTCGTTCCGGGGTAACGCTTCTGGGCGAACACGACGGATTCTTTATCCGGCTCGATGGAGACCACGGCCCCGGAACGCCCGACGTGCCGCCCGAGCCACGCCGGCGCGTACCCCGTCCCGGCGGGGAGGCACAGCACGCGGCTGCCGGGGCGGATCATCCCACCGGCCATCTGGACCGCGGGGAGCAACATCGCGCCCATCGCGTCGGCATAGATCCGGTCGCGGGCGCACTGGATGTACTGTTTCGAGCCGTCGGGGTAGGTGACGCGGTACTGCTTGGACCCCGCGCCCCCGGCGGATTGGGCCAGCGAGCGCCAGAGCGGGAGCGTGCTGGTTTCTTTGAAGTACACACCATCGACACGGAACGCGCTGCGCAGCCCCATCGCGGCGCGGAGTTCGTGCCGCAGCCGCCAGACGGCCCGCGCCCATCGACCCCGCGGCGGCGAACCCATCACCGGATCGTGGCGCCCAAGATTGATCGTTCGCGGAGTAGCCACAGCCGCGAGGAGTGTATGGAGCCGGCAACGAAGATGCGCCCGCCGGCGACACCACATGCTTGACGCCCCCCCCTCCCCCCGTGTGTCGCCGCTTTATCACCGTCGCCGCGTCATCCCCCCCATCCCCCAACCCCCAGCCGCGGACAACGAGGCGTGCGGCCGTACCGCACGCCTCGTCGCTTCGATTCGACCTCGTGATCCCGTGATCCCCTGATCCCCTGATCCCCTGATCTCTTCCACTTCACGCCGCGGCTTTGCCGTTCATCGAAACGGCGGGCGTGATCGTCGCCAGTGTCGCCCCGTTGCCGCCGACGCCGAACATGACCGTGAACGTCGCGGGCATCCCGCGGAGGGTGGAGCGGAAGCCGGTGATTTGATACATGACCGGCGACCCGCCGGCGGGGATGGTGGAGTCGATGAACGCGCGGGTGCCGGTGGGGCTGAGTGTCGTCCACGCCCCTTCCGCCAGACGCCGCTGGATCTCGTAGACGGTGCCGGACGCGCCGGGGGGGTTGTTGCATTTCCACTTCAGTTCCAGCGCGCCGGACTGGAGCAATGTCACATTGAAATCGAACGGCGTCCCCGGCGGCGGGACGGCGCCGGGGGCCGCGGGGGGCGGGATCTGCGCGAGGACGTACACCTTGGGGTCGTCCTTGGACTCGGCGTAGTTCTTAATATCATTGATCATGTCTTGCCCCGCGTCGGGGGCGGAGTGCATGGCGCGGACGGCGTCGTAGAAGTCCTGCGTGGCGGCCTTGCTGGCGTTGCGGGCGGCCTCGGCGGCGTTGTAGGCGGCGCGAGCGGCGTTCGTCAGCGTGGTCAGCCCCGTGAGCTGGGTCTGCGTAATTCCAATGTTCGCAGCGTGTTCTCCCCAGGGCTCAAGATGCGCTTCATAGAACTCAAGTTTGCCAAGACGGTCATTCGGAACAATGCTCATTCTGATACTCCTGTTTGAAGACTCCGGTCACATCGACCGACCCCGCCCCCCCGTTGGTTGAACCCTTACGTCGGCCCGCAAGGGGCGGGTTGGCAACCATGACTGCCTATTAATAAGAACAGTTCCCCGGCCCGGCCCCGGCGAAACGTCATAAACCTCCCAACCATCACGATGCGAAGCGGCCCAGCGTCCGAAAGACACGGTACGGGGAGAGCCGCTCAGCCCGTCCACCCCGCCCGAAGGCCATCAACAAGAGTTGTTGATGGCTTAAACATAGTAGTTGATGGCTTAAAGAGAGTTGTTGGTGGCCGAAACAGAGTAGTTGATGGCCTAAAGTTCGCAGTTGGCGGCTTAAACAGAGTAGTTGATGGACCAACAAGAGTTGATGATGGCACCGAGGCGCTTGTTGACGGCTCGGCCAGGACCATTGATGCCCCGCACCCGGCAATTGATGGCTTCACCGGATCAACGAACCATGTCGGAAGAACCGCTGGCCGCGCAAACGCACCAACCGTAACCTTCGCCTGGATGACTGGTCCCAGCGCATAGAGTCGTCAACCATGAAATGCGCTTCGCGGCCTGTGTCTTAGCGAGGGGATATACTCCTGACCCATCCTAACTGACACCCATTTAGATTTGACGCGAGAACCTTGATGGCAAGAAAGTCGGACAATCCCGCAAAACTGAACAAGGAACGGATTCAGTTGTTGAGTTTGGCGGACCTCCACCTTGACACCCGAAACCCACGATTCGGCGGTCGAGCGGGCGAGTTGAAATCCGAAGTCGCGGTACTGGACACGATCGTCGAGAAGTTCGGCGTCGAGGACGTGCTGAGTTCACTAGCGGTCAATGGGTTCTTTGGCGCCGAACCGCTGGTCGGGCTTCGCGACAGGAAGACCGGAGCCGTACGAATCGTTGAGGGCAACCGCCGGTTGGCCGCGTGTCTCATCCTCGCCAATGACAAACGTGCTGTGAATCAAGCTGCTCGCGTCCGCGCATCGCAACTCCTGCAAAAAGAACACAAGAAGCCTGCGATTTCTGAGATTCCTGTCCTTGTATTTGAAGAGAACGAATGGAAAAACGAGCTGCTTCCATACCTCGGCGTGCGCCACATCGCAGCATCGCAGCCCTGGGATTCTTATGCGAAGGCAGCATGGATTTCGCAAGTGCTTGAATCAGGCGATTTGTCGCTGGACGATGTGATCCAGATGATCGGAGACCAACATCGCACCACCCCGCGCATGCTCGAAGGATTCTACTTCGTGCATCAA
The DNA here is from genome assembly GCA_041742635.1 of Phycisphaerales bacterium. GTDB lineage: Bacteria > Planctomycetota > Phycisphaerae > Phycisphaerales > UBA1924 > JTS-AC122. Next base: position 2,994 of record JBGSIF010000109.1, read on the forward strand.
TTGATGGATGAAGCGAGATTCAAGCCCAGCGATAGCCTCCGAAAGGGGCGAGGCAGTAATCCTGAATACCCGTTCTCGTGGGTCTACACCGCACTTGGATACAGCCCGGTCCGGCGTTGGCTTGGGATGGAGGACATGTCCGAAGGCACAACGAAGGAACCTGTGCCGAAAAAGCGGCTCGACGACGCTGAGGACTTCATGGTGTATCTTTTCGGCAACATGTCGAAGAGTCGACCAGCGGCGATCAATGATTCCCGCAACATCTCTGACCTGGCAAAGGCAATCGCCGATCCGGAGAGACGGCTTCTGCTCAAACGTGGCAAGACCGTCTCAGAAGTCATCGAACTAACAAAGCCGGCCCAAGAGCGTGTGGTGTCGGGGCTGATGGACGCGCAGGACGCACTGGGCGGCGTACTCGTTACGCTCTCGGAAGGTGAAATCAAGACCGATCAGGCGAAAGAACTCGTCGAGCCCAGCAAGAAGGTTATGACCCTTGCTCGTGATGTGCATAGCCGCATCAAAAAAGCGTTTGTCGACCCCGAAGAGGAAGCCGATGCACACGGTTGACTGGGAGTCTCGCAAAGCGGACCAGAGCACTGCCAAGAACGCGGATCAGACCGAATTCTTGGCCGTCAGGTCTGGCTCGTGCCCTCTAGACGAGGGGGTGCGCGATGATCGCACGGCAGACGCGATGGATGACTTCGGAGCACTCGATTCCGGAACGTCCGAGTTTTGGGCTGTGGACGACAGCAAGGTCGATGACGCCGTCGGCGCAACGGCGTCGGAAATCGAACGCCGTGCGATGCTGATGGGTGATACGTACCCGTTCATCAAGGAGGGGAACACGCTGAGATACAGGCAATCGCACACGCTTGCCTATGAGTTGTGTCTGGCGATCGCCAACGCGCCGACAGTGGTGGAGAAACCATTCAACAACCTTCCGCCCGCGTTCGAGCGATTGTGCCGCGATGTTGTCGCTTGTTTTCTCGGGGTCGGGGCCGTGGCGCTGCGAACAGGGTGGCCGGTAGATGGGGAGGCGTGGCGCACCGCGCAGTTCAAATCTGTGGTCGACAAGGTGAACGCAGAGACGACAGAGTGGGTTTGGAAGCCTGGGCCGGGCATGCCCTCCGATCCAAGCCACAAGGACGTGAAAGACCTCGGAATTGATTTTGCCGTATGGAAGCAAATCCCCGATGGTCGTCGTGGAATGCTGTTTCTGCTAGGGCAGTGTGCGTGCGGCCAGGACTGGACCGACAAGTTTGACGACCTGAACGTGAAAGCGATTGAAGATGACTGGTTCCGATACTTCTCGGTTGCTGCACCGGTTCGACTCTTCTGTATACCCCGGCACATTCCCAACGCCACGTATTTCGATGAAGTGAACCGAAAAGCTGGGATAGCTCTGGACCGTGCTCGCCTTACGCTCATCGCGGAGTCAGCCGACAATCGAGAGCGCATCATCCAGGGTTCGCAGCCACCACTAGCCGACCTCGTGAAGCTCGTCGTGAACGGGTTTGAATCTGCTCAACCAGCGCCTTCGCCACCGCGCCGAAGAGGGGCGGCGGCACCGCGTTCCCAATCGCGCGAACGCGCTGCTCGACGGACCCGGCCCTGAATGCGAACGGGTTCGGAAAGCCTTGGAGCGCCGCGGCTTCGAGATAGCTGTACCGCCGGGCAAATCCTTCGTACTTGAATCTCCATTCGTCCGTACCCAATTTTTCGAGAGGCGGCGAATCAGGGTGTAGGCCTAGGTGCCTCCAATGCGCAACGACGCAAGGTGCTTGCTGAGTCCACCACCTTCCCCGATCACGCGAGAGGTAGTACCAGTGAAATGGCTCAGCATTGTATGAGCCTATCGGCGCATCGCGTAGATGCCAGATCACATCACGCAGAGTAATCGGCTTGGTCTGATTGGGCATATTGCCATGGGTTGGCTCGGGAAACCGGTACGTTTTCCCTTCCTTTGATCGAATGCCGACCATGAACAGACGCCTGCGCTCCTGTGCCAAACCATAGTCAACGGCATCGAGGACGCGCCAAGTCACACGATACCCGGCAAGCCGGAATCGCTTGAGTTGGTTGTTCAGCAGCGGTTCATTGTGCGCAAACCGCATTCCGTTCACGTTCTCGACGATGAAAGCCAAAGGCCTAACTTGGCGCAACGCTCGGTCGAACTCTTGGTAGAGGTAGTTGATTCCGTCCTCTGTGTTCCGGCGACCGCCCTGGCTATACCCTTGGCACGGATAGCAGCCAGCCAAGATGTCGGCTTTGCGAAACTGGTCGATGTCCCGAACATCAGCGTGCTCAATGACGTTGCGTTTCACGACCTGTGAGTAAAGCTCACAAGCTATTCCGTTGATCTCATTGGCCCACAGAGTCTCGACCCCAGCCGAGCGGAGTCCTAGGTCGCTGCCACCACAGCCGGAGAAGAGCGAGACTGCTGAGTACTCGATGTATTTGTCCATTCGGGTATCCCGAGCGTCCTCTAAGTGGATTGCCCCATCCTTATCTGAGGATATGCGGTGTGTGGCCGCGACGTCCGACGTGGCACCCTCGTCACCCGACGCTCGCCCCCTACTCGCCGTCTTTGATCAAGCGTGAGGGCCAGCCGATGCGGACCAGGAGGCCGTCGGGGCCGGCGATCCCGACTTCGTAGAGTCCCCATTCGCGGTGACGGAGGATCCCGCCGGGACGGATGATGAGGTCGTCCACTCGCGCGGCGATTTCATCAACCCGCGGCGTGCGGATGTAGACGCCGAAGGGGTTGTGCTCCGCCGGGACGCGCCACGGGCCGGTGCCGGCCTGCGTCAAATGCACCTCGCAGTCCCACCCCGTCATAATGACGTACGTGGCCTCGCCGCCGGTGCGCGTAAACCCAAGTCGTTCCCAGAACGGCACGGCCGCGGCGAGGTCGTTGCTGGGCACGATGGCGAACGCGCCGACGGTTGGTGGCTCGGACATCTACGTGCTCCTTAGAACGAGTGGGCGGGTGGGGGGGGGGGGCATCAAAGTCGAGTGGTAGGTGTTGCCCGCGAACGCCGGTCTGTGGTGAATGAGCGGATCAGGGGATGGTATGTGTATTGGGCGTATGGGTGTTGGGGTATGGGTGTTGGCGGCGGGTCTGAGCGGACGCGGGCGAGCGGACCGGCGTGGGCGTCACGCCGGTCGGCGAAGAGACGGTCGCCGACGAGTTTGACTGGTGGCATTGACTCGTGGTGCTGACCCGGTGCCCTTTGAGCGGGTCAGTGCCGGGTTGTTCTCGATCTCGCGCGGGGTTATGTTGAGACTTCGGGGCCACGCTGTCCGGCTTATGAGCATCCGTGAAAGAACGCATCAAGGAAATCAAACAAGTCCTGCGAGTTGATGAACGTGTCGTGGTTGAAGTCGGCGGCCGGCACCGGGTTGCCGCTCAGAAAAACGGCGAGGAAGTCGAAGAAGTCGGCGGAGTTGACAAGCCAGTCGGCGTTGATGTCGGCCGGACAGCGCGGCTTGGTCCAGAGCAACGCTTCGATCAGCCCGCCGCCGCCGACGCCATAGCCCGTGACGTAGAGGCTTGCCTGGTCACTTGAGACCGCAAGAGCGTAACTCAGAAAGAATCCCGCGGGCAAGAACGCGTGCAGATCGACCCACGAATCCGCGCTCCCGCTCCAGATGCCGGCGTGATGGGCACCCCCCACGTTCACAAACCCGACCTGATGCCCGCTTCCACAGCCGTAAACCTGGGATTGCGTTGAACCCGGGGGGCTGAGATCGACCCAGGACGCCGCCGTCCCGCTCCACAGACTCGCACGAAAACCGTTGATTGTCTCGGCGGAACCCGCCTGTTGTCCGTCGCAGACTGCCCTGGCAACGGATTGACCCGCGCCCGCGGGGTTCAGATTGACCCAGGATTCAGCGGTGCCGCTCCAGAGGCTTGCGCGGAGGACGCCGCTCACGGCAACCACCCCGGCCTGTTGACCCCCGCTGACGGCATACGCAATGGCGTACGTCTCACCGGGCGGACTCAGGTTGATCCACGAGCCCGCCGAGCCGGTCCACAGGCTCGCGTATCGCTGGCTGCCGAAGATTGCTTGTCCCACCTGCTGCCCGCCGCTGATACCCAGAACCTCGGAATACCTTGCTCCGGACGGATTCAGGTCAACCCAAGAGTCCGGCGTCCCGCTCCACAGGCTCGCGTGCGTGTCTTCTCCGACCCGGACCCACCCCGCCTGCTGCCCCTCCGCGATGGCTTTGATACTCGATGACGCCGCCCCCGGTGGGTGCAGGTCGATCCGTGATTCCGCGGTCCCGCTCCAAAGACTCGCGCGGTACCTCTGGTCCAGCAGCACGTACCCCGCCTGCAGCCCGTTGCCGACGGCATACGCGGTGGAATCTATCGACGGTAGTCCCGGGTGCAGGCTCGTCACCGTCCATTGCGCTCGCGCCGACGGCGCAAAGACGGCCAAGACAAATGCCCCCAGCGTGATCACGAAGGATCCTCGGCGGACGGACCCCAATGCGGCACAAGTGCGGTGTGCAGCGTTCTTCATGTCAATCATTGGATCCTCTCGTTTGGTTTGAAACTACGAATAAAACATGAGGAGGGAGGTTCGTGTGCCTGCGTGATGTGGTTTGTACGCCGCGCTTGACAGTTTTCTGGTGGCGGCGCGTGTTGGTTCGGGCGTTGTCCGCACTCTGGTACGAAACTTTCACTTGCGTCGTGCCCAGATCTTTGTATTTTTGTTCTAGTTTCTATCTCAGCGGTTGGCCGGGAAGCCGGAGTGTGATCGTGGCACCCAAGTCGGGTCGGCGGGTCCGTGCGGAGAGGTACAGGACACCCCCCCTACCCCATCCCCTCACCTCCCCCCCACACCAGAAGCCACTGACCCGCGAAGCCGGCTCAGTGCCGCGTTGTCCGGGGCGCGCCTCTCCTCCTGCGGCCCTCTATTACCCATCCCCCCTCTACCATCCCCCCATGTCACGATACAACGAGTTCCAGGCGTTCCGGTCCCGGCTCAATGCTCGAATCCTCGGCACCCAGGGGTCGGGGGGGACGGCGGGAAGCAGTGAGGGCGGCGAGGCCGCCGCTCGCCCCGGCGGGACGCTCGTCACCAAGCGTTTCTTCGCCCTCGACGACCAGGCGTACCGCGATGCCGCCGGCGACGGCGGGCTGGACAAGAAGACCAAGGAACTCCTCGGGCTGGCCGCGTCTATGGTGCTGCGCTGCGACGACTGCATCGCGTACCACGTCGATCAGTGCATCGAGGCGGGGTGCAGCGAGCGCGAACTGTGGGAGACGTTCGATATCTCGCTGATCGTCGGCGGCTCGATCGTGATCCCGCACCTGCGGCGTGCGGTCGAGTTCATGGACGAGTGCTTCGACCGGGCGAAGTGACCACACCGTGCGCTCGAAGTGGGTGCGTCCCTACGCTTGGTGGTGCCGGGAACAAAGGGCAAAGTGCTGGTAGCGATGTCGGGCGGCGTGGATTCATCCGTCGCCGCTGCGATGCTCGCGCGCGATGGGTACGAGGTCGTCGGGTGCTTCATGCGGCTGGGTTCACCGGGCGAAACGCTCGACGAGTTGATCCCGGCGGAGCAGGCGGATCGCGCGTGCCGAGCGGGCGATAGGACGGCAAACCAGCACGCCCCGAAGAAGCCCACGAAGATCGGGCACCAAGGGTGCTGCTCGATCAACGACGCGGCGGACGCGCGGCTCGTCGCCGCCGAACTGAACATCCCGTTCTATGTCTGCAACTTCAAGAAGGACTTCGGGCGGATCATCGATTACTTCGTCGATGAGTACGCCGCGGGGCGCACGCCCAACCCGTGCGTGCGGTGCAACGACTGGCTGAAGTTCGGCAAACTGCACGAGTACGCGCGGCAGATCGGCGCGGACTTCGTGGCGTCCGGGCATTATGCCCGCGTCGAACGCCGCGGCGATCGCCCGGACGCGCTGCGGCGCGGTGTCGATCACAGCAAGGACCAGTCTTACGTCCTGTTCGGCGTTCCCCGCGAGCAACTCGCGTGCATGATGCTCCCGATCGGGGGGATGCAGAAGCCCGACGTGCGCGCCCTGGCGGAGAAGTTCGGGTTGCCGGTCTTCGACAAGCCCGATTCGCAGGAAATCTGCTTTGTGCCCGACAATGACTACGCGGGGCTTGTTGAGTCACGCAGGCCGGAACTGACGCGTGAAGGAAAGATCGTCGATACGTCCGGGCGCGTCGTCGGCACGCACGACGGTCAGCACCGCTACACCATCGGGCAGCGGCGCGGGGTCGGCGTGGCGGCCGGGCACCCGATCTATGTCGTCGGAAAAGACCCGGCGACCAACACGATCACCGTCGGTGAACGCGCGGCGCTGCAAACATCTTCGTGCATCGCGGGCGAGGCCAACTGGCTGGTGTCGCTCGATGAGATGCAGCCGGAAGGCGACGGCTGGTTCGCGTGCATGGCGAAGTACCGGTACAACACGCCGGCGGTGCCCGCGAACGCTCGCCTCGGGTTCGATGGCGCGGCGAGCACGCCAT
>JBGSIF010000110.1:0-7200 GCA_041742635.1 Phycisphaerales bacterium
CCCGCTCGGCAAGCAGCACGCGCCTGCTGGTTCCGGACACCCGGCGGTCGCGCACGAAGTCCCCGATCCCTGCCATGTGCCTCCTTGTGCCAGGCACAAAATTTGGTTCGCCGTCGTAATGCACCCGCCCTCCGCCAAACAGCACGCGCCCGGCGGCTGCGGGCATGTCACCCCGCCGCACGTCGTGTTGTCTCCCTGATACGTCCCACCCGCCGTCGCGCATCCCGCCGATGTATTCGACGCGCACGTCCCATCCGCCAGACAGCACGCTCCCGTCAGCGGCCCTTGCGGCGCGCCCACATACACATTGTCGATATACCAGTTCTGCGATGTGCTGTCCACATCCGACCGGAACCGGACCCGGAACTCGCTGTGGATCGCGCTCGAGACCGTGTTCAGGTTCGTCGTGTACTGCGTGAACGCCGCGTCGTCCACGCCGTCCGACGTGATCGTGTTCACCGTCGTCCATCGCAGCGTACTGACCCACACGTCTACAAACAACTGCCGCCCACTCGGCACTCCGCGCGCCTGCACAAAGTACGTCAACTGCGGCGTCGTCACCCCGGCGAGCGGGATGAATACCGACCGCAGATCATCATCGTCGTACAGCCCCGCGGCGGACGCATTCAACTGCACCGCACGCGTCGGTGACGGCGGGTTCACGCTCGCCGTCGATGTCACCGCACCGTCGTTGTACATCCATTTGTTTGTATCGATTGTCGCCGCCGGGAAATCATCAGAGAACGGCGGCGTCACCGGCGCCGGCTCCACGGTCAGGCACGTTCGTGAGTTCCGGTGCGCCACGATCTGCGCCGCCTCGCCCGCTCCGAAACTCGTGAACACCCCTGTACACGCCGGCGCGCCGCACCCATTGCATGAGCACATGATGTTGCACGAACCGCTGTTGTCGCAGTGCTGCGCCGACCAGTTGTGCCCCAGTTCGTGCGCCGTCAATGATCGCCTGAGCGTCAGGTTCCCTGTGTACCGCGACTGCGACAGCCCGTACCCGCGCCCGATGTCGCATATTGCGCTCAGGTTCGCAATCCCGATCACGCCCCCGTCGATGTTCTTCCCCGTGAACAGGTGCGCCACATCACGCCGGATCGAACCGAGCGTCGACGACCAATGGCTGTCAAACTGATTCAGCAGCGTCCCCGGCGCCGTGCTTGTGTACGGATCCGGCTCCGCCGTTCGCACTACGATCGTCGTCTGTTCATACGAAATATCCGTGTTGTTCTCGTAGATTCCCTCGATCGCGTTCATGATCGACTCGATGTCGTTCACGACGTTGTTCACATTGCTCCCCAGCAACTGGTAATACTCAAAATCCGCATCGAACGCAATGTCCGTGATCCGATCCCCCGTCGTCCGCGGCGACGGATCCGACGTCCCGCCCACCGGCCGAATCCCCGCTCCTCGACCTTCCTCCACCGGCCTCGCGTGGTCATCCACGCCGCACCGCGTCCCCGCAGGCGGCGCGACCTCCCGGTCTCGGTACACCACGTACAACCTCGGATCCACCCCCGCTATCTCGGCCGCCACTTGTTGCACCGACCACGCCGCGTCGTCCCCCATATCGATCCACGCGCTCAGACCACCATCGATGATCGACGCACGTACTTGGCTGTTCGGATCCTGCAGCACATCGCCGCGCATTGTCACGAGCGCCGGCGGCTCCACCCGCCGTAGCAGCCCCGACCCATCATCGACTAGCACCTGGAACCGATCCCCACGCATCGAGTACGGTGCAAGCGCCACGTCCATTTCCCGTCCCGCGATCCGCACGCGAATCGTCGTCGGCCCTGCCGCCGTCGCCGGCACGTCCAGCAGTTGCAGTGTGTACGACTTGAGGTCGAACACTTCCTTGATCTGCTTGTCCAGTTCATCCTGCGCCTGCACCGCCGCGATCGTCGGCATCACCGCCGAACCCATGCCCCCAATCGCCATCGGTGCCAGGCTACACGTCCCCGCGAGCACCCCCAACATGAATCCTCTTGTCTGCTTCATCGGTACCTCCTGGCTGTCTGTTATCGGGTTCTCACGAGTCCGGCTTCGAGTACTATTTGCTCGAATCACTCTTCGTCGTTGAGCGTCTGGCGCGCCGTGACCCTCGCACCAGCCCGGCGCGAGTCACTTGCTCAGTTTACCTCAGTTTTCAGCATCTTGCCCGTCCCGCCACCTCAACTCTTGTTTTTTTCTTCCTCCCTCCGTCCTTTTCCATCCCGCGACCCGCTCCTCAACGTCACGAACGCCATACAAGAAAACCCCCCCCATGCTCCTTTCGGGGCAGGGGGGGGCGGGGGGATTGCAAGTCCATCGTTCACACACTCGGCTTTCTACCTGCCACACATTTCAGCAGGCAGACACACACGCCGCACGCTCGACGGACCAACCGGGAGTTCGATTGCACCAGTTCTCCCTCATTTAGCACCCCCCATTTAGCAACCGACGAAGAACTGGATCAGGAAGTCGTACAGATCCTGCGAGTTCGTCACCCCGTCCGCGTTGAAATCCGCGTTGACCTCGAAGAACGCCGTCAGAAAATCGAAGAAATCGCTCGAGTTCACCGCGCCATCCGCGTTATAGTCAGCCCGGCACGCCGCCGGCAACTCCACCGGCTCACCGTAGATAAAGTCATCCATCACCACCAGGTCGATCCCTCCCCCCACGTTCTCGTTCACCCCCGCACCTAGTGCGGCCGTACCGCTCGTCACCCGCACGCTCGCGCACTCGTACTCATCCGAGAACTTCGCGCCGAGGAACGACAGTGATTGCTCCGCCGTGCTGCCCGCCGGCACGAACAAACTCGCCAACAGGTTCCCGCGCTGATCGAAGTACTCGATCTTCGCCCCGGTCGCCGAGTTCACATCCGTGAACACCGACCCGAACCCGCTGACCGACGCCGCGGTTGCCGACCCCGGCACAAAGAAACTCGTCGTCACCTGATTCGACCCGATCGGCTGGAAGAGTCGCTGCGCGCTGAAGGTGCGGAACAACGACCCATACGTCGCGTTGATGTTCCCGAAGTTCGGTGCCGCACCCGCCGGGTTGTCGTTATCCGCGCTCACCTGCACCGAAGTTCCTACCGTGGAGAACACCGCCCCGCGTGCTCGCCCCGGGTTCACTCCATTGAAAAAGTCCAACGCCAGATCGTTCGGCGACGCCGACGCATCCGGCACCGCGTCCCAGTTGATCTCGCGCCGTCCCGACCCTATGGATCCGGGGTTGTTCGCGTTCAGCGTCCCGAGTGCCGTCCGGTACGCATTCACCGCGTCCGTCACTTCCTGATCCGTCCCTCCCGATGCAACCACGAGCGGATCCGTGACCGTCACCGGCTCGGCGTACAGAAAATCATCCATCACCACCACGTCCACGCCCGCGCCGGGGTTATCAATCACCCCCGCGCCCAGTGCGTGCGTCCCCGTCCGAATCACCACGCGCCAGATCTTCTCAGTCCCCGTGAATGTCGCCCCCGCGAACGAGAACCCGCCCGCGCCGTTCGTCGTTGCAGGCACAATCACGGTGTGCAGCAACGCGCCCGACTGCTCAAAGAACTGCATCTGCGTCGGTCCTTGCACATCAACATCACTGAATACTGCCCCGAACCCTTTCACCGTTGCCCGCGTGCTCGACTGTCCGGGGATGAAGAACTTGATTTCCATCGTGTTCGAGTCGGTCGGCACGAACAACCGTTGCGTGCTGAACTGCCGGAACGTGCCCGTGTACGAAGCATCGATGTTGCCGAAGTTGATCGGCGCGTTCGCGGGGTTCACCGCGTTGGCGCTGCACATAAAACCAGACCCCGCCGTCGAGAACTCCACCCCGCGTGCCCGCCCGGGATTCGGCCCGTTAAAGAAGTTGCCCGGGAACGCATTCGGCGCCGACGCCGCATCCGGCACCGCGTCCCAGTTGATCTCCCGCCGTCCCCCGATGAACGACCCCGCCACATTCCCATTCAGCCCGCCCAGCGCGGCACGGAACGCATTCACCGACGCCGTCACTTCCGCGTCCGTCCCCCCCGATGTGAAGTCCACCGCGTCGCCCCACGCCATGGACACCGCACACCCAGACACCGCCAATACGCCCGCTTTCCTTGCAAACTTGTTCATGATCCGTTACTCCAGTGTTTGAACTTCGAATCGACACAGTAATTCCCGCGGCACGCACCACGCGCCCGCTCCGATTCGTCGCGGCGTCAGCCGCGTCCGCTTGGTTCCGTCATTCCCTGTCCCCCGCCTTCTGCCATCTCGTCTTCGATCACGCTCGACGCGCGACCGGCCACGCTCGCTCGCCCGGCGAGTCGTTTCGTCCCCGTCCCCCGCTCATGTGGGATTGGGCAACAGGGAGCCGGAAGTGCTGGCTGAAGCACCTTGCTTCAACCGCCGAGTCTCTCCCGCGTGAACCCCTTATCCCCCACCGACTACACACTCACGGGCGACTCAACGTCCCTGTACGCAACAAATAGCCCCCAACCAGCGCACTATTGCACGCGCGTCTGTTTTTTTCAGCATCGACCACCCCGCGGCACTGCCTCGGCACCATTCAGTTGATAATCACAGTCGGGCACCCACCAACGATTGACCCCCCATGCGCGCACGAATCCCCCATCCGCGCCGCCGGCATCCCCCCAATCAGTACCGTCGTCGAACCCACGATGATCGAGTCCGGCGGGCCAGTACAAGTACACATATCTGACACCCGCGCTGCGGGCAAGCCACCGACCATGATCGTCGGGCAGCCCGGCGGCAAAATCGGCCCACCAACGTGCGGCACCGGTCCCGTAAACATCGGGCACACATGCCGGGTGCGCGCTGCTCGGGAGCGAAACCGCCGAGATGCCCGGCGTCTACGCGGGCGACGATTTCGACCTCGCCGGGTTCGCGGTCGGGGTTGTGGAACTCGCGCGGGCCGTCGATTCGATGCGGGTCGAGCCCGGCGATGTGGTCCTGGGTCTGCGCTCCGACGGCGTGCATTCCAACGGGTACTCCCTGGTCCGCACAGTCGTGCAGCACGCCGGGCTTGACCTCTACGGCACCTACCCCGCGCTCTTCTCGCCGGACTCGCTTGGCGGCGGTGGGGGTGGTGGGAGTGGGTGGGCGAAGGGAACGAAGAAACGTACCACCACGTCGAAGCAGCACGCGAGCGAGCGCCGCCCCACCGCCGCGAAGCTCGATACCACCGGGCTGGGCACCGACGCCGCGCCCCGGACAGACGGCCCCGGCGAACTCCAGCCCTCGCTCGGCGACGTGCTGCTCACCCCCACGCGCATCTATCTCCAGCCGATCCTCAAAGTCCTGCATTCCTACCGTGTGAAGCGGGTCGTCAGCGGGATGGCCCAGATCACCGGGTCCGGGCTGGCCGGCAACCTGGTGCGGGCGCTGCATCCGAAGGTGGAGGCCGTCATCGATCCCGCGTCGTGGGAGCCGCTGCCGATCTTCAAGTTCCTCCAGTACCACGGCGGGATCAGCGACGAGGAAATGCGCCGCGTCTTCAACATGGGATCGGCTTCTGCGTGATTGTGAAGCTGGCGTTCGCGGAGTCGGTCAAAGACCAATTCCAGCGCCTCGGCGAGCACGTCAGCGTGATCGGCAAGATCGTCAAAGGCAAGGGGATCGTGCGCGGGGTGTAGGGAACCATGACGCCGGCGGCGGGAGCCTGTGCGATCAAGCGACGCGTGCGCAGAGGCGTGACCACCAGTTGTTCATCGGAGCCGAACCGCGCCAGCGGTCGGTCTTCGGGGGACCTTCATGCCACGACCTTGCGCAGTCTGGGGGGGGCGGAGCAAGGTCGTGTCTTTGCTGAAGGTTCGGCCACCAAGACACGACCTTAACTACGCCCCCCCACCCACCCTCCAAGACTCCGTGAAGGTCGAGGCACATCGTCAGACGATCCGCCGGGTACGGCCCTCCCCGGCAGCCCCGCGCGGGACTCCCGCATGGGAGAGAGGTACTCTCGCATGAGCGAGATCGGTTCGTGGATGGGCGAGAGCGACTCTCGCATGGGCGAGGGCGGCTTTCGCATAGGCGAGAGGGACTCCCAGATGAGCGAGAGGGACTCCCGGATGGGTGAGAGCGGCTGCCGCATGGGCGAGAGACTCTCCGGCCCATCTTTGCGTCTCTCTCACGCGCCTTGGCGTCCCTCCCGGGCAGGTTTGATTCCTTCCCGCGCGCGTTTGGAGCTTCTGACCGGCCCGCGAAAGCGGGCCGGTTTTGCTTTACGGTCCGGACGGTTTCCCGCCAGGTGGGTGGGGAGGCGAAAACCCCAGAGATTCCCGACCAGATTGCCGACCCGCCGTCGGGGGCTGACTCTCGGTTCGGCTGGCCCGATCGCACCGCCGACGGCAACCCCGACGGTTCCGGTCCCTCTCTCGCCGAAACCTCTCGAACTCTCTCGATCTCTCCGTTAGCGCCCCCGTCGATTCAACGCTGGGTTCCGGTCGGGGCACGCCACGATCGGAACCGTTCGCGTAGATGGTGAGGACGCCCCGCTCGGCGGGTCGGATTCTCCCCAAAACGCTCGTGGCCCAACACGCTCCTGGGCGCGGGCTCCGAACTGCTCTGTAGACATCTTGCAGGCGTTCGGCGTTGGATGCCGATTGGATGGTGCATGAACTCACCACAGGCCACACGTTGGGTCGGCACTCTCTTCGAGCGGGTCGGCGCGGACGGGTATTGGGAGCGCGTGGCGCGGACCGCGCTGGTGGCGTGTTGCCGCACGATCGAGCAGTACCGCACTCGCTGGAGCTGCAAGGATTTTTCGCAGCGGCAACTCCTGGCCGTCATCGTGCTGATGAAGCTCAACAAGACCACGTACCGCGGCATCGTGCGGCTGCTCAAGTCCATGCCCGGCGTGCGCGACGTGCTCGGGCTCTCTCGCGTCCCCCACTGGTCCACGCTGCACAAGTTCGCCACGCGACGCTGCACGATCGAGATGGTCAACGACGTGCTCGCGCGGCTGGCGCGCGACCTCATTGACGCCGACGGCGGCGGTCGGCGCGAACAGGCGATGGATTCCACCGGGATCGATTCGTCGTGCGCGAGCCGGTATTACCGCGGAAGAACGGGAAAACACGAGGCGAAGTATGTCAAGGCGTCGGTCGCGGTGGTGTGCGGCCTGTTTGTGCCCACGACGGTGATCGCGGGCTGGGGACCGTCGCTGGACACGCCACTCGCGTTGCCGCTGGCGGCGCAGGCGGTGCGC
>JBGSIF010000111.1:0-13253 GCA_041742635.1 Phycisphaerales bacterium
ATCCGCGCCACCACCTCCTGCCCCAGATAACACCCCTTCTTAAAACTCACGCGGTCATTCAGCACCTCGTCCCCCGCCTCGTGCGGCAACGACGTCGGCCCAAAATCAATATTGAACACCGCCGTCCCCGCCTCGATCCGCGCAATGTTGTACGCGTGCCACCCCGCGCGCCGCGCCCGCTCGGTGTCGTCACCCTTCCACCCTTCCCCCGCCTCGCGCCCCTCCACATCCGCCGGTGCCGACAGCACCTCGTACACCGCCGCCGCGCCCTCCACCGGCATCAGCAACTCCAGCCCGATCTCGCCCGCCGAATCCCATCGATCCACCACCACCTCGTGCCCGGCAACCTTCACCACGCACGCGGCCCCGGCCTTCAAATCCAGCAGCGCACACCCCGCCGCCGCTTCCGAAAAACGTGCCAGCACCGCCATCGCCCCCGGCCCGTGCAGCGCGAGCCGATGCCACCGCTCCGATTCATCCTCGATCCGCACATCTTCTGAAAACACGAACGCCCCCAGCGCCCCCGCCGCCCCCTCCCGCTCCCCGACCTTGATCGTCGAAAAGTAATCCAGATCGATCACCATCCGATCCGGCAACTCGATCACCCTTAGATCCGCGTCGATCCGCCCCTTGCGGTTGAGCCAGAACGACCGCCGCACCTCGTACGCGCCCATCCCCTTGAGTTCCTGCGTCACCATCCGGTTCAAGAACGCGACCCGGTCCGCGCCCCACACCACCACCGTCCCACGCTGCGGCTGGTCCAGCATCACCGCGTGCTTCCGCAGCGCGGCGTACTCCGCCTCCACAAAGTCCTGCGCCGCCACCACCGCCACCGATTCCGCCCCTTCCGGCCCGTACGCCCACACCATCGCGCCCGCGGCTTCGTGCATCCCATTCAACGGCGAGTGTCTTGCCATGCCCGCATCGTAACTCCCCGAGTGCCTATCGCCGAACGCCTAACGCCTATTTCCCACCGCGTCCCACACATCATCGCTCAGCGCCATGACCCCTTCAAACCCCACCTTCGCCGCCGACACCAGCCCGTCGATCTCCGAGTCCGTGAACGCGATCTCGTTCATCGCCTGCTTGAACGCCGCCCACTTCGCTGGCTGCGCTTCCCCGTACGTATCCAGGTACCGATCCCCGCGCCCCGCCTCCAGCCCAAGCCCCTTCCGCACCGCCCGCACGATGTACCGGTTCCCGTTCTTCGACCCCTCCAGCACATAGTGGACCCCCAGCACATCCAGCGGCGTCGCCGCCCCGATCGCGTGAACACGCGCCGCGAACGCCGCCGTCCCCTTCGTCGAGTTCACCGTCGCCGGATCGATCCCGAAGAACGCCAGATCCTCGCGCAGATACGGCTCCTGATATTGCTCCGCCGTCACCACACGCCGGATCGGGTCCGACTTCGCCGCCGCGGTGCGGAGCGCGCCGTCGAGTTCACGGTGCATCGCCCACATCTGTCCCAGCCACGCCCCGTACTGTTCCCGCGTCACCATCCCGCGAACGAGCGCGCCCTGCATCGGCTTCGTCTCCGCCTGCTTGTGCAGTTCCGCCGTCTCGTCCCGCAACCGCTGCATCACCGCCGACACTGGCACCGGAAGAACGTTTCCCGTCGTCGTCATGGTCATACCCGCGCTCCTTTGATCGAAATCCGGCAACTCCACGCCGCGATGCCTCATCCCTCGATGCCTTCTTCATCCCCAGCCCCACACACACATTGTTTAGCCCCCGACGCACCCACGCTCCATCACCACCCACGCCGGGATGATCAGCCACAACATCCCTTTGAAGAAAAAGAAGCAGAACCCCGCGACTCCCAGCCGCTTGCCCCAACGTTTTCCCTTCCCGACTGGCTTCTTCGCTTCCGCTTCCGTCACCTGAGCGACTGGGATTGCACTTGCCCCGGTCGTCTCTGCTTGTTCCGTTTGCATAGGTTGCTTCCTCATTCTATTCGCCCAGCCTTACCCAAAGAACGCGGTCAGAAAATCAAAGAAGTCTTGGCTGTTCGTCACCCCGTCCGCGTTCATATCCGCTTCCACCGCGAAAAAATCGGTCACGAAGTCAAAGAAATCCTGGCTATTCACTTCCCCGTCCGCGTTCCAGTCCCCCGCTTCGGTCACCTGCACGACCAGCCTCAACCGCCCCGGCGTCCCCAGCGGGTTCTCACGCATTGCAAACGTCGGCGATCCCGGCACCCCCTGCTGCACCTCGTGCAACGATGCGATCATCACATTCAGCCGCCCGGTCTCCACCGCTCGCCGCAAGTACGCCTGCGTCGTCATCGCCGATACATCGATTGCAAACACGAAGTCCGTCCCCGCCGGCACGAGTTCTCCCGCCGATACCTCCGAGGTCGTCCCAATAGCGATCGGCTGCACCTCGAACCCCAGACGCACGTTCCGTGACGCATCCACCGCTTCGCCATCCTGATACACCGCCGCGAAACAGTTCCGCGACCCCTCTGCCGGCGGCACTACCGGCGCACCGCCATATGGCGACGTCTCCCCATACGTCCCTTGCGTCCACCCATTCCGGTACCCCACCGTGTACAACTCCAACGGCCGACCCGGATCAAGATCCCCGTTCACCGGATCACTCGGCGTGATGTAACTCTGCAGCACGTCAAACGTCGGATCGTACACGAAATAGTCCGGCTGCGATACTTGCGCCGTGAACTCCGCCGCCGTCACGCGGTACCGTCCCACCCCCAGCCCGCTCGTCACCTGCGCTGATGTGTCAAACCCCATCAGGATCTGCGCGTCCCGATCATCAAATCCCGTCAGCAGCACCGTGCCGAACGTGGAAGCCTCCGGCCTCGTCCCGGGG
Organism: Phycisphaerales bacterium; assembly: GCA_041742635.1. GTDB lineage: Bacteria > Planctomycetota > Phycisphaerae > Phycisphaerales > UBA1924 > JTS-AC122. The sequence continues at coordinate 2,830 of JBGSIF010000111.1, forward strand.
TTCCCGCCGAATGCGTACATCCATCGGTCTATCGTCGGCGAACCGAACTCCGCGGTGATCGACGTTTGCCCCATAGCCCCCGGCACCATCGCTCCCGCAACCACCGCGGCCGCCGACATCGAACACACCCGGCTACGGACAGTTTGTGAGCAATTCATGGTCACGGCTCCATTCACAAAGGGAAATTGTCTTTCAGAATTTGTTGAGACTCAATCTCAACTGACTACAATATCGTCGAACTTTGTGCGGTCAAGTCGATATTCTTCTTGTCTAGCAAGAATCTTCATTTCCGGAATACCTCAATGACAACATCGCGTGTCATCAGTTCCAGCACACAACCTATTGCCAAATCAGGTTTTACACTGATCGAACTCCTCGTCTGCATCGCCATCATCGCGGTCCTCGTTTCAATTCTCTTGCCCGCGATGGCCAAGGCGCGGCGATGCGTCTTCCGCGTCCGAGAAATGGCGGCGGCACAACAACTCATGCCTGCGTACCACTCATACGCAGACGATTCGCGGGGGAAGGTGTTGCCCGGGGTGGTGCCGGCGGGTTGGGTGAACTATTCGACGCCGGGCCCGAAGATCGAGGTACGAGACGAAGTTGGAGAACTCATCAGCGGGCCGCGGGCGCAGCGGTACCCGTGGAGACTCGCGCCGTATCTGAACTACGACTTCGCCGGGTTGTACAAGGACCAGAACCTCCTGAATCGGTATCGGGAACGGGCGGATTACCAGTACATCATCAGTTTGTCCCCGAGTTTGGGTTTGAACGCTGACTTTGTGGGGGGGAAAGCGTCGCCGGGGTATGGATTCAACCAAGCCGCGTTGAATATGTGGGGTTCGTTCTACATCACGAGGCTCGACGAGGCACGGCAACCCGGTTCATTGATCGTGTTCGCGTCGGCACGCGGGGTCGATCCGGATGGATTGGAGCCCGTGGACGGTTTTTATGATGTGAGTTCGCCGAGTTTAACAGGTCGGCGGTGGACGATATCCGGACTGTTTGATGCGGACGAGCCGCCCGAAGCGATGGGGTTTCTCCACCCCCGGCATGAGGAGCGGGCGGTGGTGGCGACGATCGACGGGCACGCCGAGACGCTGGGCGTACGCGAACTCGACGACATGCGCCGGTGGTCGAACCAAGCGACCAGCGCCGATTGGGCGCTCGGGGAGCCTTGAGGGGCGAAAAAGCGTGAATAGGGTCGAAAAGGGGTCGAGAAACGAGAATGGGGCTTGCAGTCACGCGATAACCGTGCTGTAATGGAGTTGCGTTGAAGGGCCGTGTTTGAGCGCGCCGGGCCACGACGATTCGCCGGCGCGATCGGCGCGCGAGATCCAGGGCGATTCCACGGCAGGAGGTTCACGATGAGCATCACGAACACGTGGGCACGGCTCGACGCGGTGGCGGCGTCGATGGTGGGTTTGATCATCGGTGGGAACGCCTTCGCGCAGCCAGGGACGGGGTTCACGATCAGCAACGGGGACGCGGTGTTTACACAGGGGAACAGCCCGTCTGGGTCAACCGGGCCGACGGGAACGGGCGCACCGGGGGCGAACTTCCGGGGCGCGGGGACGACGGGGCCGGACAATATGTTCCAGAACTGGTGGTGGTATCGGATCAACGGGACGGACACGCGCGAGTTCGCGTTTGCCAACGCGGTGGGGACGACGGTGACGGGGAATATGGCGGTGACGACATGGACGTATCCGCGGTTCACGGCGGAACTGACGTACGTGGTTCAGGGCGCGGGGACGAACGCGGCACGGGTACATGAGACGATGCGGATCACGAACACGAGCGCGACCCCGCTGATGCTCGCGGTGTTCAGTTACGCGGACTTTGACCTTGCGATGTCGGCCGGTAGTGACTCAGCGGCGGCGGGAATGTGCCCGCAGGTAATGCGGCTGACGGACGGAGCGGTGTTCGCGGAGTACGAGGCTTGGGGGGCGAATGCGTATGGGGTGTCGTCGTTTTCCGCACTGCGGGCGTCGCTCGCGGATATGGATATTGATAACTTGATGAACTTGGGGTTGCCGTTCGGGCCGGGGGACTTTTCGGGCGGGTATCAATGGACACGCGTGATCGCGCCGATGGCGACGGGGGTGTTCGAGATGGAACTGCGGTTGAATGTCGGCGATCCGGTGGGGGCGTGCTGTTTGCCAAGCGGGGCGTGCGAGTTCACGAGTCGGGGGTGCTGTCGTGAGATCGGGGGGGTGTATCAGGGCGATGGGGTGATGTGCGCGCCGGGGCTGTGTCCGCAGCCGCCGACGGGGGCGTGCTGCATGGGGCGATGCGGGTGTGAGGTGATGCTGCCGGCGGCGTGTGCAGCGGCGGGCGGACGATATTTGGGTGATTCGACGATGTGCGAGGTGACGGCGTGCCTGCCGCGGCCGATGTGTGCGTGTAACTGGAACGGGGATGCGTCGCTCAACAGCCAGGATTACTTTGATTTTTTAGAGGCATTGTTTGACGACCGCGGGGATTACAACTGCGATCTGTTTGTGAACAGCCAGGACTTCTTTGAGTTTCTGGCGTGTTTTTTAGGCGAGCCGGTGGGGTGCCCGTGAGTGGGATGGGATTTGAGACTTGGGAGTTGAGGTCAGGTAGGAGTTGCGCGGTGATCGTTGCGCGTGGGTGGTGATGCTTGCGCGGCGATGGTACTGATTGGGTGGGTAGCGGGGCTGATGTGATTGGCACGGCATTTGTGGTATGAACACCGCGAGGGTGGGTAGCCGCGTGTGGGCGGAGCACCACGGGCGGCGGCATGGCACGCTGGGCTAGAAGCCTTGCGTGCGGAGCAGCGCAGGCGGAGCCTTGCGTCGGACGGTACGGAGGGGGAGAGCCGGAGCAGGCGCATGATGCGAGTGTGGAACGAGATGACCGATCCAGATGCCAAGGCAAACACTGTGGAACGTAAGGAGGACGCCGCGCGCTGTGAGGAGCCGTTGCAGGGAAGGGGAACAGGCGGGAATCCTGTGCCGCAGTGGAGAGGGGACGGGGAGACGATTGGGGAGTGGGTCGTGCGGCGGGCATGGATGCTGGCGGTAGCGGAGATGGGGCGCGGTGTCTTGGGGACGCCGGGGACTGGGGTGGCTGATGATGCGTCGGCGGGTTATTCCGAGCCGGGTGCGGGCGCGGAGGGCGCACGATGAACTACGGACTGAATATCTCGGCGTCGGGCGTGGTAACGAACATGTACCGGCAGGACGTGATGGCGAACAACCTTGCGAACGTGGGGACGGTAGGGTTCAAGCCCGATTCGGCGTTCGTGATGCAGCGCGACGCGGTGCGGATCGAGGATGGGTTGATGAGTCTGCCTTCGAATGCGTTGTTGGAACGGCTGGGCGCGGGGACACTGCTGGGACGCAACCGGGTATCACAGAAGCAAGGGGAACTGGAGACGACGGGAAACCCGCTGGACGCCGCGATTCGCGGGAGTGGGTTCTTCGTGATGCAAGCGGAGGGGAGCGGAGGAGAACAGCGCGTGCGGCTGACACGCGACGGAAGGTTCACGCTGAACGAGAACGGACGGCTGGTGGGGTCGGCGACGGGGCTGGCGGTGTTGGATGAATCCGGACGGACGATCAACGTCGATCGGCGTGCAGGTGCCCTGGCGATCAACCGAGACGGCACGATCACACAGGGCGGGCGAGCGGTGGCGAAGATGCAGGTGAGCACGGTGCCTGATGCGTGGTCGCTGAAAAAACTTGGGGACAACCTGTTCGAGCCGACGGCGGGGCAGGCGAACCGGATGGAAGCGTCGGGTGACGCGGAGGTCGTTGGGGGCGCGCTCGAACAATCTGGGGTGGACCCGGTGCAGGCGATCATGGGGGTGACGAACGCCGGGAGCGCGGTATCGAGCAACGCACGGATGATGCAGTTGCAGGACGAGTTGATGGGGCGAGCGATTAATACGTTGGGACGAGTGTCGTAGTAATAGATGATCAGTGGCGGCTGGAGATCGGGGTGTTGGGGATGTGGACTAGGGGGATGGTGTACAAGCCGGGGATTTGCTCTGCGGTGGCGGATATAGAAGGAACAGCATGTCGATCACATCACTTCATTCGGGCGCGTCGGCACTGTCGGCACTGAACACATCGTTGGATGTGACGGCGAACAACCTCGCGAACGTAAACACGGCGGGGTTCAAGTCGAGCCGGGTGAACTTCCAAGATTTGCTTTATGTAGAGAAGACGCAGCCCGGCATAGAGAACGCGACGGGACAGCGGACGCCGACGGGGCAGTATGTGGGGCTTGGGGTGAAGGTGGCGGGGACGCAGTTAGACTTTGCGGAGGGGTCGCCGGTGCGGTCGGACAGGCCGTATGACGTGGCGATCAGCGGGCACGGGTTCTTCCGGGTGAATGTGCAAGAGTCGCTCGGGAACGGCGGGGAGGCGTACACGCGGGACGGGCAGTTTACACTTAATAATGAGCGACAGTTGGTACTCACGACGGACACGGGGCGGAAGTTGTTTGACGACATTACGGTGCCGGAGAACGCGACGAATGTCAGGATTGATCAGAACGGGCGAGTGACGGCGACGATACAAGGTCAGGCGGAGCCACAGGAGGTGGGGGATATCACGGTGGCGGTGTTCGTGAACCCGGCGGGGCTGAAGCAGATCGGGGAGAACTTGTTCGCGGAAACAGCGGCTTCGGGGCCGCCGATTACTGGCGTGCCGGGGACGGAGAACTTCGGGCAGTTGCTGCAAGGGGTGTACGAATCATCCAACGTGGACCCGACGCGGGAGTTGATCGAGTTGATCCGCACGCAGCGCGCGTTCGAGATGAACTCGCAGACGATCCGAGCGGCGGATGAATCGCTGCGGACTGTGGCAAACCTACGGCGGTAAGTCCAGTGGTAGATAGGTACTAGGTTTAGACGTTAGGCGATATGAATATATATTTGAGGCTTGTGCGGAGCACGGGCGGTGATGCAAGGAGTATGCGATGAAACGCGGAATGGCAGGATGGATTGCGTGCGTGCTGATGACGGCGGTGCCGGCGTATGGGCAAACGGTGATCACGATGCGTGGCACCGCGAACATGCCGGAGGGGCGTGCGCTGACGGTGGCGGATATTGCGTTGGTGAGCGGTGATGAGAGCGGGACGGTGGGGACGTTGGTAGTCGCGAAGAAAGCGAACGAACTGAAAGGAAGCCGGGAGGGGGAATGGGTATCAGTTTCGGTGCAGGAACTAAGAAGTGTGCTGGAGGAGGGGAAGGTGAATCTTGGCCGGACGACGCTGCGCGGCTCGGTATGCGCGGTGCGGATGAGCGGCGAGCAAGGGAGAGTAGCGACAAAGATACACTTGCGGGCCGAAGATGGGGCGACTCATAGCAATACTAAGAATGAGCCGACCGAGGTAGTTTTCAGTGGTCCGGCGACGGTGCGGCAGTCGGTTGCGATGGCGGTGGCGGGGCACTTGAATGTCGATGTGGACGATGTGCGGATCGGATTCGAGGCGAAGGACACGGGGTTGCTCGCGCAGCCCGTGGGGACGAGGCGAGTGGACGTGCAGCCCGCGGCGGGGTCTGCGAACGAGGTGCTGCCGCTGAGGGTGTATATTTATGATGGCGAGCGGGTGGTGGTGAATGAACATATGTCGGTGCGGGTGCTGGTACGCCGCGCACGAGTGACAGCGGCACGGACGATCGAACGGCGTGGGGAGATCGACGAGTCGATGCTCAGCCGCGGTGAGGCGTGGGTGCCGGCGAGCGCGCTGGTGGGCGTGACGATGGAAGAAGCGGTGGGAACAGTATCGAGGCAACGGATCGGGGTTGGGCAGGTGGTGACACGGGGGATGATCGAGCAGCCGGTGCTGGTGAAGAAGGGCGACAAGGTAGAGGTACACTGCCTGAGCGGGACGGTGACGCTGAAGGCGATGCGGGCGCGGGCGATGGCGGATGGGCGTGATGGCGAAGTAATCGAGTTTCAAATCGAAGGGTCGAAGAAGTCGTTCTCGGCCCGCGTGAACGGGCGCGGGCTGGCGGTGATGACGATGGGCGGTTCGGGCCGGGTGGAATGAGATGTATCGAAGAGGAAAGGAACATTACAATGCGGCATGTGATGAAAGCGTGTGCGATGGCGGCGGGGATCGGGATCGTGGGTGTATCTGCCGCGGCTGCGCAGAGTTTGAACGAGCGGAAGGTAGACACGCCGCTCCGGGTGAACGGGACGGCACCGGCGGCGGATTCGGCGGCGTTGTCGGGGGTGAGTCTGTTTGCGGTGACACCGCCGCCGCCAAAGACATTTGCAAAGAATGACCTGATCGAGATTGTTATTAACGAGTCCAGCCTGCAGAAGCACGAGCAGTCGTTGGACACGAAGAAAGACTATTCGATCGAGGCGGAACTGGCCCGGTTCCCGAGCCTGCGGAACCTGCTGGAACTGCAACTGCGCAACGGGGATTCGCAGGCGACGGCGAACCTGGACGTGTCGTCCAAGAACGAGTTCAAGGGGGATGGCCAGTACGAACGGAAAGACCGGTTCACCGCTCGAATCACGGCGACGGTGCTGGAGGTGAAACCGAACGGGACGCTGGTGCTCGAAGCGAAGAAGGAGTTCACGTCGAATAGTGAAGAGACGGTGCTGGTGCTGTCGGGGGTGTGCCGGCCGGAGGACATCACCACGCAGAACACGATTCAATCGACGCAGTTGGCGAACTTGTCGATGACGGTACGGAACAGCGGAGAAGTGAAGGACGCGAGCAAGAAGGGGTTTGTGCCGCGGGTGCTGGACACGATCTTCAACTTCTGATCGGTGCGTGGAGCGGAACGAAAACGAAAGAAGCCGCGGGTAAGCCCGCGGCTTCTTTGTAGTTTGGAAAGGAGATAAGCAGGCGCAAGCGGTTTAGTCGACGGGTTCGTGCATGGAGATAGCGCGGGTGTCGTTGGGGCGGACCCAGCGGGCGTTGCGGCCACGGGGAACAGCGGCGGCCTGGAGGTGTTCCATGTAGAGGCGCAGGGCGCGGTCTGAGAAGGAGGCAAGGAAATCGACGGGGGCCGACTGGTTGAGGGCGAGGATGCCGTCGAGGATCTGCTCGCGCGTGAAGGAAGATTGATCGCTGGGCGGAGGGGGGGAGGAAGCCGCGGGGGTGCGAACGGGGGTGGGAGCGAAGAGCGTAGACATGGGTGTACTCCGATACATAACTTGTATGCGCAAGTTTGTATCGGGCACGGCGAGCGAGTTTCTGAAGGAGGAAAAATGTACAGAAAACCAACGGAGCCGGCTCAGGGCTTCGATTGAGCCGTGCTGCACGAGAGGTCGTATTCCAGGCCAGCGGACCACTATCGGTTGTGATCATGTCCGCGTCGCGAGAGGAAAAAATAATCAGCAATATTTTGCGATTGACCGCCATTCCAGAACATCAATATGTCACGCAGACAATGCGTTCGAGTCGCAGAAACGATCACCGATGCCGGGCGATGAGTTAGGCGTTAGGTACTCGGCACTCGGGGTTCGAAGCGAGAAAGCATCGTACGGCAGCGTGATGAACGAGTATCCGACCCCTCGGATTCCATCACACAACTAGCGAGCGCAACGCCCGGCACGCATAGTGCATTGAACCAATCTGTTCACACCTATCGACCTACGGTGAACGATGAAGCAGCGTGTTCGCGCGGTGTTGTTTGATTGCGACGGGGTGCTTGTGGACACGGAGCCGCTGGCGAACCGGATGCTCAGCGCTGTGTTCGCGGAACATGGGGTGGTCATGTCAGATGCGGAATGCCGGGCGATGTTCACAGGGCTGAACCCGCGCGGGGTGGGGGAGCGACTGCTGGAAGCGACGGGGCTGGACCTGCGGAAGGCACTGGTTGAGCAAGCGTCTGGGGCGTTTATGCGAGCGATCGCAAGAGAGGGGCTGTCGCCGCTGGAGGGGGTGGTGGAGGTGCTGGGGATGCTCCGAGACGGCGGCGTGCGGATGGCGACCGCGTCGAACAGCCCGCTAGAGGAACTGGTGTTCAAGTTGAGGTTGTCGGGGCTGGAGAGGTGGTTTGCGCCGCATCATTACAGCGGGGATGCCCTGGGGCGGCCTAAGCCGGAGCCGGCGGTGTATGAGCACGCGGCGCGCGAACTCGGTGTGGAGGCGGGGGCGTGCGTGGTGATCGAGGATTCGGTGGTGGGGGTACGAGCCGGGGCGGCGGCTGGGATGCGTGTGTGGGGGTTCGTAGGAACGCACGCGGGGGAGCCTGGCGTGGCCGCGCACGGGAACATGCTGATGCAGGCAGGTGCGGAGCGAGTGATCGAGCAGATGCATGAAGTGCAGGAGGTGGTGAACGGCATTGCGATGGATGGGTGAGGAGGGCGGTCTACGTGGCGTGTCCTGGAAGTCGGAGGTGCGAGGCCAATGCAGGACGATGGAGACGCCCGACATGACAGCGCGGCGGAACATGGCGCGACGGAGGTAGTCGTCCCACATGTGCGCGATGGAGCGGAGGAGTTGCTACGCTCGGAAATACACGAGGATTGGGAGCGGGGATCAGCCGAAGATGCGGAGTTGGGATCCGGCGACTTCTTCGGAGACGGGGTGGTCCGGGTCGAGGCGGTAGTCGCCGCTGTAGCAGGCGGTGCAGTACGAATCGCGGTGGCGGTTGACGCAGGAGAGGAGGCCGTCGATCGAGAGGTAGTGGAGTGAATCGACGGCGAGGAAGTCGCGGATTTCATCGACGGAGCGGGTGTGCGCGATCAGTTGGTCGCGGGTGGCGAAATCGACGCCGAAGTAGCATGGGTGCTTAATGGGCGGGCAGGAGATACGCAGGTGAATTTCCTTGGCACCGGCGGCGCGGAGTTGCTGCATTTTTTCGCGGGTCGTGGTGCCGCGAACGATCGAGTCGTCCACGACGATAACCCGCTTGCTGGCGACGACATCGCGGATGACGTTGAGTTTTAGTCGCACCGCGTGCGAGCGGGCCTCAGGGGTGGGCTTGATAAAGGTTCGGCCGACGTAGCGGTTGGGAACGATGCCCTCGCGGTAGGGAAGGTTGGCGGCGACAGCGTAGCCAGCGGCGGCGGAGCGGCCGGAGTCGGGCATGGGCATGACGAAGTCGGCATCGATGGGGGCTTCGTCTGCCAACGCCGCGCCGAGGGCTTCGCGGACGAGTTGGACGTTCTGGCCGAAGATCGTACTGGCGGGATTGGCGAAATAGACGTGCTCGAAGACGCACTGAGCAAGTCGGGGCGCGGGGTCGGCGAAGCGGCGAGAAGACACACCTTGGTCGGTGAGCGTGACAATCTCGCCGGGCTCGATTTCGCGGATGACGGTGGCTCCGATGACATCGAGGGCGACGGATTCGCTGGCGACGACATGATGCCCTGAGGGGAGACGGCCCAGTACGAGCGGACGCCAGCCCCAGGGGTCGCGGCAGGCCTCGATACGGTTTGGAAACAGGAAAACGAGGCTGAAGGCGCCTTGGAGGTGGCGGAGTGTGGCGGCGAGGGGATCGACGGCGTGTTGTTGTTCGGGGGAAGCGAGCAGGTGGATGATGACTTCGGTGTCGCTGGTGGTGTGGAAGAGGTGGCCGCGCTGCTCGAACTTGTGGCGGAGGAGGTCGGCGTTGATAAGGTTGCCGTTGTGAGCGACGGCGACTTGCCCGCCGATGTAGGACTCGATGAGGGGCTGTGCATTGCAGGCCATGGAACCGCCGGCGGTGGAGTAGCGGTTGTGGGCGATCGCGCCGCCGGAGGCGTGCTTTTGGAGATGTTCGAGTGTTCGGGCGTCGAAGACCTCGGCGACGAGGCCCATGCCGGTGACGCCGATGAGTCGTTCGCGGTCGGAGACGGCGATGCCGGCGGACTCCTGCCCGCGGTGCTGCTGCGCGTAGGTGCCGGTATAGACGAGCGAGGCGGCGTGCGGCGCGCCCCAGACGCCGATGACACCGCATTTTTCCTTGGCGTCGTGGGTAGACAGCGGCCCGTCGGGCGTGGACGGGAGGACGGGGAGTGAAAGGCGTAGCGGCATCGAAAGAGGGTAGGCGAGAGGAGCGGGAAGACGGGACGGAGAGATCGGTCCAGTGTTTCATGTTCGCGCGACGATGCAAGCGGTGAAGGCGTCGGCGTGGGCAGGTGAAGCGGCGGCGGGGTTGATCGGCGGGGCTTCGAGGTCGGTGTAGACGTCGGTCGCGGTGAAGCCTGCGTCGAGGAGAGCGTCGGCGAGTTCGGGGACGCTCCAGAGACGCCAGTGATAGACGAAGGCGTCGGTCAGTTCGAGGATGATCTCACCGGCGACTTCGACTCGGAAGTGCAGGGCGCAGCGGATGCGGGCGGAGAAGGGGCCGGCTGCGCCTTGTTGCCAGGTACAGTGGACGCGGAGGGGTGGAGCGGCGTCGGGAGTTTGATCCGGGACGATGACACGTCTCTGGGCGGCGGCGCGGAAGGAACCTGCGCCGCCGAACGTGTCGGCGACGAAGATCGCGCCCGGTG
>JBGSIF010000112.1:0-39370 GCA_041742635.1 Phycisphaerales bacterium
CATCCTGACGCTCGCCATCCCGCTTGCCCAACGCCATCGCACGATCTCCGCCACCGCCCCCGCCGCCTCTGCCCGCCGCCATGTTGTACCATCATGGCGGCCCGGCGGTTGCGCGGGTTCTTCAACGGGCTGCTAGTCCTGCCCGATCCGTGACCCCGCGCCGCCCCCCCTGCCGGACCCCGCTCCATTCAAACCCGACGACGCCGAGATCCCGTCTTCGTCCGGCGCATCCCCGGCCAGTTCTCTGAAAATATCTTCCAGCCGCGGGCGTTTCATTTCGATTCGCCGCACCGCGCCGATCGCCAGCACCGCCGGCATGATCGCCGCCGGGTCTGTCCGGTCTTCCAGCGACATCTCGTACCCCTCACTCGTGCGTACGAAGCGGTGAACCCCGCCGATCTCACGCAGCGCGCCCCACGCTTGCTCATCGTCCTCCGTCGGCTCCACCACCATCGTCCTGGGGTCGTACCGCACTCGAATATCCGCCAGCGACGCATCGAGTACCTTCTTGCCCATGTTGATCATGAACAAGTGATCGCACATCTGCTCGGCGGTGTGCATCACATGCGTCGAAAAAATAATCGTCTTCCCCGCTTGGTGCTGCTCTTTGATCAGGTCACGCAGCAACGCCAGGTTCACCGGATCAAGCCCGCTGAACGGCTCATCCAGAATAATCAGTTCCGGATCGTGGATCACCGACGAAATGAACTGCACCTTCTGCTGCATCCCCTTGCTCAGTTCCTCGCACCGCTTCATCCCCCATTGTCCGAGTTCCAGCCGGTCGAGCCATTCGCGCGACCGCTGCTTGGCCGGGGTGGCATCCACGCCCTTCAGTCGCGCCATGTACGTCAGGAACGGCACCACCTTCATCTTTCGGTACAGCCCGCGCTCCTCCGGCAGGTACCCGATCCGATCCTTGCTCTCGATCGCGCTGGCCTTGCCCAGCACCGACAACTCCCCACGATCCGGAAAAATAATCGACATCACCATCCGGATCGTCGTCGTCTTGCCCGCGCCGTTGCGACCGATAAATCCGCACAGCCGGCCCGTCGGCACGCGCATCTCCAGGTCGTCCACCGCCACCTTCGGCCCGAACGTCTTCGTCACTCCCTTGATCACAATCGCATCGGTCAAGGCCGGTCTCCAGTCCGCTGTGTCTGTTCTATGTATCGGATCTCTCGCTCCGAACGTTATACCGCTGACTCCGCGCCGGGTTGTTCGGAATCACACCTTTGGCTTTGCGTTCCCCTACCTCCACCGCATTCCGCCCGGCATCCGGCTCGCGGCTTTTCCACGCTACCCTCCGTCACTCTTTTCATAAAAGGCTCCTGTATGTCCATAACACCAACTATCACCCACTCCCTCCGCGACCTCAATACCTCCTACCAATCTATCGAAGCCACCATCCGGCTCGGCGGCGGCCCCAAAGCCATCGAGCGCCAGCATGAAAAGGGCCGCCTTACCGCACGCGAACGCGTCGCCAAACTCATCGACCCCGGCACGATCTTCCAAGAACTCGGCCTCTGGGCCGCGTATGAGATGTATAAGGAACACGGCGGAGCACCGGCGGCCGGCGTCGTCACCGGCATCGGCGTGGTGGGTGGCCGGCGCTGCATGATCATCGCCAACGACGCCACCGTCAAAGCCGGCGCGTTCTTCCCGATGACGTGCAAGAAGATCATCCGCGCCCAGACCATCGCGATGATGGCCCGCCTGCCGCTGATCTACCTCGTCGATTCCGCCGGCGTCTTCCTGCCGATGCAGGAGGATGTCTTCCCTGACACCGACGACTTCGGGCGGATTTTCCGCAACAACGCCGTGATCTCCGCGGCGGGGATCCCGCAGATCGCGGCGATCATGGGCTTCTGCGTCGCCGGTGGCGGGTACCTGCCCGTGCTCTGCGACACGTTGCTCATGACGGAGGGGTCGGGGCTGTACCTCGCGGGGCCGGCGCTGGTGAAAGCCGCGATCGGGCAGCAGGTGACCGACGAAGAACTCGGCGGCGCGACGATGCACGCGAGCATCTCGGGGACGATTGATTTCAAGGAAAAGGATGATGAGGCGTGTATTCGGCGGCTTCGCAATCTCTTCGAGAAGTACGGAGAGCGTGACGCTATAGAAATGACCGCGTATGTGCCAAAGGTGGTTGTGGAGCGTGCGACATCGAACGCGGCGGGCACGCCTGACGCTGTACGAGCTGAAGAAGCCGAGTCGGCTATGTCAGTTCTCATCGATGCAGTCACGCGTTTCCGCAAGGCTAAGGGCCGAGCCGCGACTCCTTGCAAAGAAGCTCAGTCCCTTTACGACGTCTTCACCGACAAACCCGGCGCCCAATACGACGTCGAGCACATCATCGCCTGCCTCGTCGACGCCCGCGGCGAACCCAACGCCGACGGCCACACCTCGCTCGCCCCCGACTGGGACGAGTACAAAGCCGACTACGGCCAATCCATCGTCTGCGGCTACGCCAAGATCGGCGGCCACGCGTGCGGCATCGTCGCCAATCAGAAGAAACTCGTGCACCGCACCATGCCCGGCGGCTCCACGGGGCCGACAAAAGCCGTCCAGATGCCCGGCGTCATCTACGACGACTCCGCCGACAAAGCCGCGCGCTTCATCATGGATTGCAACCAGCGCAAGATCCCCCTCATCTTCCTGCACGACACCACCGGCTTCATGGTCGGCCGCGACTCCGAGCAGACGGGCATCATCCGCGCCGGGGCGAAGATGGTCAACGCGATGGCGAACTGCGTCGTCCCCAAGATTGTCGTCATCACCGGCGGTTCCTACGGCGCCGGCAACTACGCGATGTGCGGGCGGGCGTTCGATCAGTTCATCAGCTTCGCGTGGCCGTGCTCGAAGTGTGCCGTGATGGGCGCGAACCAGGCGACCGGCGTCCTCACGACCATCGAAGAAGCCAGCCGCAAACGCAAAGGCGAAGCGATCGACGAAGCCACGCACAAGGCGATCTATAGCGCGATCCACGCCGGGTACACCGAGCAGGCCGACATCCGCCACGCCGCCGCTCGCGGCTGGGTGGACCGCATCATCGAGCCGCACCGCACGCGCGAGGAACTCATCGCGGCCCTCGACGCCGCGGCGCAGGGGTGGGATTACTCGGTAGAGTTCAAGACGGGGGTGTTGCAGACATGAGGACTCGAAGGGTTCTGAACTGGAGTTTGGACGCCCCACCCGCCAGGTTTCCTATAAAGATGAATACATGGGGACCACGTTGAGCGCCCACACCCGAGCCGACGCCGACGAACGGGCTGGCGACCTCGGCTCCGCCCGCTCCCGCCTCGCCTCCTACGTCGTCACGACCGACTACGACCCGGAAACCTGCGAGCGCATCGCACGGCTCAGCCTCCGAATGGGCGACCTCACCGAGGCGGGCCGATGGTATTTCCTGTCCGATTCCACCGATGCCGCCGCCGACGACTGCATCCACCGCTTCAAGCGGCGTCACGGTTTCGTCCACCAGCAGATCCTCTCCGCCCTGCCACGCTCGATCGTGACCCAGGTCCAGCGAGGTCGCGCCACGTCGGCTGTATCGAAGCGATTGCATGATTGTGGTTTGCCGCCGCTGAGCGAGCGTCGCGCGACGCAACGCCAGCACGCATCCGAATCACGCCTCATTGAACGGGGTTGTTTCGCGGTGATCGTTGCGATTATCATCCTTGCTTTGATCGGATTCGGAACCTTGGTATATTGGCTCGTGCCATAGCAACGCCCAGGTGGTATCCCCGATGGAGTAGCGATGCCCAAACACCCCGCGCGCTCCCCGATCGTTGTACGGACCAGCACCGAACGCGCGGTAGGGATCGTGCTTTTCTGTTCGTTCTTGCTCTTTCTCATCGGGCCATTCATCGTCGTGAGTACCCTTGCAAGCCCGCGGCTATCGCCCATCGCCTTCGTTGTCTGCCTCGCTCCGATGTTCGGCTCGGCGGTGTGGGCACACCGCGTCCGCTCACGCACCGAGCGCGTCCTGCTCCGCCACGACGACACACTCGGCACACGATGCCGCTACCCGCTCGATTCGATTGCCGCCCCTTACGACATCCGCTGCCCCGAGTGCGGCGCCGAGTTCGTGAGCAAAGCGATGATACGAGAAGCATGGCACCGTTGGCGAGGACGCACGGCAATGAACACACTCGGCGACGCACGGAACTAGGTCGTGCCTCGGTAGCCATTAGCCCGCTCGACCCACGCTTGTATTCCGAACACTCCTCGATGGTTGACCCTGCCCACACGCGACAGATTTCCCCCCACGGAACGGCCACGTGGAGTATGCTCAATGAATGGAGTACCTTCGCAACACACGATCAACCCCAGAAGGACAATGCACGAAATGCGGGTATCCGATCGAACCCGGCAAAAGCCCCGAGTGCGGCACAGTTTGTACGGACGTCTGCCGCCGCCGCGCAAGCCCCTGGGTCTTTGTTTGCGTGGGACTCGTAGCGATATCCCGTGCGCCCGCTCGGCTTCAGCGAGAGGTGTCATTACGACCGTGCGTCCATCCTCGTGTATTCCCTCCAATCCGACCAGCCCGGTGCCCGGATCTGGATCGGCACCGCACCAAATGCTGTGTTCACAAACGCAACGGGCTGCGGTGGAGGAATGCAGTTTGGTTGTTATCTAACAGCCGGCAAAGTACAAGGAAGCAAAGTCGAAAAAATCCTGGGAGTTAACGACGCCGTCCGCATTGACGTCGGCGGCGGGGACGGCGGGAAAAAAAGCGACGAGGAAGTCGAAATAGTCCTGTGAATCTGCAACCCCATCGGCGTTGAAGTCAGCGGCGCACAGTGTGGGCACATTCACATGCGCATGCACCAACGTGTACTCCGACACCCCCATCACGTTCGTCGGGAGTTGGAGTACAAGCACGACGTCGTGCCCGTCCACGCCGCGAGGGTCGAACCAGGCATCGTGCCCGCTCGCGCCGCCGACGATCGTCGGATAGACGACGACGGGGAGCGTGACGCCGTTGACATGCACAAAGAGCCCGAGTCGCTCGATCGCACCGTCGAGATACGAGCCCTGGAAGTACACGACGCCCTGATCCACCGCGAGGCTTCCAAAGGAACAGAACGTGCGTCCCGGCACTCCGGGGTATGGATCACCACTGCGGGCGATGACGCGCAGGTCCGATCCATCGGCGTTGGCAACACAGACGGTGACGATCCCGCCGAAGACGGGGTGGCCGTTCGCTGCGCCGAACACGACCTGCTGCCCGTCGGTATCGACACTCGAGATGAAGGTCATCAGCCGTCCGTCGCCGGGGATGGGCATGCTGGAGTTGGCGAGAAGGCTCGTCAGTCCCATCTCAATGTCGTAGATGTACGCGCCCCACCCGGTGCCGCTGACGGTATCGACGCGGGCGCTGAAGGCGACTTTGCCGCCGCCGATACCGACCGAGCTGCCGAGCGTCGATTGCAGCTGCGACCCATCGGGCATGACCTGGCCGTACTCAGCGATTGGGATCCACTGCTGGTCGTACGTGTACAGGCTGATGCCCGCACCACTCCCGGTCGATGCGAACGGACTGACATACGCGATCCCCTCGGTACCGGCAAAGGGGTTCTCGATCCACGGGCCGAGCCCGTTGAGCGTGTCGGACACGACCTGCACCGGGCCGCCGTCGATGGAGCGAGCGTACAGACCGTTGCTGGGCGAGGGCACCCCCGCGGCACCGGCGAAGTACGCGGTGTCGTTCCACACCGTCGGGAACCGCAGGAAATCGAAGCCCTGTCCCGGGTTGTTGGGGATCGGCTCCCCGTCCTGGATGATGAAATGCGGCACCCCGCCCGGCGACACCGGGGGATCGGTCAGCCGACCGCCGAACAACACGTTGAGAGAATCCGAGATGCGCACGCCCAGGCTGGCGTACACGCCGTTGTGCAGCGCGGGCCGGCGGCTGCTGGCCCAGAAATCTGCCGTTCTCGGAATCAGCACGCGCAGGTCCACAGATTGAGCGTGAAGCGACGCGGCCGTTCCAAGCACGCAGAGCAACGCGCCGCCTATCCGTGCTCGCCCGCCGGTCAGGCTACGCACACGCGCGTGCGATTCAACGGCCGCGTTACCACGAAGATCCGACCATTTATGACATACGATGTTCATATCAAGCGTCCTGTTCATGCAAGTTGTTCGACTGTGCCCGTCTGCACCATCAACCTCCACTAACACCCTGTAAAGAACGCGCCGAGAAAGTCAAAGAAATCTTGCGAGTTGATTGAGTCGTCGGCGTTGAAGTCGGATGCGGGCAGATTCGTGAATAATGCCGTGATGAACACTAAGAAGTCGGCAGAGTTCAACACGCCGTCGTCGTTGAAATCGGCGGGGCAGGGGGTGCCGATTCGCGCCGACACAAGCATGTACTTTGCGATCAGCGGTGCATCGGGCGTCACGTATTCGCACTCGGCGACCGCCACAGGTCCTTCGACACCTTGGGGCACGAACCATGCCGCCAATATCTCGTGCCCGCCGATGACCTGCCCCGGTCGCATCACGGCGAACAACACGCCGGTCGATAAGTCGTGGGCGAACATCCCAAATCGCTCACTGCTACCGACGGCGTAGACCCCCTGGACGTACACGAGGTTCCCATCAACCGCGGTGAGCACGAACTGTCGCCATGTGGAACCCGGCACTCCCGGCACGGGCTGCCCCGTCCGCGCGATCGCCACAAGCCCGCCCCCCTGACGGTCGGCGACGCAGACTGCCTGCACACCGCTAAATACCGGGTTCCCGTTCGCGGCCACGAAAGAAACACGCTGGCCGTCCGTATCGACTCCAGTCGCGTGGAGCATGAGACGGCCGTCGCCGGGGATCGGCGTGTTCCAGTGCGCGACCAGGCTCGTCACGCCCGATGCCACGTCCCATGCGTACACACCGGACCTTGAACCCGCGGGTGTATTGCAGCGAACGGCGAATGCGACGGTCCCGCCGCCTTGGGAGATCCAGCCGTCGCCGGTGCTGATGTTCGTGCTCTGCATCTGTCCGCCGCCGGGCATCGTTTGGTTGTAGTCAAGGATCGGGACGCGATGATGGTCGTAGGAGAACAGGCTCATGCCGGCACCCGTGCCGACGTAGACACCGGCGTGGATATACGCAAGCCCGGCTTCCCCCGCCACGGGATCAATCATCCACGGCTCGCCCGCGAGCCGATCGGCGGCGACGCTCAGCGGAGACTCGTCGAGACGCCCGCCATACGTACCGTCGTTGATATTCGTCGTTCCGCCGCCGGTGAAGTAGGCCGTCCCGTTCCACACGCTGGGCTGTCCGTAGCGAACAAACGTCCGGGTTGGGTTGTTGGGGACTACGTCGCCGGAGCCCGCGATGCTGACGACGGGCACGCCTCCCGGCGGCGGGGCATCGCTCAACTGGCCCATGAAGATGCCGTCGCGCGATGGGCTACGTTGCACGCCGTAGACGCTGAACGTGCCGTTGTGCAGCGCGGGCCTGGCGGCGGGGAACACCGCTCCGTCATAGGGCACGAGTACTCGCAAGGTCACATCTTGGGCCACGGCGATTCCCGGAGCCAAGCACAATCCCGCAAGGAGCAATGAAATGTCTCGGAGTTGCATGACGATGGGGCTTTCTGTCAGAGTGGATAGCAAGAGCAGACATGCCGTGTTTCGATTCACGAACGCGCGATGAGGCCACCGAGCGACCGGTGTTGCGCTAGCACCCCGCGAAGAACGACGCCAGGAAGTCGAAGAAGTCCTGTGAGTTGGTCTGGCCGTCGGTGTTGAAATCGGCGATTCCAGTGAAGAACGCGGCCAGGAAGTCAAAGAAGTCCTGCGAATCGACAGTGCCGGAGTCATTCCAGTCCGCGGCGCACGTCCCGGCGACCAACGGTGTGCATACGGAGAACTCGGAGGTGTCGCCCGTGGCGACGCGGGTTGCGGTGACGGTGATGAAAAGGCCGGGTGTCAAACCCGAGACGGCGAGTGTAGTGTCGATTGGAGCGATGCCCAAAGCATTGGACGTAACAATCGCGGACCCGAGGAACCGCTCTCCTTGGCCGTACCCCGTGGCATCACACGTCGCCGACGCGAACACCTCGACCACATAGTCCTGTGATGCGAGTGATTGCAATGTTCCGGTAACGTGCAGGCTGATGCCGGTGAGTGTTGCTGTGGTCAGCACCGGGAAGTTCTGTTGCCCGTTGCCGCCCGTGTCGAGGTCCGAAGCGTCGTTGAGCGAACGCCCGGCACCGTTGCCTGCTGTGAAGAGATCGATCCCCAGCACGCCGTTGGAGTGGAACGAGTTGCCCGAAATTGTCGCGCCCGTGGTACGGAAGTTGACATACAGCCCGACGAACTCGGAGTTGGCGACGATATTGCCCTCGCCGGGGAGGGTGCCGCCGAAGCGGATGCCGGTCGGGCCGATTTCGAGCGCGGTGGCGGTCGTGAATGCCACACCGGTGACGTTGACGATGGGCGTGACCCCGTCGGCACCGACGCCGATACGATTGCCGACGATGGACGTGTTCGACGATCCTGCGAAGATGCCGATCGCCGTCCCGAACCGGCGTCCGGCATTGTGGAACGTGCCGGTCCGCTCGATTCCCGAGACGACGTTGTTGCGGATGAGCGTACCGCTGCAAGCGTTACCGACGCTAATTCCCGTGACGCCGTTGATGAGTGGGGAGGGTGCCAAACCATCGGGAGTGGTACCGATGTAGTTGTTCTCGATCACCGTATCCTGAGCGGTGCGAAGGTCGATCTGCACGCCGGTGGGGATCCCCTCTTCACCGCTCCCTCCGTTGCCGGAGATCGTGTTGCGCTCGGCATCCGAAGGGCCGCCGATGCGGTTATTCCGGCAAGGCCCGTACAGCGTGTCGCCGAAGACGTTTACCGCGCGCAGTTGATTCCCGATCACGATGTTGCCCGACGCGGCGGAATCCATCCGAATGATGTTGAAGACGTTTCCATCGCCCGGAAGAAGCCCGCCGATAGTGTTCCCGGTCGCGCTCCCGTCGAAACCGTCGATCTCAAACTTGTTGGTCATGCAACCGGTCACCTGATTGTTGTCGCCGGAGATGAACACCGAGGCTCCGGTGGCGTTCCCGAACGTCGGACCCAGCCCTTTGATGACGCACCGGTTTGCCGCGATGTACAAGTAGGGGATCGCGCTGGTGGGGCCGGAATAATGCAAGCCCACTTCGTTGCCGTTGGGGTTGGTGTCGCCGGTGAAATCACGCTGCGTCGTAAAGTCGATCGTGGTGTCGTCTCCTCCGACGAAGAGCAGAAAACTGTCGTATTGGATCATCGCGACACCAGGGAACAGATTTTCTTCCCATTCGCTGCGAGGGACGGCGAACGCGATGGTCTGGGGGCCGGGCGTGTTGCCGGCGGCGGCCAAGGCCTCGTGAAACGAAACCCGCCGGTCAGGCCCGGGAAGATCCGCGACGCGCTGGGCACCCTGGAAGTCGATGACTTCGTAAGCGGTCGTCACGGTGATTGTTTGAGCGTGTACCGCAGCACACGCGAGCGTGGGAAGAGCAAAAGCGATGAGTGAGCGTGTCATATGGTCCTTTGGGTCGGGCAATTCGATCGGTTAGCATCCTGCAAAGAACGCCGCCAGGAAGTCGAAGAAGTCCTGTGAGTTGGTGGAGCCGTCGGTGTTGAAGTCGGCGTTTCCTGAGAAGAATGCGGCAAGGAAGTCAAAGAAATCTTGTGAGTCGAGCGTGCCGGAGTCGTTGAAGTCCGCGGCGCACGCCGGGGGCGGGTCGCACTCGTCCGGCACGTCGTTGTTGTTGACGTCGTTTGAGAACCCCGACGCGATGTCGCACGAGTCCGGCGTGCTGTTGGTGTTGCAGTCTGCAACATTTGATGCGAAGTTCAGGTGTAGATACCAGTCGCTGAAACCTTCGGGCTTGACGAGGATGTCGGGGCGGGCGTTGTTGTCCGCGTCGCCGACGGCGTAGGCGTCGGGCGAGTTGCGGTAGCGCATCAGCGCGAGGCGCGGGCCAAGGTCGCCGAGGCCGAAGCCGCCGGTGCCGTCGTTGAAGAAGATCGCGGGTGAACTCACGCCGTTGACCGCCGACGAACCGAAGAAATCAAGGTCGCCGTCTGCGTCGGCGTCGTAGATCGTCGGGCCGAACTGGTTGAAGGTGTAGTTGGCGAACCCGCCGACAAGTTCGGGAACGCTCAGTTGCTGGTTATCGTTGCGATAGAGATAGGTTCGGTTGGCTTGCGCGAGCAGGTCGCGGTCGCCGTCGCCGTCGATATCGACCCACGCGAACCCGCCGACGTTGCCGGCGATGTTGGGCTGGAGTTCGTGGGCGTGCAGGGTGTAATCGCCATAGGTGCCGTCGCCGTTGTTGGGGAAGACGATGACGGTTTCGTAACCGAGCGGCCCGACGACTCCCGCGGCAACCCCGCAGAAGAGTTCGGGGTATCCGTCGCCGCTCAGGTCGCCGGTCCAGACGCCGCCAAGGAACGGGGGCGTGGTGACTTCGTAAGGCTGAGCGAAGTGGCCCTGCCCATCGCCGAGCGAGATGCGGATGAAGTGCGGCTGGTTCGAGATGACCGATCGCACCCATAAGATGTCGAGGTATCCGTCGTTGTTCACGTCCGCCGTCTGCGGCTGGCGCGAGCCGGCGAGTACATCGACACCGGAGTTAATCTCCGCCCCGAACGTCCCGTCACCGTTGCTCAACTTCACGATGCAGTGGCCGCCGATGGAGAGAATGTCCAGGTGGCCGTCGCGGTTGATGTCGCGCGGGAAGATGGTGCCGGCGGTAGAAAGAGGTACGAGCATTGCCGGCGCGAATCGGTTTTCGCCTATACCCGGCGCGATGTGGAAGTGTGCGGGGTTGTCGGAAGTGAAGTACGACGCGAGGTCGGTCATTCCATCGCCCGTGAAGTCCGCCAACATGGGATAGAAGTTTGAGTCATCTCGCTGAATGTGAATGACGCTCTTGAAGTTGAGCCCGCCTTGGTTCACGATCGTTGAGAACGCAGAACTGGTGTTGCCGGCGGTGGCAAGGTCCGCCAGCCCGTCGCCCGTTAGGTCGCCCGCGGTGATGTCGATCGGTCCCTCACTGCCAGCCGCAAACGCTTGACTGAACACAAACACCCCCGCGTCGTTGTCGTACACACGCACCGCGCGCGCCGCAGAGTCGCACCACGCCAGTTCGACCGCGGCGTCGCTGTCAAGGTTGGCGACGATCAATCGATCGGCGATCCCTCCGATGGCTGGGAGAGGTCCGAGCGTCTGCGTGTTGGTGAAGTTGCCGGTACCGTCGTGACTGAAGATCCGCAGCGAGTTGCTCTCCTTGGACGACACAAGCAGTTCGTTGTCCCCATCGGCGTCGATATCGCGCAGCCACAGGTCGTGCGGGGCGGAGTTGCTCGAAGTCTCGGCGTGCCCCGCGATCGTGAGTACCGCGTGCTGTGTGAACGCACCGCCTCCGATATTTCGCAAGAGCGTCACGGTTCCCGTGCCCGCCGCGGATATGAACGAGTTGGCAACGGCAAGGTCCGGCAGCCCGTCGCCTGTGAATTCACCGATCGCCACGGCAACAGGCTGCTGCCCCACCGCGTAGGTGGTTCGCGGCGCAAACGTCCCATGACCGTTGTTCGAGAAGACCTCCACAAGGTTATTCGCAAAGCCCGGCATGGCGATGTCGATGTCGCCATCGTTGTCGAGGTCGCCCGCCGCGATCCCGGTGCTACGCGACCCAGCAGGCAATCGTATTGCCTGCGCAAACGTTCCCGGTCCCGTAGCGAACACCACCAGCACCCCCGGGAACCCACTGTCCGACACCACCAAGTCCGTCCGTCCGTCCCCGTTGAGGTCCGCGGGTCGGATGAGATAGCACAGCGCGTTGGTGACGGTGTATCGAGCGGCGTACACGAGCCCCGGCCCGCCGTCGTTGCGCCACACCGTGAGACTGGAGTTGCTCGAGCCTTGGCGCGACGCCGCCACGATGTCTATGTCACCGTCCAGATCGACATCCATCATGGCGACGCCGTTCATATTCGTGAGCGTCGATAGATCGCTGTGGTGTTCGACCGCAGCGGCAAAGTCCGGCTTGGCCAGGTCCGCAGTGTCTGGGATCCCGTTGTAGTTGCAGTCTTGCGCGACACCGCTACGGATGTCGATCGCATCACGCACGGCGTTGCCGTTGAAGTCTTGTGCGAGCGAGAACGTATTGAGCGCCGTGATCGCCGCGCACGCGCAAACGAGTTGAAGGGATAAGTTCATAGTCATGGCCTCATGTGCAGAAGACTGAGTGCGGCGTTCCAAACGCCCCTGCTCGGTGTAGATTGACTTCTAACAGCCTGCAAAGAACAACGAAACAAAGTCGAAGAAGTCCTGCGAGTTAGCAGCACCGTCGGCGTTGAAGTCCGCGGTACACGGCATTGGCCAGTCGCCGGCCGAGATAGCGAACGCCCCCGACTCCGCCGAAGTGTTCTGGAACCGAACGTCTTTGGCGACGACGCGCACGTTGGCGCGTGGCACCCCCGACGACGCCGGGAGTTGCCACGCGAACGAGCGGGCGTCGGCAGGAAGGCCTCGCGCGACTACGAACCAGCGTGTCCCACCGTCGTAAGATGCACGGATATCGAATCCGCGCAGTGCTTCGTCATCCGACGCCGTCCAAGCCACTTCGACGACTGAGCCGCCTGCATACGTGTGCCCGCCATGCGACGAGGTAAGGCTCACCTCCGGGGCGGCGTCGCCCAGGATCGGGTCAGGGCGGATCGAGAAATACGGACCATAATACGATCGAACCTGATTGAGAGAGGCGGTCGCATCAAACCGGATACGCGCGCGGTCAGTGGAAGCGTCGGGGATCTGCGCGGGTAGAACCGTACACGCTTGGCCAGCGGTGATGAACGCACCGCCGAGCGAGGTGCCCGAGTCGTCGTTGTCGAGTTCGATCGAGGCATAGATTGAGCCAAGCGTTCCCGCCACCGACGCGCACGCAGGCTGGCTTTCGCCCGGCCGAAGTATGCTTGGGATCGTTGTACTCGGCGTCATGCTGCCTGTAAATGGAGCAGGATTGCTGATCTTCAGCGCGATGTCCGCGATTCCTTCCTGTCCGAGGTCGTCGGTCGCTACGACGCGGAAGAACTGGTCGGCACCGTTTGCGGGTGTCCCGATCGTGGGAACGGTCCACTCAAACGAGCGAGCAGTGGGGGGGACTTCGGCGTGAAACTGCATCGAATCGTCGGCGTTCGAATCCGGCGAGTAGTAGACACGCTGCGTTGCAATTGTACCGTCGTCACGCGCTGTCCACTGCACATGGATCCGCTCCCCGGGCACGACCGTCGTTCGTTCGGTCAAATACCGCACGACCGGCGGCGGGTTCGTGGTCGGAGGTTCCGTCATGAAAGGCAGCAGAAACCCGCCCACGTCGATCCCGAAATGCACGGCGTCGCCGGTGCCCCCAGGGTTCCTGGCTTCGTGTGGGCCGGTCGGTGTGCCCCACCAGTTGTTTCTCACGTCGCTGTCGGTATTCTCCAGCGAGTTGTGGCGAGCGCGCGCGATCAGCCCGCCGTTGGGAAGGAAAGAACCGAAGAAGTCCGGGGCCGGATCGCCGTTGTTGCTAACGAATGTATTGGGGTTGGCGGGGTGGTTGGCGTCCAGGAACCCCTGAACGGTGTGCAGCGGTGCGAACCGTTCGCCGGTGTAGGAAAACACGTTGTTCTCGAATGTACACTTGCGGAGTGAGACGATCGATTCAGAGTAGATCGCACGCGTATTGTCGATAAACGAGCAGTTGTCGAGCGCCAGCGGCATGGATGTTGTGCCCACGCCGAATCGCGCACCCTCGAACTCGCACCAATCCCAACGTGTACCGAAGACGGATGTGGTCCCGATCGGCAGGCTGTACCACTGCGTGCCGGGGATGTACGGCTCAAAGCGGATCGGGCGTTCAGGTTCGCCGAGGAAAATCGGCATCGCGGCACCGTTGCTGTCCGTGTCAAAGAAGAAGACGGCGTCGGGTAGTAGTTTCACTGTCACGCCCGGCAGGATGGTGATCTGACCTCGCAGCGCACCGTCCCGTGCGACGACGTAGGGCAAGCCCGTGTCCGCCCAGAACACTCGCTCGTCAATCGGTGCCGCGTCCAGGCCTGTCGGGATTTCGTTCAACTGGTTGCCGGTCGCGGGGAGCACGGAACCGGGTAGGATGCCCGCGGAGTTGCTCCCGAACTGAACCGGCCAACGATGCCCTGTTAGGACCACGTCTTCGTTGATCAAGTAGTTCCCGCCCCCGGCCAGCCGAATGCCAGGTCCATCCGGGTTTCCATTGACGTTGATGTTGCCAATGTATCGATACTGTGAGTGATCGTGCGTGAGGTCGATGTACGCCTCGTTCACCGTGATGTTGTCCAGGATCGAGTTGCCGACGACGAACATCGCCTCCCCACCAGTCGGGCCGGGCATTGCCGACACGACACCGCCCCGTGTGAACGTGCAGTCGCGGGCGGCGAGCCACCCCCGCAGCAGCGACACCTCGCACCCTTGCCCGAACGTGCAGCCGGTGAGCGAGAGCACCTGTCTTGCATAATCGAGGTTGCCGTCGAAGAACCGATGGCCGATGTCGCCGGCACTGTCATATGAGAACGTGGTTGGATGTGACGGGTCGCTGAACGCGGAGTCGGCAAATGAGGCTCGCGCGCCGTAGACCAGGTCGGTGAACGACTGCACGTCGGCGAACGTGCCGGTCAGCAGTCCGTCCCGCAGCACGCGCACGGAGCCGGTGCCGCGGATCAGAACGTTCTGGCCCATGCTGCCAGTCAACTGCACCGAGCCGGCAATCTCAAACTGCGTGCCCGATGCAATACGCACTTCAACACCGGGATCAACGATCAGCGTTGCGCCGGCGGGAATGCGGGGGTTCTGCCCGGTGGCATCGCGTGTGAGTGCTACGGGGCTGTGCGATATCGTCCAGCGCACCGTCTCGCCGGACTGCGGAATCGGGTACGGCGGAGGGGGCGGGTTGCCCACGCGCAGCGTGTCGATGAGGAACGAGCCAGTGAATGGAAACGACATCGGATACGGCCCGAGCATCATGCGGATTGCAATCCGTCCCGACCCGGGCAAGGCATAGGTCCGCTCAGTCCATGCGTGGCCCCCTGTGCCGGGAATTGTTGCCAGGAGTTGCGTGAAACTCCCGATCCCGGTCGGCCCGCTTCCGGTACTCGTGCCGCCACTGGGCGAGTACCGGACTTCGAGCGAGCAGTTGTTCGTTCCGAATGCGTTGGTTGGCGCGCTGGTCCAGAAGTTCAGTGGATCGCCCGTGATTTGGTTAGGAATCGCGGGCAGGACGATCCAGGCGGAGAGCCGAGAAGTGTTGTTCTGCCAGAAACTGAACCCGCCGTGGCCGAGCGCGCTGCCCGAATGTCCCCACTCTGCGCCGAACTCCGTCCAATACGGCGAAACTCCGATTGGGTTGCTCTGGTTGCGGAAGATCCACCCGCGGCCCACGAGCGTGGGCGGACCTCCCTGAGCACCATTCCCATCGCCGATCGCCGCGAACGACTCCGCGAAGTGAGCCTGCCCGGCCACTTTGTACGCGAAAGACGTCGTCGCCAAACATCCGGCAGCAATCACGAGAACGCGTTGACCAAGCATCAGTTATATCTCCATAGGCAACGGGTTCTACCCCATGGCCAACCGACGTGAACCTGTTTACATCTACCGAGTTGATTTGCAACGGAACCTGATCCGAAAGTGCAGGCAGCAGGGGTCACTGACTCGGTTGCCATCAAGGCTTCCTCAGAGTGAAGGCCTGCCCGCACAGAAAGGAGTGCAAGCCTCATGCCGATCGAAACACGACTTTGGGGTCAAGAACTTGGTAGTAACTGGGTGAATCGAGCAGATGTAGCATCGAGTGCTGGTTGTTTACAGCCGGCAAGGCGGCATTACAGCCACTTCTACAAGAACTTGTTCATGGCCTAAGTGTTCAAACCGAACTCTTCGACTGCAGCGACTTTATCTCTCTCAACTCTAACTCGTTCAATTCATCGTCTGCCTGTTTACTCGGCGCGGTTGCTGAATGCGACATCACAATTACGCACGCGAATCGAAAAAAGCCCGCGGCTGAAGGCCGCGGGCTTTGTGGTTAACATTGCTTTGCAGAGGTGACAAAGCAACGCGTTGTTAGCACGGGGTGAAGAAGGCTTGCAGGAACGCGAAGAAATCGGCGGTGTTCACCTCGGTGTCAGTGTTGTAGTCCGCCGTCTGATCACCGTTCAAGAACGCAACGATAAAGGCGAAGAAGTCGGCGGACGTGACGTCGCCGCTGCCGTCAAAATCGGCGTCGCACGCGACACCCGGCAGACCGATCACCACGAGGGCATTCTGTTCAACGATGGGAGTGCTCGCCGTTCGGACATTCACGCTAAGCACCGTATTTGCACCGCCGATGATCCCTGTCGGGACATTCACGCCGAGGGCCTGTTCGAGCGAATCTCCCGGCGCGAGCGTGACGGTGTGCGAGAAGGGCGTGACCCAGCCGCGTTGATCGGACGCCGTGATGACGAAGGTCTCGTTGGCTGCGCCGCAGTTGGCGACAGTGATCGGAACAGAAGTGGATTGTCCCGCTTGCACAGGGATGTGCCCGCTTTCCGGGGTCAAGCAGATGGCACGCATAACCTCCCCGGGCAACACGGTTGGAGCCGGGTTCATGAAGTTGGCAAGCGTCGTGCCGACAGGGAGCAAGATCGACGCGGGATCGGCGTAGATGGTGATTCCCCCAGGCGCACGGAACCATTCCGTGCCGGGAGTGAGTTGAGACAGGTCCAGAACCCCACCGGGGTTGATCCGGAACGTAAGCGTTTCCGCCGCGTCGATCGCCGGTGCATTCGCAGGGTTGAGATTGCGCGCGGTGAATGTCGCCGCTCCGATTTCAACAACGCAAGCGTCGATCGTTCCGTTGCCTTCCAAAATCAGGTCCGGCGGATCCCACGACACACAATCCGACACCATCGCGCCAAACGACGAATCGCGGCGTCCGAAGCGTGTGATGCACGACCGCTCGATCGAACCGGTGCCGCAGGGCGACGGCGCCGTCGGGTTGACGAGGAACGGCATGCCCGACTCGATGCGTGACCCGGACTGTGTGCGTCCGATGTTCAATCCCCGCACGAGCACGTTTCCCCCCGCTCGGCGGTCAGGGTTCGCAGCAATGTTGTCGCCCCCCTTGACGTTCGCGCCGGACGATGGATCGATGCCATTGATATCAAGAAAGTTGTAGGCATACACGACCACATTGCCGCCGCGCCGGCACGGGTTCAGCGTGTCGCCACCACGGACGATGGCGTCATGGCTCCCCGCGAGAGCGACGGCGAGGTCGCGTGATTCAACGTGGGCGAAGCCCCCTTGGCCCTGGAATGGGTTGGTGTTGTTCCCACCCCGAACTTGTCCGGCGCCGGCCGTCGGTGCGGCGATCGTCATGCTGCCGCCGAGATTGAACGCCGTTTGTCGAACCTGAGCGTTACCTCCGTTGACGCCATCGCCCCCGCTGATGACCCCTTGGCAGAGCACAAAGAACTGAGGACCACCGGCGCGATTCGAGATGTAGACCGAATCTCCCGCGGCGATCGTTCCGCCGTCCTGCCCGCGGATACGACCGCCCGCTTCCAAGTTGAGTGTGTCAAGCCGGATTTCGAGCGTGTTCCCATTCGCCAAAAAACTGTCCGAGACCAATGTCGCGTTGTTCTGAATCGCAAGCGACGCGACATCGATCACATACGGCGTCGTACCCGGAAACGCGCCGAACTCGTTGACATGCACCGTGTGCCCAGCGTTGATCGTGACCGTGTCGCCCGCCGCCGGCACGCCCTGCGGCGTCCACATCGCGGGATCCGTCCATCGCCCGCTGCGGAGTGAAGATTTGGGCATCGCGTTTGCCTGCCCGGCGGCGACCAGCACAAGTGCCCCCGCGCCGAGGGCCATCAGACGCCGTCGTGTGCCTGCCCTGCTCCTGAACCGTGACTGGGATGAGATATCGCACGCCTTCATGTGTCGTTCCTTGTGATAGTAACTGCCACCCCAACCCTGACACATCAGAAAGCGACATCGCACGAATCACGACGCCATAATATAATATACTATGTAACAATTCGTCGTTGAGAACGAACGACAACTAAGCCCGCCGACACGAGCGTCGGCGGGCTTGGGATCGATCATTCAAAGAAGCCGTGGAGAGTGGGGTGTGATCAACATGTGCCGAAGAAGCAAACCAGGAAATCGAAGAAATCCTGCGAGTTCACAGTCCCGTCCGAGTTAAAATCCGCCGACGGACTGTTTGCGAAGAACACAACGAGATAATCGAAAAAATCCTGTGAGTTGATGACCCCGTCTCCGTTAATATCCGCAGGCGACGACACGGCCATCATGTTGTATCCTGAAACCTTGCTGCTGATCTTCCTGCCCTTGAGTTTGACCGCGGTGATACCCAGGAAGCCCGAGTCCGGCGCGATCTGGGATTCGAAACGCATGAAAAGAGGGTCCGATGTCGTGCCCCATGCGTGTCCGTTTGCATATTCGGTCGTGCTGGCGCACGGAGTGCAACTCCCCGCGCTGGTAGTGTTATATCCAATATCGTATGTAATCATACCAGATGTCGGGGGCGTATACGTTACCGTGACGCACGGCATCCCCCCGTTGCCCAGCGACTCTGTGAACTGAGATGGCCACACGTTGATACTGCCCATCGACGATGTACCCGGCGGGTCCAGGACACCTATTGGCTGCGGGTTCAAGCAACACCAGGTGATCCCGTCGAGTGAATACTCGACCTTCGGGGCGCCGCTGCAAATGCTGCTTTGGACGCAGAGCGGCACGAAGATGTCTACGCCGCCAACAACCGTGTTCTGGCTATTGGCATCCGCTCGCCCTACGAAATCGAGCGGATCGAGTTCTTCCTCTTCCAGCGGATCGCCGCCGGTCCGCTTTCCGCAGAGTACGAGTTTCCATGCCGGACATAAGAACGCACCGACCGGCGGGACGACCGTTACAGCGGTTGCCTGCACGCATGTGTTGGGCACCATCTTCACTTCGGCCTCGGCATAGTTCGAGTAATCGCTGACATCAAACGTCACGCACGGGTCGTCTCCCATGTTGCTGATACTTGTAGCCGTACCTGGATAGATGCGAACCCCGTCGAACTGCCCGGCGGACATCTGCGTCACCGTTACCCCCGATAGGTTCTGCGCCAGCACGCTCGCCGATGCCAGCTCGCCCAGGGGGAGCATTGCGGTCCCTTCGGCAACGAATCGAACTTCGATTACGTTCGCCAACGACATCGCCGCGGTGATGGCAAACACCTCTGTCTGCGCTGCGAACCGAAGCGTCGCGCCACGTTCTGTGGTGAACATTCCCGGCAGTCCGCTGAGCACGAAGGAATCGACCTCAACTTCGGGCAACACCGGGCCGAAAGAGACCAGCGGGGTGTTGAGATCGTTGGGGACCGTGGTGGATGAAATTACCATGCCGGAAGCATTGACGAGTTCAACACGAGTATGCGTAGCGTTGTATGAACTGAAATCGGCAAAGGCGCGGTATGAACCTGCGGCGACATCCTGTACTTCGAGAATCACCCGTGCTCGCGCCTGATCAGGCACCGCATCGAGGACTCCGCGGCTTTCATATTGAAGGCGAGAACCGCCCGCGACCGCTCCGGAAAGCGAAACATCTGCAAGTATTCCGAATGACTGGAAACCGGGCGCCGTCGCGTGAAGCCCGCGTGCGACCGGGCCGGGCGCAGTGAAGCGGATCTGATTTCCAGTACCGAGCGAGAGCGAGGCGTTCAGCGGCGACACAGGAAATCCAAGGGGCGAGTTGACCATAAACCCTTCGCATTGATCGAACACGCCGTTGTTGTTTGCGTCGGAGAGTCGTCCGCAAATAACATCGACGCGGTCGTCGGTGCCGTTGCCGTCGCAGTCGCCGCACAACAGCGGCACGGCCGAAATGGAAGGGGACGCGAGGGGTGCCGGCACGCAACTCCCGCTCGGGGGTACGCAGCACCCCGGTGTTCCGACGCACAGCACCATTGGGCATGTGGGGCACATCGCGTTGCCGTATACATCGATGAGCAGATACGCTTGGGCGCACCCACTCGGTCCCGCGACGCTTCGCGTTCGAATAATGTGATTTGCGCCGTTCGCCGCGGCTGCCGACGCGATGCCGCGAGCGATGAAGTCCGCGCTGAGTGCCGCGCACGCATCGCCGGGCAGCGGAACCGACCCGGACAACGTCACACACCCCGGCGCATCCGGAAACGATATCGTCCACGGGAACGAAGCGTCGGCGGCGGGGCTGATCCCGCCGATCTCGAAAACATACGTCGTAGGAGTCAGCGCGGTCCCGTCTGGACAACAGCACGGTTCGCACGGCGATCCAATCTCAAACTGCAAGATGTAGTCCGTCCGGCACGCGAGGCCTTCAAATACGGTCGGTGCCACAAACACCACATACACGTTGCCCGGCACAAGCCCGCTCGTCGTCAGTGTTGTTGATGCGCACGGGATCGAGGTCGCGCTCCCAAGCGTCGTGATCGTTCCGCACGGATGCGGAACAGGCGAGCCGATATCTAAGACGAATAATGACGCCTCGAAGTCGGACGTCAGTGTCACTGAAATCACGCCCGACGCCGGTGCGACCAAGCGGAACCAATCGGTGTCGCGCATACCGCCGATGGCCCAAGCGGTGCCGTGTACTCGGCTATCACATAACACCGCGTCGTACGAGTCTGGGTTGATCGAGTTGCAGCCGCCGTTGGTGTCCATGCCGCAGGGTTCGGCTTCTTCTTCGGTGCCGGGCTGGCAGCCGATCGTGTCGCAGCCGCCGCACGAGAGCCTGAATGCTCCCGGCCCCCCTGCCGACGCGCCGAAGTTGCCAACCCGAAGCACGTAGTAGTTTCCTGCGATGGCGGAAAACAGAATCCGAGACTGAAGCCCGCAGGAGTCGTCGTTGCACGCGATAGCGCTACCCGTTGGGCACACGGGCACGGGGTTGGCACCGTTGTTATAAACGGCGATCTGAGTATCCCGGCTCGACCCGCCGCAGGTTTCAAACACGACACTCCCGATACACTCGCCGCTCCAGATGTACCAGATGTCGTGCCCGATCTGCGAGGCGCACAACCCTTCGACCGCACCGTCGATCGTCGCGTTTCGATTGTCGTACTCATACCAGCAAAGTTCGGTGACAGGCTCCGCGTCGGAACAGTTGTCGTTCGTCGGACCGGAGTTCTGGTCGGCGACGGTCAGGTTGCCCGATCCCCCCGCGGCCCCGGGGAACACACCGATCTGGATGAGGTATGGCTGGCCAGCGGTGACGGGAAAGAGAACGGTCGTAAGCAGCCCGCACGCATCGTCGTTACACGCTATCGCCGCGCCGGGGGGGCAGGCCGCGCCGCTGTAGACGGCGATCTTTGTGTCTGGCCCGATGCCGCAGGTCGTGGCGCTGGCATTCCCCGTCGCGGTCGCGGTCCAGACGAACCACTCGTCGAGGTTGATACCGCTCTGACCGAAGAAGATGCAGTTGGCGTTCGACTGTCCATCGGTCCCGGTCGTGTTCAGCGTGCTGTTGTATGTCGTGCTAACCATCGACCCGGTTACCAAGGCCGCGTTCACGCATTGGTCGTTGCTTGCACCGCGCGGAGCGTGCTGCTCGTGCGGCTCCCGAACGTCAATCCCCCCGGATTGCTCGTCGTCTGTGCGAGGGTTCCGGACAGTTGTGGGTGCTTTGGAATGGCCGTTACGGGTTGTGGGAGGTTTCGTTGGCGCTGCTCCCGGCAGGGGGGGGCGCAGGGGTCGCCAACCCGTCGGTGCTCGATGCGACGTCGGAAGATACGCACCTTCTCGTGTCGTTGGCACCGGCGTACTTGGTTCCGCGCCCGATTGACGAAACGACCGTCCCGCGAACGCGCTTTGCAGCGCAGAGAACAGCACCGCCACGATAAACACGGCTATGACGCACGCTTTTCGGATACCCACCGCTGTTGATGGTCGAGTACGCTTCAATCGTCGTGATATGGACGTGTAGCGGCAGTGATCCGCACAGCCTTGGCTAATCCCGGCCTGCAAACATCCGTTCGGGATCATGTTTGTCCTCCTTCTAACATTGATGCGTCAAGTGGTGAACACCAATAGACAGAGCGTCGGGCCGACATCAAACCCGCCACGGCTATCACAATACAGGAAAAAACCTGAATCGCGCGCGCAATTGCGCGTCATGTTGATATTTGTGCAATGAAACTAATAAATGAGAAGATGGTACATAGAAAGAACTATGAAGCACGACGATGAAACCGATGAGGTCACGCGATTGCTGTTTGATTCGTCGCTCGACGCGGCGGAGCGGGCATCTAAGTTGATGCCACATGTGTACTTACAACTCCGCGCGATCGCCCAGAAACAGATGTCAACAGAACGTGCCGACCATACCCTCCAGCCCACGGCGCTCGTCAACGAAGCCTTCCTGAAACTGGCGCAGAACAGAGAAGTTCCCTGGCAAAGCCGTGCCCATTTCTGTGTTGCTGCCGCAGAAGCCATGCGACAGATTCTTGTCGACCATGCGAGGATGAAAAACACCCAAAAGAGGGATGGAACCGGTCGAGACGAAGATGGAAAATCCAGGCCGGCATCCGACCACAAGAGACTCCCGATCGATATTCTCGAACTGGCAGAATCGGGTGATAGCGGCCTGATCGAGTCGCTGCACGAGGCGATGCAGCGACTCAAAGTAGTCGATCCGGAACTCGCGGAGATCGTTCAACTGCGTTTCTACGCCGGGCGGACCATGCACGAGGTGTCGATGATGCTCGATCTTCCAGAGCGCACTCTCGATCGGCGATGGAAACTCGCGCGAGCCTGGTTGTTTCGAGAACTTCGGCCCGTCAACGACGAAACAAGGCGAGCAAACGACCCCGCCGACGCTTAGTTCCCCAGAATCGGTGGGGCACCCCGTGCGGCATACGCACGCTCCATCGTTTGTATGGTGATCACGGGTACGACGTTTGTCCGGTCCACAATGGAGATGGAGCATGAACCCCGCGGCCAGGCGTCTCTTTGAAGAAGTCGTCGATCTGCCAAGCGAAGAGCGCGCCGCTCGGGTGCGTGCCGAGTGTGCCGGTGACGATGGACTCAAGCGCGAAGTGGAGTCGCTCATCCGTTCGTACGAGGCGGCTGCCGGGTTTATGAGCGACCCCTCGATATCGTTGTCGTCGCTTCCTGTGCCGGATCCAACGCCGATCCGGGCCACAGATGCGGGTGCGACCAAGCGCATGCAGGACTGTTCCGTGGCGACCATCTTTGAGAAGCCCGGCGACATGATCGGGCGGTACCGCCTGCTGGCGGAAATCGGCGAGGGTGGCTTTGGCGTGGTGTTCCGAGCCGAACAGGTCGAACCGGTGAAGCGCGATGTTGCGCTCAAGGTGATCAAAGTGGGGATGGATACGCGCGATCGGATTGCGCGATTCGACGCCGAGCGTCAGGCGCTGGCATTGATGGACCATCCGAACATCGCGCGGGTGTTCGACGCGGGCGCAACGAGCACTGGCCGGTTGTATTTCGTCATGGAACTTGTGCAGGGCACCAGTATCACGCGGTACTGTGATGCGAACAAACTGGGGGTTGTCGAGCGCCTGAAACTCTTCCGTCAAGTCTGCAGCGCGGTGCAGCACGCTCACCAGAAGGGGATCATCCACCGTGATATCAAGCCGTCGAACGTGCTCGTGACGACGCTCGATGATGAGCCGGTGCCCAAGGTGATCGATTTCGGCATCGCCAAAGCCGTTCGTGATCCATTGACCGAGCGAACCCTGTTCACTGATTCCAGACAGGCGATCGGAACGCCCGCGTATATGAGCCCCGAACAGGCGGACAATGCCAATAACGACATCGACACGCGAACCGACGTGTACTCGCTGGGCGTGCTGCTCTATGAACTGTTGACGGGGGTGACGCCGCTCGACTTCTCGAACCTCAGTTCGATTGCCGCCGACGAAATGGTGCGGATGATCCGGCATCAAGAGCCCATCAAGCCGAGTCTTCGGCTGTCTAAGGACTCCTCGGCAACAATCCTGGCGGATCGACGGAGCGATTCTCGCAAACTCGGTGCTGCACTCCGACGCGACCTGGATTGGATCGTGATGCGCTGTATCGAGAAAGACCGCACCCGCCGGTATGAAACAGCGCAGTCGCTCTCGGAAGATATCCAGCGTTATTTGGCCAACGAGCCGGTGCAAGCAGGTCCGCCGTCGGCGTCGTACCGCGCGATGAAGTACTACAAGCGGCACCGACCGTGGGTACTCGTGGCGGCGGGCACGCTCGTCGTCACCGCGGGATTCGTTGCGGCGCTGATTGCCAGCAACGTACAGACCCGCCGGGAGCGCGACGACTCACTGTTGGCGCAGGCGGCCGCGCAAGCCTCCGCCGCCAACTTCGCGCTGGCGCTCATCAACAGCCTGAACTCGACGCAAGGTACGCTTGCACACCAGTCGATTCGGGCACCGTTGCTGAAGCTTGATCAGCAGATCGGCGATACCGATTGGAGCCGCTTGCCTCGTTTGGAATACGACATGCGCCAAGGGCTGGCGGTGTGCTATGAGAGCATCGGCGAGATCGGCGCCGCGCAGAGTCAAGTGGCACGTCTGGATACCCTCGCCGCGCCCGTTGGTTTGCCGAAGGAGGCCGCGCTGCGAGCAATTGTCTCGGCGTTGTACGAGCAGGCGAACTTGAAGTCCAAGGCCGGGGACATGCGTGCCGCGGTGGTGTTTCTCGAGCGTGCGCAGGAGTATTTGGCGGCAATCAATGACAACCACAGCGAGCAATACGCCCGGGTTCGAGTCTCCTACGCGTCGGCGAGCGTGAGTACCAGAGGCGTTACTCACTCCGAGGCAATCTTGCGTGACGCTATCACCATAGCCTCATCACAGCCCCGCTCTGACCAGGCACTCGTCGCCGAAGCGAGGTATTCACTCGCGTCAATCTTGCGAAGTTTGGGGAAGCCGGACGATGCCTTTGTCGAACTGAAGCAAGCGCTAGCGATAAGAGAAGCAGACCATGGACAACACTCATCGCATGTAGATATTGTCAAATGCATTCGATTATTCATATTGATAGAAGCCGACCGCAAACAAGTTGACCAGGTGTGTGCATGGACCAAGGAACTGCTGAAACGTGTTCTGCCAGATCTTGGATCGGACATGGGGCGAAGCAACCGTATGGACGCAATCGCGGCGGTTGCCTATGCGGACAGTGCGTTCGAGATCTCGGGTCAAGGCTCCGAGTTGGCAATCTGCATGCCCGACGGCCTTGCCGAACTGATCGAGTCTGACATCGAAGGAGCGTTGATCGAAACGCCTTCGGGCAGCAGCGTGATCTGCCAAGGCATGCTCGTGATGCGGATGCTGTGCGTCATGGCATCTGACTACGAAGGAGCAGAAGCGTGGGCGCGCAGAGCGTTCGAGATGTGCTCTTCGCAGGACGACTGGCCGACGGATGTCACGCGCCGCAGCCGTATGGTGTTGGGGAAGATGTACGAAAAACAAGAGCGAATCCCTGCGGCGGTCGCTATCTACAAGGACCTCGTGGCGTTCGAGCAGCGCCGAGTACGGGCGGGGAAGCCGCGTGCCGCCGCAGCACTTGCAAAGAGCGAGAAACTACTTGCCGACGCGATTAAAAAACTACCATCGCCGTGATCAAGTCATCAGCCGGATCACGCGCCAGTAGATCCGTGCGATGAAGAGTGGTCCGCTTTTCTGGACCGCGATTGCTTTCGGGTGGTCGGACTTGTGTGCTACTCGCACCCTGCGAAGAAGACGGCGAGGAAATCGAAGAAGTCTTGCGAGTTCACAAAGCCGTCCTCATTAACATCGGCCGAGGGGGCTACGCCGAAGAAGGCCGTTAGGAAATCAAAGAAATCACTTGTATTGACGATGCAGTTACGGTTGAAGTCCGCGGCGCACTCCGGACAACTTCGCCCGTACTGCACATGATCCACTTCGATGCCGGACTGAGCGTGCATCACGATCGCCGAGATGCCCGTTTCGTTTACGACACCATAGAATCGGTCCTCCGTGGTGGCTCCGAACGAACTGCCGTCCGATGTGTTCGCGGAGATGGTCCCCAGCGAGTGCCCCGCCGCGTCGAACGCCTCGAAAGTGACCCCGTTGCCGTCGGTCCAGACGACTCCAGCGTGTGTCGGGTAGGTGCCAAGCACACCGGCATCGAAATCGAATCGCACCGAGATATCGTTCGGTGGGAGATAGTAATACCACGAGGTGCCCCCGAGTCCGCTGCCGTCAATCACCCCGTCGTCGGCATCGACGCTGTCCACGTCGTTCTCGGGGCGATTGAAGGTACGGTTGATGACCCCGCCGTGCGACGCGGTCAGCCCCGGCGTGTTCAGCATTCGGTCTTCGAAGGTCTCGAGATGAAACCATGTAAACGACTGAGTCGCAAACGGCGAGTCCTCAAAGCGCAGGTATGGGCGCGGCCCGATCGCTTCAAGAAAGAGTCCGATGAAGACAACGCCATGGTCGAGGTTGATCCAGCCCGTGTTTTCGCTCCACGCGAACCCGCGGAGCCTGCGCGACACCGGATCGACCCTCGGGCGTTGTTCGACGGGTAGCGAGGGAAGCGTGAAGTTGATCCAACCAAGATTCTCTGCCCACGCCAACCCCGAGAGCCCATTGGTGTTCGTATCACGATTGACGCCGAAGTCGGCACCAGTGGCGTTCCCATAGGTCGTGCCGCCCGAAGTGCCCGGCGAGCCGTCGCCGAAGTTGATGAATCCGGTATTTTCGCCCCAGGCGAACCCGGAAAGGAACGTGGAGTGGACGCGCACGCCCTGCGAGGTGGAATACTCGCCCGCGTCGTGCCAGTTGAGGTACCCAATGTTTTCCGACCAGCAGTGTTTCTGGGCGTCTCGAACGTTGGACTGTGCCAGTGAACCCGATGTAGCCGACGCGAGCAAGGCGATTGCCGCGGCTTGACAAAGTTTCATGATTGATGCTCCGAATGCAACACAAGGTGAAGTGGTTCAAACGACATTCGAGCATCAATAGATGAAGTTTGCCATCGGGTGAGTCGAGTTCGGTGTCGCGGCGAAGTTGCCAACCCCCGTCACCGTGATGATCGGCCCGAATGAGTTGCCGGCTCCGATCGTGAAGTGCGCGCTCGCCGGCGAACGGCTGGTGTTGCGAGCGATGAAGTTTCCCTGGGCCGCCGCGGTCGCCGTGAGGATGCTGTTGTCACACCCAACCATATTGTTCCCCTCGATCCGGTTGCCAGCACCGCCCTCGACGCGGATCCCGCCCTGCGGGCCGACGGCACCGCCGTCGCCCTGCAAGTTGTTGTCGATGACCGAGCAAGCCGCGTTGACTCGGATGCCGTCGAGCGAGTTGAAGAACGTGGTGGAAGCACGAATCGTGCAGCCGTCGGCCGCGAAGATGCCCACGCCTGAGTTTTCGTTGGAGTTACAACGCTCCACGCTGCATCCGTTGCCCGCGACGATGCCTGCGGCCGTGTTCAGCGTCGCTTCACAGTCGATCACCATCGATCCCTGCGCCGCAACAATTCCGTTGCCCCCGTTCTGAAGCCCGACGCACCGCTGCAATTGGCTTCGAAAACTGACGTTGATCCCATCCTGGCCATTGTTTGCTGCGGAACAGTCGGCCATTGACGCTCCTCCCGTGACGGAAAAACCCCGCCGGGTATTGAACTGCGACACGCACGACTCGAAACGTGCCCTCTGCCCCGCCTCGAACCCTCCGAAGTCGTTCTCGACTGCCTGGCAGTTCACAAAGCGATTTTCGTCACCGACGAAGAACCCTTGCTCACGGTTGTCACGGGCTGAACAGTCCTTGAAACTCATCGCCCGCGAGTTCGACCCTTGGAACCCCGCGTCGTTGTCCACTGCCTGGCATGACTCGAATATCACTTGTGTGCGCTGGTCGATGACGAACCCGTGGTTCCCGTTGCTGATCACCTGCACGTTCTGCACGAGCATCTCGCTCCCGGTCCACAGCCCGTCGCTTTGATTACCTTGCACGATCACGTCGCGGATCATCCCACCATTTACGTTCTTTGCGAAAATCCCCGAGAGCGGGAACCCACGAACAGTTCCATTCTTGATGACGATGTTTCGCCGAGCGGTGGGCACGCTGATCCCGTCGATCGCGCCTGTTACCCCACTGACAGCGAACCCGTTGAGGTCGAGCGTGACGTTATCGGCCTCGATCTCGATTCCGTGCTTTCCCGCGGCACCCAACACCGGGCCAAGCAAGTAGTAACTCCCCGGCTGGCTGATCCGGATCACCGAGTTGGTGTCACCCGGAGCGGTTGCGAGCGAAAGGCCGAAGCGCGGCTCGATCTCCGTCAGCGTCTTGAACGTCGGCCCCACCGGCCCGGCGGGTGGGTCGATGTTCCCCGCGATCACCAGCGCGACGCCCGCAAGCGAGCCGATCGCCGCCAGAGAAAAGAACGCCGAACGGTGTACGTTAGACAGTTGAAGAGGCTGCATGTTCACGATTCCTGTGCTAGCGCCAATGAGATTCCTGAGCCAGCGCGAACGTCGCGAGGCGTGGAAGAAACAGACAAGGCCCGTCATGGGCAGTGCGAACACTCGATTCATCCCATTCGCAGCGCGAGTGTGCGATCGACTCACATCAGTGAGGGGAGATTGACGTTCAAAAATCGCGCGCCACGATGAAAATTATCGATTTCCGCGGTTTAGGGCCAATACGCACATGGTCACTTCGGACGCTCCGGCACGCGCCACACCCAAGCCGCGCCGCAGTCTGATAGCGGGTTCGCCCCAGACCCAGGCCGATCCGCCCCGGGTTGGCCCGCAGCCAGGAACACCTCGCCCGACGGCCCGCGCCACATCGACAGCCCTACCCCGAAATCATCGTCGTCGCTCGACTCCGGCTGGAGTACCACGGGTGGGACAGACGGGTCTGGCTGGGTTCCCGCCGGGTTCATCGCTCTCACGATGAGCCTTGGGCGTGCCTTGCCCGTCGCTAAATGTACTTTTTGGAACATGACCTGCCACCCACCCAGGTCCGCGGCACGGAAGCCGACGATGCCGCGAGAGATCGTTTCGGGAGCGCGGATAGTGCTCGCCAACGACCACGGCCCGTCCTTCCTGCTCGCCGACGTGAACACCAGCACCGCCCCAACATTTGCACTCGCACCGAGATGCAACCCCGGCGCACCCACGAGAATCCTCGGCGGGACCGACGAGGGATCATCTGGGTCAGACGTACTCACCCAGTCCCCGAAATGCGCATGCGGGTTGGTATCCGCCGTGAGCACCTGAGCGAGCCGCCAGCGATCGACCCCAGGTGCTTCACGTACAAACACACCAACTCGCCCAGCGCTTTCAATCCCATCCGAGTGCGCGTAAGCGGCTGAGACGAGAACGAGATCTCCGCCCCGCGATACGTGCACACTCGCCGCGGGGTAGTCGTTGAAGTTCAAGTCCGGCAGTGTCAGAGTTTGGAGTGTTTGTGCTCGCCCGTGCTCGATTCGGAACACGGTCACTAGCCCCGCTCCTTCGGGAACCTGCGACGGTTCGACGTCCTTCGTTCGGAACGTCGAGGCGACGGCACAGATAGTGCCCGAGATCGAGACATATCGCCCGAAGCCGTCTTTGGCAAACGGTGCCGACGCGGTCAATCGCTGAGAGAAACGCCAGTCTCTCCCGTCCAGAACGTACAGGTATGCGGCCCCGCTGCTTGATCGACCGTCAACCGACACCCCCGATGCGCCGATGACCGCGAACCCGTCTCCGAGCGCCACACTCCAGCCTGCGAACGCTGTCTGTTGGAGTTCCGGCGGAGTGAGCCGTGCCTCGAACTCCCACCGGTCCTCCACCAGCCGGAACACGCTCGCCGCGCCGACATCCCAAGGCTGTTGTTCCGGACCCGCGTCGGCTCGAGACGCGCCCACAAGCACGCGGTCCCCGAAGCCTGAAACTGAGCGACCGAAGTCATCCCACGACCGCCCGGCAGGATCGTCCACCCGCACCGGTGACGCCCAGATATCGGCCTGGTTTGATCCGCCGCTCGCTGACTCCCAACCGCCCGCCCGATCCTGTAGCCCAGATCGCAGGGCTATCCCAGCCGTTGTGAGTACCGCCGCACCCACGCTCCCCAGCGTGATCATCGCCAGACGTCGCCGTCGTCCGACCGGTGTGCGCCGTGCCCGGCGTGCGGCTACCTCGGTCCCGCTTCTTAACGCCGATAGGTCCGCCGCGAGTTCCCCGGCACACGCGTATCGCTCGCGCGGATCCACGGCCATTGCACGTAACAGGATCGCCCGGAGCGGCTCCGCGATGGCATGTGCTCGCCGCAGCCGGTCCAAAGGCTCGCCCTCTCGGACTCGTTCCAGTGCCGCGGCGGGCGATCCTGATCCGTTCGGTGGCTCGCCCAGCAGAACGTGATACAGCGTCGCCCCCAGCGAATACACATCGCCCCGAGTGTCCGGAACCGACTCACCCAGCAACTGCTCCGGCGACGCGTACGCGATCGTGCCCAGGAACCCAGGCCCAACCGTCAGCGTTGTCCCCCCCTGCACTTTCGCAAGCCCAAAGTCCGACAACAACGCCGTTCCGTCGCGCCGCACGAGAACGTTCGACGGCTTCACATCGCGGTGGATGATCCCGGTGCGATGAACCGCCTGCAAGGCAGTTGCTACCGATTCCCCCACGCGCGCCGCGAACGACGCGAAGTCCGCGTCACGCCCTCCTCTCCAGGCTCCCGACATTGATGGATCGTGTTCCGGCAGCCGCGCCGCCAACAGTTCCGCGACCAGAGTCATCGTCGGCGTGCCGGCATACGCCTGTTGTTTCCTCAACGCTTCAATGAGTTCCAGCAGTGTGACGCCGTCTATCCATTCCATTGTGTAAGCAAGCAGCGTGCCGTACTCGAGAATGTCGTACACCCGCACGATGCCCGGATGCTGCTGCCGTGCCACAGAGAGCACTTCGGACTTGAACCGAGCACGCGCCGCCGGCGATGTCGCAACATGCGCCGGCAGCACTTTCACCGCCACCGGCCTCCCTCCCAGCCGCTCCTGCCTCGCCAAGTACACCACCCCCATCGACCCACGCCCAAGTTCGCACAGCACCGTGTACCCGTCGATGTGTGGCGCCCCCGCATCCGCTCCGCATAACGACCGAGCCAGGTCCGCAAGCCGCTCAGCCGCCGAGACGAGTGACGGGTACTCCCGAACGATCCCTTCAAATGGGATCGGATATCCGCTCTCCAGCGCGCGCACCGCGTGGTCGAAGAACTCGTCGAGTACCTCCTGCTCAGCCGCGGGACTCGTAAACGTCGTTTTTTTCCCGGCTGTGTTCACATGATCTTCCATGCGCCTTGACGGCCTGTATTCGTCTGCGAAGTGATGCCATCTCGTTCAGATATCAACAGGGGAATTCACACTACAAAGGTGCGTGTTCGTTCGGCGGAGTTTCCGTTTGCCTCACGGATCGCGTTCCTAGAGCGCAGACGAGTTGCGAGCGCAGCATCTCAGACCCACGACGAAACCTGCTACGAACCATTGGGATCGTGAGGCCCATACTCGACGCGATGCATTCAATAGTCGTCCGGTCAATCAGCCGTTGCCGGACAATCTCTTGCAGATCCGCAGGCAGCGTGGCCATCGCTGCACGCACGGCCTCGGCCTGCTCCCGGTACCACGCCGTCCGGCTCGGGGTTGTCGAACTAGGGTGGTTGTTGACTTCTTCAGAAAGCCCGGCCCGAACGGCCCCGGTCGCGCTGCGCGCATGAGGTGCTGGAATGGAACGGGATGGCGTGTCTGTATCATCTGACCTCGAAGCGATGCCCGCTCCGCCACGTTTGAGCGCCGCGAAGTGGTCCGCCGCACCCGTGATGCGGTGTTCGATGATCCGCAGAAGCCAGTTCCTGAAATCGTTCGCATCACCCATGAATGAATCGCGCGAGCGCCATGCTTCCACCATCGCATCCTGAAGGATGTCGTCCGGGGTGGTCTTTCCACGCAGCGCGACCCCCAGTCGGCGTTCGACAAACAGCAGCAGCAGTGGGGGGTTTGCCGCGGCCACCGCTCGCTCCCATGCATCGGGATCCCGAACGCCAGTCACACTGAGATGCACCGAATCGTTCTTCATGCAGTCTCAGTATGCACCAGATCGACTCACACAACAACATCGCCGTTTACTTCTTTAGAACCACATTTTGTGCGTGACCTCAACTTCACACGGTTCTCGAACCTCGTTCGCTGGCAGAGTTCGTAAGAGTAGAGGACTCCACCCGCCTTCGATTCGTTCGCAGAACCTGTGGAGCCACCCCTACTGTTGACGGTGAACGAAACCAACGTTCATGCCCGGCGGTAAAGGTCTATGTTCGTTACCGAGGGCTATATCGATCCATTGCACGCTGCCTCTCTGCCACGCCCGCACAGGTCAGGTACCAAACGTTTTTCGATCACCCGTCCCCGCTACTTCTTCTGCTTCAGTCAACGACTCCAACGGATAACTACCAAGGCGGACCACCGATACGCTCGGCACCCACGCTGATTTGATTCGACGCGACGAGAAGGACACGCTCCTTCCGCCGACAGTAAGATGAAAGACCGACATGGCACACGATTCCACCCCGGACCGTCTCCGCCGCTCATCACTCGCTGGTTCGGTTGATGCCGTCGGTCATTCTCCCTCGGCCGCGGAAACGGCCCACGCGCAACTTGCTCGCGCATTGCACGTTGTGCGGATTCGCGCGAGGCTTCTTTTGCTCGTTGGCGCGTCTGCGTTGCTGCTCGCGATCGTCGTGTCCGCGGTTGTCGTGTTCGGTGCCGCCGACTTTGCCCTGCGCACCCCCGCGTGGATGCGAATGGGGCTTTGGATCGCCGGGGGCGCGGCGATCGTTATCGGCGTACGCCGGCTGATCCTACCGGCC
The DNA here is from genome assembly GCA_041742635.1 of Phycisphaerales bacterium. Classification (GTDB taxonomy): domain Bacteria; phylum Planctomycetota; class Phycisphaerae; order Phycisphaerales; family UBA1924; genus JTS-AC122. The sequence goes on from JBGSIF010000112.1 coordinate 32,921, forward strand.
GCCGCGTTTTCGCCGACCCTCACCGAGGTCGCCCTGCGCGTCGAACGTTCCGAACCCGGGCGCCGGGCCGGCCTGGCTGGGATACTTGCATCCGGCCTTGAACTCGGATCCGGCCAAGAAGCCTCTCGGGCCACCGGACTTGTCACCGATGCGGGCACGAAGTTTGCCCCTTTGCCGGTGCGATCACTCCTGATCCCGGCGAGGTCTATGCGGTCCGTGGGGCTCCTCGTACTCGCGTTGAGCGTGACCGCCGCGGCGTGGGCCGCTTCCCCTTCGCTCGCATCGATCGGTATCCGCCGTGTGCTTGCTCCGTGGGCCGGTGTGGAATGGCCCAAACGCACGGAGGTCGCCGACGCCACCCGCACCGCTCCACACGCCCGTGGTTCGGGCTTCCTGCTCCGCGCGCTGCTTTCCAAGAACCGCGACCTCTTTGCCCGAGCCTCTTCCGACGCCGAGGCCCGTGTGATCGGACGCTTTCGTCTCGTCGTCGATGGCACGCCGGCACCGACTCGTCGTGTACTGCTTACCAAACAAAACAACCCGCTGGTTCATAGCCCGTCTTCACCGCACGCGGAGCCGAACGGCGACGCCGAATCGCACACCGGCGTTGCGTCCGCGGCGCCGCTTGCTCCCAACGCTTCGCTGTTTGAATATCTGATCGAACCATGGGGGCTGTCGCCCGCCTCCGAAGCCGCTACCCCCGCGGCGGCCAAGGTCGAACTCGAATACTGGTTCGAGTCCGACGACGACTCGACCTCCCCGGCCCGGGTGCTGCTCGTTGAACCGCCCGCCGTGACGCAGGCTTCGCTTGCACTCACGCCCCCGGCGTACTACGCCCAGGACGCAACCACACCCGGCACTGGATCCCCTCTGCCCCCGCCGCGCACGCTCGATCTTGGCATCGGCTCCGACGAACGCGCCGCGCCGAAGCCGATCCTTCGTGGGGCAAGCGTCGAACTTACGCTCAGGCTCAACAAGCCGATCCCTCAGCCCACCCAGGATCAGCGTGAGAGTTGGATCAGTCAAACACTCGGCCCTGATTGTGCGTCGCTCGCTCGCGCCGCCGGGATCGATAGCGAGCGCCGCTTCGAGGTTTTACTCACGGCTCAATCGCTCACCGCTCGCTGGGTTATGGACCAGCCCGTCAGGATCAATGTCAGTCTCCTCGACGAGCACGGCATCGCGAACGTCGAAACCTATTCCTACTACCTCGACGCTCTCGAAGACAAACCGCCGCAGGCCAGCGTCACGCTCCCCACCGAAGACAAGCCCGTTCTCCCCACGGCGACCGTTGAGATTCGCGGCGAAGGCCGCGACGATCTCGGTCTGCATTCCATCGCCCTGTGGAGTCAGATCGCCCGCCCGCCTACGGATTCCAGCGGCGTGCCCGCCGAGCCGGTTTCCGAGCCGGTCGAACTCCTCAGACAGCCCGCCCCCCCGACCGGCCGTACACCTTCCGCGGAGACGCCCTCCACGCCGGGCATGTTCAGCGTGCCCAGTTCCTTGCCCGCTCGGCTCGAGGTTGGGTTGCCCCTCCACCTCGCTTCCTTGAACCTCAGCCCCGGCGACGAAGTTTGGCTCACCGCCCGCGCGATCGATGGCTACAGCCTGGGCGGGCAAACGCACGACCCAGTCGTCTCTTCTGTTCGGCGTCTACGGATCATCTCCGAAGAACAGTTCCTCGAACAGGTCTGGGCCGAACTTGCCGGCGTTCGGCGCTCCGCCATTTCGATGGCCGAGGAGCAAGCCCGTCTGCGAAGCGAGACTTCCCGCAATGCCGAGGCCTCTCGCCTCGAACGCGCCCAGGCCGCCATCAGCGAGCGCGTCGCACGCGAGCAGCAAGCCTTGCAGCAACTCCAAAACCGCCTCGCCGAGAACGGTTTGCAGGATGACGACATGCAGAACATCCTGCGCGACGCCCGCCAGTCGCTCGAGCAGGCCGGCGAGTCCTCCGTAAACGCCGCCTCCCAACTCAACGATGCCAAGCAAGCCGAGCAGCAGTCCGGCGCGCCTGATGCCCCATCGCGTGCCGCGGCGGACCAGTCCCAGCGACAGACCCAGCGAAGCCTCGAAGAACTCGCCCAGCAACTCGATCAGGGCGAAGACACCTGGTCCATGAAACGTGCCGTCGAACAACTTCTCGAGGACCAGAAGTCGCTCCGCAACCAGACGAACGAGATTGGCGCCCAGACCACCGGGCGCCAGACCAAAGACCTCTCGCCCGCCCAGCGCGACGCCCTCGCGCAGGCGGCGCAGCAGCAGCAGGGGCTGGCCCAGCGCGCCGCCGAGGCGATCCAGAACATGATGGACGCCGAGCAGAACGTCCGCAAGAACGACCCCGCCGCCGCCGATTCGATGAGCCAGGCCACGCGCCAGGCCCAGCGCGATCAACTCCAGGAAAAAATGGAGCAGGCCGCTCAGCAAGTCCAGCAGAACCAGACCAACACCGCGCAGTCGCGACAGAACGATGCGATCCAGTCGATGGAGCAGATGCTCGACCAACTTAGGAATACCGCGAAGAACCGCGACGAGGTGCTCCGACGCCAACTCGCCAGCCTGATGGACTCGCTCGACGCGCTGATCCGCGATCAGGAGGCACAGGTCGAAGCGCTCGCTGCGGGCATGGCTAAAGGCGAAGTCGCTGGCCTGGACCGTGGCATGGCCCGCCTCCATCAGAACACCCTCGCCGTCCTCGACGAAGCCCAGCAGGCATCACGCGAAGTCGCCCCGGTCGCCGAACTCATCGACGCCGCGGCCTCGGCGCAGCAGCAAGCCGTCGTCGCCCTCCGCGTCGAGCCGATCAACGCCGACGAAGCGCAGGATCAGGAAACCCTCAGCCTCGACAAACTCAAGGAAGCCAAGGCGCTCGCCGAGCAACTCGATCGTGATGCACAGAACCGCCAGGCCCAGCGCCAGCGCGCCGAACTGAAAAAGGCTTACACCGAAGCCCTCACCCAGCAACTCGCGCTCCGCCAGGAGACCGACGCTCTCGTCGGCGTCGAACCCACACGTCGCTCACGCGCCGAGGCTCGCACCCTCGCCGAACGCCAACGTGTCGTTCAGGACACCCTCGCCAAACTCCTCTCGGAGAACCCCGAACTCGCCGAGGCGGTGATGTTCAGTTACGCCCACAAACGCCTCGACGAATCAATGGGCAACGCGGCGGCCGCTCTTGCCCAGGGCACCGCCGACCGCGCCGTCACACGCCAGCAGGACCGCGCTGTCAAAGTCCTTCAGTCTCTCGTGCAGGCGCTCGACGACGCACAGCAAAAAGACGACGAGTTTCGCCAGCAGCAGGAACAGCAACCCGGCAACGGCAACCAGAATCAAAGCGGCCGCACCCCGCTCGTTCCGCAGGCCGCCGACGTTAAAGTCCTCCGGGCGATGCAGGACGAAGCGCTCGAACTCACCCGCGAAGCCGGCAACAGCGCGGATTCCACGCTCGTCGACGAAGCCGGCACGCTGCAATCCGAACTCGCGGCCCAGGCCGAAGCGCTCATCAAAAAATTGCTCGAACGCCGACAGCGACCACCGGGCCAAGATGCCCCCGGCAACGATCCCGCAAGCAAAGACGACGATAACACACCACCCGCCGAACCTGCCGTCGTCCCAGTTCCCCCTTCCCCGCCACCGGCTGGTGCCCCGCATCTGTAGCGAGAGTTTCCAACTCGCTGTCGCGCTTTCGCATCTCTTTTCTGATCTCTCGAACGCACGTATCACGAAGCCGCAACGCCCCGGAGCCGACCGATGAACTCACTCGTACTCGCAGCCTTTCTCTCGCTCTCTGTGACGTTCGTGCTGTTCGATTCCTCTTCGTCAGTGCGTGCCGGCGCAATCCGGCTGGACCCCCTGCACGCGCAGCCCGATTCCAAACCGGCCATCACCCCAAAGCCGCAGCCTGCCCCCGCCGGTACGAAGCCCAGCCAGCCGGTCGCACCGCCCAACTCCACAACGCCGGCACCGCCACCGCTCGCACCAACACCACCCTCATCCCCGCCCGCTCCCGACCCAAGTCCCAAGCCCCCCGCGAACGATCCCGGCCTCCCTTCCCTCGACGACCTCTTGGGCACCGGCGACGCCACAAAGCCCGGCGATACTCCAGTCGATCCCCTCGATCCAAACGCCATCGACCTCGATCGGCTTCTCTCGGGTGCTGAAATCGGCGACGCTTTCAAGCAAGCCGTCACGCTCATGGGCGATGCCTCCAAGCGCCTCAAGGACGGCAAGGACGCTTCGCTCACCACCCAGCGCGTGCAGGAATCGATCGTCCGCCGCCTCGATCAACTCCTTTCCAGCATCGAGCAGCAGCAACAACAGCAGCAAAGCAGTTCCAGTTCGCAGCAGCCTCAGCAGCAGCAGACTCCGCAGAATGTCCCGCAGCAGCAGCAGCAAGACCAGCCGAAGCAAGAAAACCAAGGCGACAACAAGGGCAACCAAAGCCAGCCCCCGGGCCGACGGGATGCCCAGATCCGTCCCGGTCTTGAAGCCGCCCGTTCTTCCTGGGGCCAACTCCCAGACCGCGTCCGCGACCTGCTCGTCCAAGGCTCCAGCGACCGGTTCAGTTCCATGTACGAATCCATGACCGAGGCGTACTACAAAAAACTCGCCCAGCAGGGAAAACCTCGATGAACCGCACCGATATCACACTCACGGATTCCAAGCGGGTCGCGGCGTCGATCACGGCGTTCTTCATCGCCGTCGTCTGCATCGCGGGCACGCCGTCGATTCTCCCGCCGTATTTGGGCTACGAATCTCAGCCGCCGCCCGAACGCGCGATTCCCCCCGTCCCGCCCCCCGCTCCCCCGTCCATTCCCGCGGCCCAGCCTATTCCAGTGCCGACCGCCCCAAAGCCCGCCACCCCTTCTGCTACGCTCCCGCCATCTCCACCCGCCGACGCCATCGTTACGGCGCAGAACAACGCCCTCGCCGACGAGATCACACCCGAACTCAACGACGCCATCGCCAAAGGGCTTGAATCCCTCGCCAGCGAGCAGAACGAGGACGGCTCATTCGGCGGCGGACGCTACAGCAAGAACGTCGCCGTCACCGCTCTCGCCTGCCTGGCGTTCATGGCCGACGGCAATCTCCCTTCCCGCGGGAAGTACAAAAAACACGTCGGCAAAGGCCTCGAGTTCGTCCTCGCCAGCAGCGCCGAGACCGGCCTGCTCGCCGCCGACACCACCAACGGCCCCATGTACGGGCACGGGTTCGCCGCGCTCTTCCTCGGCGAGGTCTACGGCATGACCGCCGGCGGCGGCGAAACCGACCTCTCCAAACGCACCCACGAAACCCTCGTCAAAGCCATCAACCTCATCATCCAGACCCAGAACGAAGAAGGCGGCTGGCGCTACAACCCCGTCCCCTACGACGCCGACGTCTCCGTCACCATCTGCCAGATCATGGCCCTTCGCTCCGCGCGCAACGCCGGCATCGAAGTCCCCAAACAGACCATCGACCGCGCCGTCGATTACGTCCGCAAGTGCCAGAACAACGACGGCGGCTTCAAGTACCAACTCCAGACGGGCATGAGCATGTGGCCCCGTTCCGCCGCCGGTGTCGCCAGCCTCTTCTACGCCGGTATCTACAAAGACGAAGCCATCGACAAAGGTCTCAAGTACATCAAAGACAACGCCATGCCCGGCACCATGCCCACCGGCGCGGCCCACTATTACTACGGGCACTACTACGCCGTCCAATCCATGTACCTCGCCGGCGGCGAGTACTGGGCCGAGTGGTGGCCCGCCATCCGTAAAGAACTCATCTCCAAGCAACAGACCGACGGTTCCTGGCCCGACCCCAGCGTCGGCCCCAGTTATGGCACCGCCATGGCCCTCATCATCCTCCAGATGCCCAAGCGCTTCCTCCCCATCTTCCAGAAATAATCCTCGACCCCCGTGTTTGGCTCCCGCCCTCCCCCCCGCCCTGCCCCCTACCGAATGAAACGCTCATCCACTTTCTTCCACTCGCGTTACCCGCTCGTCGGGCTGCTACCGATCGCGCTCTCGCCCCTTGCCTTCGCCCAGACCCGCGATCCAGCCCCCTTCGCCCTCCTGGACCGCGACCTCCGCGAGTCCACCATCGACCTCATCACCATCCGCGGCGACGAACTCATCTACCGCGACGACGCCGGCCGACCGCAGTCCCGCCGCCTCGCCGACACCGCCGCGCTCCTTCCCGCGTGGTGGAGCCCTCGTACCAGGCCCACCGATTCCTTCACCGCCGGTGTCCCCACGATCAGTAAAGCCAACTCCACCCTCGGCGTCATCGAACTTGTCGATGGCCAGCGCCTCGGCGTGCGCCTCTCGCCCGACGCCCCGCCCTCCGACGACATCATCCTCTGGGAATCCTCCCTCTTCGGGCGGCTCGCCGTCAATCTCGATGCCGTCCGCCGGCTGCGTGTCGGTGCCGCCCCCGGCGTGGTCCACGCCCCCGTCCGCGCGGGCGAGAAAG
>JBGSIF010000113.1:0-5388 GCA_041742635.1 Phycisphaerales bacterium
GGAACACCGCCATGGCCGCCGTTCGCAATCGGTCTTGCGTCTCCTGCGGCAGAGCCATCGACTGTGCCATCATCTCACGCCGCTGCTCCGGCGCGGCGGTTCGGAATCGTTCGATCATCGTCGCCACGTCCGCGTCGCTCAGCGCGTCCGCTGGCACCGCGGCTCCGCCGGGCACAACCACCGGCTCGCTCGGCTTATCACTTAGTTTGTCACCCGCCTTGTCGCTCTTTGTCACCAGGTCCGGCCTGACCCACACCGGCGTGCTGAAGGACCAGATCCCCAAAAACCCATAGGTCCACCCATGCAGCGACCCCGCCGAGTCCCCCGCCGGCGCGCCCGTCATCCCCGTCGCTTCCTTGAACAGTTTGCTCGCTTCCTCCCACACCGGCTTGTCCTCATTCTCGATCCCGTTCGGAACACGCTGTGTTTGATCGAACTTGCCGGCTTCCGGAATGTTCACCAGGTTGTCGTGCGTCCCGAAGACCAGGACACCCACGAGGTTTGGCTTTGCCAGTACCCATTCCGCAATCGCACGAGCCTCGACCTCGGACAATGGATGCGAACCAGCACCGGCCTGAAACTCGGGCCAGTGGTACGGGAAGTTCCTCGATAAATCGGTCCCGTCCGGTGCGTCCTCAGCGATCTGCCCGTCGCCGTCCTGGTCTTTCCCCTCGATCACAATCGCGTACTCAGGACGCTCGCCCTTGCTTCGATCGGGGCGTTTGCTCAGCCTGGCATCCGACGGATCTTGCATGTCCGTGGCTTCCAGCCCATAGCCCGGCGACGGATCCGGCACGCGCATGATCGTGATCACGCCGTCGCCGTTCAGGTCCATCGGACCATCTTCATCCATCCGTCCGTCGGCGTCGTCATCGAACGCGCTTGCGCTGCGCGAGCCGTCTCGTTTGACCGGCGCGGCGCGTTCTCGCTCGAACCCGTCCGGATCCGCGCAGGGCATGAGGTAGATGCAGACATCATCGAGAGCCTTCTCTGCCGGCGTGCCTGTCAAGTCTGCCAGTTTCTGCGCCACCCCAATCGCGGCTTCGATACCGACCCGGTGCTGCGCGTTCAGCCCCGCCGCGATCAAGATCGCCGGTCGCCCTTCGTCCCCGATCCGCAGCAGGTGCAGTGCGCGCCTCTCTCGGCTGATCCCGTAGGTCGTACCGACTACTTTGCCGCCGCTCTGCGCGACTACACCAGCGATTTGGGCCGCGATCTCGTCGGGAACGCCCTCTGCAAGCCGATTGGTCATGTATGCACGATCCTGTCCGAACCCGGTTGTACGCCAACTGTCCGGGATCGAATCGGCGGTGCCCGCAACCAGTGCCAAACACGCTGCGATGGAGAGTGGTGTGTTCATAAAGATGGTGACAGCATACCGGGTTCGTCGTTCCCGCGTTGCGGCGGGAATGGGGTTGGCACTACGTGATCCTGCTCGGTCGCGTGCCGAAGTCCCTGATGCTATCAGCGACGCTCGCCTTCACGGCCTGCTCTTGTCCGCCTATCCCGCACAAACCCACCCCGCGATGCTACTCACGGTATGAAGTTTCACTTGGAACTGTTCGATTCTTTTGCTGCGGGCACTCACTCATGCCCATCAGGTCTATGTCCAGAGCCACGACCGCTCGGCGACACTCGTAGCGGCTTCACTCTCTGGAGGACGGATCTTGAATATTCGTACAAAGTTGACCCTCGTCTTTTTGACCGTTGGTGTCCTGCCCGCGCTCATCGTTGGCTACTTCGGCTGGCGCGGAACCGCCAAAATCCAGGACGCCGTCGCCAACCAACTTCATTCCGTTTCCGTCGATGCCATCGACAAGGTCGAACGCAACCTCTTCGAGCGCTACGGCGATGTCCAAGCCTTCGGGTACAACACCGTCGCGCACGATCGGGACAACTGGTACGTCGTGGGCGAGGAGAACAAAGTCTCGCACGTCATGGACCGCTACGTAGCGGCGTACGGACTCTACTACTTGACGTTGCTTGTTGATATGGACGGGAAAGTGGCCGCCGTCAACACCAAGAACTCCCTTGGAAAACGACTCGATACCGATCCGATCTACGCGCTGAACTTCAAGGACGCTTCGTGGTTCCGCGATGCGGTCGCCGGCAGGTTCCTTTCGTCCGACAAACTCAGCGGCACCGTCGTCGAAGATGTCCACGTCGATCCTCTCGTCCAAAGAATCTTCGGAGATGAGGGCCTGTGCATCGGGTACAGCGCACCGGTGACCGATGACACGGGCGCGATGATCGGGGTGTGGAAAAACTACGCCATGTGGTCGTTGGTCGAGGACATGCTCGCTGCTCAGAACGAGAGCCTCGCCAGCATTGGGTTGAATGCGGCGGAGATCACACTCCTGGATTCAAAGGGGCGAGTCATCGTCGACGCCGACCCAACGACCCACGGGAAACCGATCAACCGCGATACCGAGAAAGTGATCCTGCGGCTCAACCTTGTGGACGCGGGCGTCGAAGCCGCCAAACTCGCTGTTGCCAACAACAACGGCGCCATCGAGAGCAATCACGCCAGCAAAGAGATCATGCAGACCGTGGGATTCGCGCATTCCAACGGCGCCCTCGGCTATCCGGGCCTCGGCTGGTCGGTCCTCGTGCGTGTCCCAAGTTCGGTGACCGGCGCGGCGATGCGGAACGCTCAGCAGCAGATGGCGATCGTGATGGTCGTCTCCGCAGTCGGTGTTGTGCTGCTCGGGACGCTGTGCGCGAACGGGATCGTCCGGCCGATGAAGATCGTCGTCAATCGGCTGCACGACATCGCGGCGGGTGAAGGCGACCTGACCAAATCCATCGAACTCAACCGTTCCGATGACCTGGGGCAAGTCGCCGCCGGGTTCAACACGTGTCTCAGCAAACTGCGCACCGTGATCCATGACGTGAAAGGGACGGCGACGGAGGTCGCCTCGGCCGCGACGCAGATCGCGGCGTCGGCAGAGGAAATGTCCGCCGCCGTCGGCGAGGTCGCGCAGCAAACCATGAAGGTCTCGTCGTCTGCCCAGGAATCCGGCACGCTCGCGCAGCACGGGCGCGAGATCGTCGAACGAACGGTCTCGGGGATGGACCAGATCAACCTCAGCGTCCAGGAAAGTTCCAAGTGCATCGGCCAACTCGGACGGCGCAGCGAGCAGATCGGGAAGGTGATTCAGGTCATCAACGACATCGCCGACCAAACTAACCTGCTCGCGCTCAACGCGGCGATCGAAGCCGCCCGTGCCGGTGAACACGGGCGGGGCTTCGCGGTGGTCGCCGACGAGGTACGTAAACTCGCCGAGCGTACCACCAAAGCGACCGAAGAAATCGGCGGGTCGATCAGCGCGATCCAGTCGGATACCACCGCCGCCGTAGATCGGATGGCCCGCGGGCAAGATCAAGTCCGTGCGGGCGTCGAACTCGCCGCCTCCGCCGGTGAAAGTTTGCAGGAGATCGTCGCAGGAGCGGGCAACGTGGCGGGCATGATCCATTCGATCTCCGCCGCGGCCGAAGAGGCCGGTGCAGGTGCTCGGGAATCCGCGAGCGCCGCAACCCAACTCTCGTCCAAAGCTGAGCAACTCCAGACCGCGATGGGTAAGTTCAAAACCTAACCCAATCGCCCGCGCTATGACTCCTGCGTGAACCCCCTCCCCATCCGTGTTTCATTGTTGCCGGACCTCGTGCCTCCGGGCGCTCTTGCGGGCCGTGCCGTCGTCGTTGTCGATGTACTGCGCGCGTCCAGTACGATCGTTCAAGCGCTCCAGGCGGGTGCCGAGTGCGTCGTCCCATGCTCCACGCCCGACGATGCGCGATCCGTGCGTTCGAGGTTTGGCGGACACTCAACGCTCTTGGGCGGCGAACGCGCGGGTGTTCGTATCGAGGGCTTCGATCTTGGCAACTCTCCAGCCGAGTACATCGCAGGCGTCGTCGCCCGAAAAATACTTGTCTTCACGACCACGAACGGCACCCGTGCCATCCACGCCTCCCGCGAAGCGCAGCGCCTCTTCATCGGTTGTTTCGGCAATCTCTGCACGCTGGTTCAAACCCTCGCTCGCGTAGCACTCCCCGTCCATATCGTCTGTGCGGGAACCGGTGGGCAGGTCGGCGCCGACGACTGCCTGTTCGCCGGGCGCGTGGTATCGGCGTGTCGTGCCTTGGGCTTCCATCCCGACGAATGCGATCAGGCACTCATCGCCGAGTCGTGCTATCTCAACACCGCCCGCCAACCCCACGGCGTCCTCGACGCCCTCCGCGCCAGCATCGGTGGCAGAAACCTCATCTCCATCGGCTTCGGTTCCGATGTCGATCTGTGCGCCCGCGAAGACTGGGCACCATGCGTCCCCGAGTTCTGCATTTCGTCGGGCACCATTCGAGTCGTAGACGCGCACCACGCAGCGTGAAGGCTTGCATCTTCACCCCCGGCGCTACGCGCTAAGTACCATCCGCCGGATCGTCTGCGGGGATTCCGGTTCCCCGGTCGTCGCGCTGAGCAGCACCGCCCCCGCCATCGATAGCACGCTCACATGATTCAGCGGTCCCTGCGTTCCCGCGAGATGCCGCCCACTCGTCGAGAGCCAACCTGCAAACGCCGACACGGCCTCGGACACGCCCGCTTGACGTGGCTTTACCTTGGGTGCGCGTGCAGGATCCGTCGCGTTCTCAATCCCATTTATCCACATGCAGTGATCGCCATAGACCGCCAATCGTCCAGGACGCTCCCCCAAGCCATCCCCGATTACTGAAAGCGAACGTTCCCATCCCCCGGCGGCGTCCGACACCAACAGGCTCGCCATCCGTCCATCCGAGAACCGCATGTTCGCTGACACCGTGCCCCGCAGGTCACGAAGATGCTCAACCGGGACTCTGGGCGAACATGTCGCGTAGATCTCCTCAGGCTCCCCGAACAAAAACCCGAGCGTGTCCAGTGCATCGACGAGCCGAGCACCCGCGGCGCTTTCTCGCGCCGAGCCGATGTGGGTCACATGAGCGGAACTGATCGCCCCGAAGGATTCGAGGTTTTCGTACAGTTCGGCAAAGACGGGCGAGAGCCGAAAGCGTGGGAAGAACTCGGGCCATTTACTCGCCGCCGACGCTCGAGTCAACTCCAGTTCGATCGAGTCGTTCTCGGGTACGCCGGCCACAAGAGGGCGGTCGATCGATTCCGCGAACTCCATGACGCTCCCGGGCAACGGCGCGCTGCTGAGGACCGATACCCCGCGTGCGATACACCCGCGGATCGCGGCGAGCATCGATTGGTCTTCGGACACGCTGATATCCGTAGCCGTTGCGAGCCAGACTGCGTCGATACCCGCCGGCTGGTCCGCGTCGGCTTGCGCGTGCGATACGCGTGGGTGTACCGCGAGCATGTACTCACGCAGGTCGTGGAGGGGCGCTGCGCCGATG
>JBGSIF010000114.1:0-3822 GCA_041742635.1 Phycisphaerales bacterium
GGCCGGCGAGGTCGAATTGGGCGCGGGCGACGGCGCGGGCGTGGCGGGGGTGGGCTCGGTCGAGTTCGTGACCAGCGCCGGCGCGGACGTGATCGTGTTCGAGGTGGTGTAAGCAGGGAGCAGGGACGCGGCAGCAGGGAATAGCCATCAGGGATCAGGGATCAGGGATGAGCCAATAGGCATCAGGCATCAGGCACTAGGGATCAGCCATCAGGGATCAGGGATCAGGGGTCAGGCACCAGGGATCAGGCATCAGGGATCAGCCATGAGCCATGAGGCGGAGGGCACTCCGCATGGGCCGGCGTGGGGGCGTGGGGGCGCGAGGCGTCCTCTCGCCGGTCCGTTTCCGTGATGGGCATGTCGAGGAACGCGGCGAAGCGATCGACGACAGGCTCGTCGGTGGTTGCAAGGATCAAGAACTCGTCCACGCCGTCCTCAATGCACGGGTACATGCTTGAAGTTCGGTTTCGATCTTCTCGTAAACGACGTCGATAGCCCGACCGTATCCTGGGACAACGGTGGCCGCGTCGATGCCAAACTTCTTCAGGACCGTTTCCAGCTTTGAGGGGAACGAACTTCCCTGCCGGTGGGCATCTAGCTGGCGTGCCTCGTTCAATGCGAACAGGTGCCTGCATGGGCTCGGATCTGCCGGGCTTTGGATGCGAGCGATGACGGCATCTCGATCCGATACAAGATCAAGGCCGGAACTCCCTGCGAGGCATGCGAGATCAATAAGGCGACACAAGAGTTTGAGTGATTTCAAGTCACCAATTGTTGTACTACTAATACCAAGCGAGATCAACAACCTCCGAAGCGCGTGCTCTTGAAGCCCCTCGCCGATCACTTGATAAAGGTCTTTGCAGCGACCTACAAATGCGTCACGGGTCGCAGATATCGGCACGTGACGACAAATCGGTTCCACAGAGCCAGCATTCCACCAGCCGATACTGCGCATCTGTTGCGCGTCCAACGATACAAACTCCTTCGATGACACGGATCGACGATCAAGACGATTCGCTAGATTAGCCATTGCTTCGCCGAGTTGGCAAAGGGCGATGACCACATCGTGGGATCGCGTCGCGATGTTCCTTTCTTTCTGTAGATCGGCAACCTTTTCTGCTGGCGGATTCACGGCGTGGCTATGATAATGACGTACGATGTCCGGGGGTGTTCCTTCGTAGAGCTTCTTGACCTCAACCCGCAAGAGGTCGCGTCCAACCCTATCGCAATGCGAGATGCCCCATTGGTGCCCATAGCGAAGCGACCCACTCTCCGGGTGGATTTGGTACTCCGGACGACCCTCGAATCGACCGAGCACGGTGTCCATGACATAAACAAACGTTGCGTGGTGGCCTCGCCATGTCTCGTCGGAGATCGCTTCGGGTACGCCCGGCCACGACAGCTCTCCGCAGTGCTCGGCATCTTCGGAGATCGGGCGAAAGCCAGGCCGGATCAGCAGGCGATGGCCCCAGATGTCAAGATGGCACTTTGGATCATCAGACTGGGTCATCTGAACACGAATGTAGGCATCCCGATAACGCCATTCACGATAGGAACTACCAGCAAGCAGCCGACTCAGCTCCTCATTCTGGCCGAGGAGCCAACGTTCGTAGAATACACAGATAACCGATCGCATGCGCAATGAGGCATAGTCTTGAAGGTAGTCGCGACGAATCATGACGGAGCTCGACGTCTCGAGAAAGTTATCGTACACTGAGACCGGAGTCGCCACAATAACATCGTGCCGAGGCGTGCAAAGATCATCCCAGTGAATGATCCCACTATCCTTATTGATCCGTGGAATCAGTCCATATGTCATAAGCAGGCCAGGATCTGGTTGTTGCACAGTGCGGTTGTTGGACTTCCAGCTCGGAACGAGTGGTTCGATCCCGTCGGGGATGGCGGGTGTGCCGAATATCCAGAATCGAGGTTCGTACTCTTCGCCTCGCGGAAAGGGGTGCGGCCCGGACGCCTGGACCTCGTGACCAAGGTCGATGTCGCCCGTCACGCATTCGTATTCTGACTCTCTCGCCAGTCCACAGGTCAGGGTCCGAGAGCACAATCCTTGGGGTAAGTCACATCCCCACGATTCGGCGATCGTGACCGAATCGCCAACCTCGGAGAGGCGAGACTTAAGATCAGCAAACACAGACGGCCAGTGATCGCTTGAGTTATGCATGTGGGAACAGTAGGCGATAGGGAGGTGGGGTGCTGATCGCAAAGGCTGCGACCTGAGAACGCCGTGAAGCTAGTTCTGCAAATCATGATCTATGGGCTCTACTCATCGCAGCGAAGTCGCCACTCATCCAGCGCCACGGCGTCGCACTCGATCTCGACGAGGTACTCGGGGGCGATGAGGGCGCTCACGCCCACCTGGGTGAGGCAGGGGCGGTGGTCCTTGAAGAACTCGGCGTGGGCGCGGCCGAACTCGGGGGCGAGGGTGATGTCGGTGACGAAGATGCGCGAGCGGGTGATGGCGGTGCGATCGAGGCCGAGTTTGAAGAGGGCGGATTCGATGATCTCGTAGCAGCGGAGGGTCTGGGCGTGGGCGGAGCGGAGGGGGCCGTGGGGGGCGAAGGCGTCGGTGATGTTGTCCGGGGGTCGGGCGACGGTGCCGGTGAGGAAGACGAGTGGGCCGGCGCGGAGGGCGCGGGAGTAGGCGAAGTCGCGTTCCCACTGGGAGCCGGTGGAGACGCGGGTCCAGTCGCGCGGGTGGGTGGCCATACGAGGAGGGTAGTGGGGCGAGGTGGGGGGGTGGGTCGGAGGCGCGCGGTTCGGCTCGGTGTGGGCATTTCCGGGGGCGCCCCTCCCCAAACCCCTCCCCTTTCCGAGGCGAGAGGGGAGGGGTTCAAGGCATGTCGCTGCGCGACGCTCGTCACGAACGCACGACGACTCGCGCGGCCCCACCCCAAACCCCTCCCCTTCCCGTCCCTTCCGGGGGGGGAGGGGTTCAAGGCGTGTCGCGGCGCGACGGGTTGTTGGAGAGGGCGCCAGGCACCGCGGGCTTGCGCCACGCGGCTTGTGCGGGAGTGGGCGACGCGATGGCGCGCGGCCGCTCCGCAAGTTCCTCTCCTTCCCTTCTGGGGGGGATCAACGCAGGTCGCGGCGCGATGCTGTGAAAGAGGCTGCGGTGACAGCGGAAGAGGTGTTGAATGAGGTTGCAACTACCGCATGCGATGGTAAATGTAGTGCGCCGCGAGAATCCGAAAGAGAATGACGGCAGATCCCGCAAGGGCAATCCACGGCGCTAGGTGCCACCGACTACGTAAACTGAACACCATATGCACAAGAATGATCGTGCACGTCGTGGCCACGGCAGCTGTTGAATATGTCTCTGGAGATCCGTTCTCGTACACGCGCACGTTCACCATGCAGATCACCAGCGAGATCACGGATATCAAGAACCCATCTACTTTCCGAGAAACAAAGTACTCGCGCGTGCGTTGCTTGCCATGAACACTCTCCCGATGATCCCCAGACGAACCAAGGGCGGTCGAGGGCGAATCTCGCGTGAAGTCCCTTTCTTCCTGGTCCAAACGCTGTGTCCTCTCCCGAGCTCGAAGGACGCCCATGAATCGCCCTCGACGCGTACCAGATCACCTTCGGCCAGAACGTGGATCGAGCGCCATGTCCCGCGGTCGTTCGACGGGCGACGACTCGCCGGTGCATTGTGAGCTCCGCAGCCAGCGGGCAAGCACGCCGTCTGCCTCCCCATCCGGGTGCCGGGCGGGAGGGTTCCATAGCTGCTTCGCGCGTGGTGGTTCCTAGACTCCGGCCCGGCGGGGGGGCTTCGCGGCGGGCTACCCGGGGTGGCACGGGCGG
>JBGSIF010000115.1:0-2736 GCA_041742635.1 Phycisphaerales bacterium
CAGGAGTGGCGGGCGGTTCGAGCGGACCGGCGATGGCCGGGATGGAGAACGACCATGTGGTACCGAACTTTGCGGACGGACCGGATGTGACGCACGCGCTGGATTCGGCGGATCACCGCGGTGCCGGCGCGAGGTCACGACATGGCCACTTGCGGCATATGATGCAGAGCCATGGTATTCCGATGCCGAAGAAGGGGTTGAACTCAAAGAGGTGGCAACATCTAATGGCATCGAGAATCAAGGCTGATCCCAAATTGGCCCAGAAGTTTGTCGATGGACTGTTCATGAACGCTGTATACGTTGAAAATTTCTTGGGCAAGTCTGGGTATTTGGATACGATGAAGAGGGCACTGCGTTCATACCGACCGGCATGGATGGGACGAGCGAGGTTCAGGATTCCGTAATGGCCGACAAGATATGGAAGCCGGATGCAGGGCAAGACTACGTTCTTGAACTGAGTTCAAAGACGCCCATCGAGAATAATATTGTTGATGAAGCATGGGCCGAGGAGCATCGACACCAGTTGTGTACTGAGTGTACCCAAGTCAACCCGAGCTACTATCCTCGCCCATTCGATATCGTGCTCTCCCGACAGTTTCGGAAGCGCACATCAACGACGCGTGTTGATGTATTTGGACCGCAGGTGTTGCACTGCGGCTTTGCGGAAATCCTCAGATCGCACAATACCACGGCTATATTTGGCAGTTGCTATTTGCGCAGCCCACGCGGCTTACTCTTGGACACCGAATACAGCACGGTCTACGACCATGTGAAGAACATGGTACCGGTGACGAGCACGAAGCCAAACGAACTTATGATATGTTCGGGTTGTGGCGACCGCGTCGAATGGCCCGGCGGCAACAAGTACCTGTGGCGTGACGAACTCGGCGATCGTAAATGGTTCCTTGAGTGTGTGGACTTGTATATCACTCGCTGGCTCAACGACCGCATCCCATGGGACAAGTTCCCCGACGTTGAGAAGTACCGAGTGTACATCCGAGACCGCTAGCCGCGCCTCAACACCCCGCTGGCGGTGAGGCACCTACTACGCCAACACCCGCTCGGCCCTGCACGCCTACGACGATCTCGACCGGCTCATCGATTCCAAACTCGGGTCGCTCAACGCCGGCAACTCCGCCATGCTCACCGGCGGCGGAACGACGCCCGCCCCCCGCGAGGTCGCGTGGAACCTGGACACGCTGGGCAACTGGAACGGGCAGACGCTCACGGGCGGCTCGCCACTGCACGGGCGCGTCGTCGCCGGCGACACCAGCGTCCCGCCCGACGGCGTAGCCGACGCTACAACAGTTACGCGTACCGACACCACCGACTTCCGCAACCGGATCCTCTCGCAGCAGAACAGCGGGTCGGCCAGCGTGAACTTCGTCTACGACCGCGTCGGCAACCTGGTCTCCGACGGCGCCTTCTTCTGTCAGGGTAGTGTCTGCCAAGTTGCGCACAATTGAAAAGAGGCTCTCCAAAGGAAGGTGTTCCCCTGCTGCTGAGGCGGAGCGGCGTAGCCGCTGAGCCTCAGCAGCGGGTTGATTTGGTCAGGCCACCGCGGCCCGGCTTGGGTCGTGTTCCTGAACGTTCTCCGGCAGGTGGCCCTGAAGTCTGACGTGGCACCCTACGCCGTGAACTCAGCCCGGCGTTTTCTCGCTGGGTTGCTGGAGTTTCGTGCGTTCTGTGGGGGTGGCTGCGCGGATGTTCACGGGCTTTGGAGGCCTGCATTGTTTCTTGCGCGGCCAGTTCTTCGATGCTTTCTTCGAGGTTCGTTGAGAGCGATCCATCACGCATTGCCGCAGGCGGTGCCTCAGCGCGCTGGGGCTTCGGCGCTGGGCCGGGTGCAGGCAGCCGCGCAGTTCGTTCAGCACTCCCGCGGTGCTGAGCCGCACCAGGCCGCCGCGTCGCGCGTACTCGGCCATGCACAGGCTCAGCAGTTGGAACGTCGCCGCGATCCATTCGAGTTCCTGCTTGGCGTTGGCACCGTTGCGAGCACGCACCGTCCGCCGCTCCATCGTCTGCTTGAGCGTGCGGTACATCACCTCGATGCCCCATCGCATGGCATAGATCTGGCGCGCGAGCCGCTTGGAAAGCCTCCTGCCGTCCAGTACGTTGGTGATCAGTTCAATCCTATTCGTGCGGATGAGCCGCACGTACAGCGGCGGCGTGCGTCGCCGATCGGCGGGCCAGTATATATACACATGCCGCCGCGTGGGATCTTTTATAAGTCGGATGTTACTGCTGCCGCGGATCAGGAACGACCGGCCCGATTCGACGATATTCGTGAGCAACTCATGGCCGAAGAACCCCGCGTCGCCGACGATCAGGCAGCCAAGCGGGAGCCGCTTGATCTGCACGCGTAACTGCGTGCGTTCCGGCGTTCGCGCCGGCCCGACGCGCCAGCTAAACAGCACGCCGGTGGCGAGGTGATAGAGCGACGTCATGGCGAGTTGTGGGTGCGAGGGGTTGGCGCCGCGCGTGTTTCGAGTGCTCAGGAACCTGCGATTGCTCCGTGTGCGCGGCGCGTCGAAGAGGGAGCCATCGACGGCGAAGACGTTCCAGCCGCCGATCAGCAGAGCCGAAGCGGGCATCGTCAGCAGTCGCTGTTGCAGGCGGTGCATCAACATATTAATAAGTTTGTTGCCGTGGAGCGCGAGGGCTTTGATGCAACCCTGATAGGAGCCGCCGCACAGCGCGAGGCGCGGCCCGGCGACCACGACGAGCCGGCGTGCC
>JBGSIF010000116.1:0-11821 GCA_041742635.1 Phycisphaerales bacterium
GCCTTCACCGCCGACGAAGCCGTCCGCCGCGCCCGCGGCGGCGAAAAAGTCATCCTCGTCCGCAAGGAAACATCACCCGAAGACGTTGACGGAATGCACTCCGCCGCCGGCATCCTCACTAGCACAGGCGGTATGACCAGCCACGCGGCGGTCGTCGCTCGCGGGTGGGGCAAGTGCTGCGTCGCCGGTGCGGGCGAAGTCCACATCGACACCATCAAAGGCACGTTCACGGTCGGGAAGCGCTCCTTCGGACGCGAGGACATCATCTCGATCGACGGCGCGACGGGCGAGATTATCGCCGGTTCGGTCGCTACGCAGGAGCCAAAACTCTCCGGCGACTTCGCCAAGGTGATGCGATGGGCCGACAAGTACCGCACCATCGGCATCCGTACCAACGCCGACACTCCGCGTGACGCCGAGCGCGCCCGCGAGTTCGGCGCGCAAGGCATCGGCCTCTGCCGCACCGAGCACATGTTCTTCGAGGGCGACCGCATCAAAGCAATGCGCGAGATGATCCTCGCCGAGACACCCGAAGCACGGGTCAAGGCACTCAAGAAACTCCTCCCCTTCCAGCGCGAGGACTTTGTTGGGATTTTCCAGGCGATGAACGGCTTCCCCGTCACCATCCGCCTCTTGGACCCACCGCTGCACGAGTTCCTCCCGCACGACGACAAGAGCCAGGCGGATATGGCCCGTACGCTCGGCGTCTCCACGGATAAGGTCAAGCGCCGCGTCGCCGCACTACACGAAGCCAACCCGATGCTCGGGCACCGCGGGTGCCGGCTCTGCGTAACCTACCCCGAAATCCTCGAGATGCAAGTACGAGCGATCGTCGAAGCGACGATCGAATGCCTCCAGTCCCGCGTCCGCGCGATCCCGGAGATCATGATCCCGCTCGTGGGCATGAAAAAAGAACTCGCCTACTTGCGTCAACTCACCGAAGAAACGATCACCAAGGTCAAGAACGAGATGGGATGGAAAACCCGCCTCGACATCAAGATCGGCACGATGATCGAGGTGCCCCGCGCGGCCCTCGTCGCCGACGAGATTGCCAGCGTTGCCGACTTCTTCTCCTTCGGTACCAACGACCTTACCCAGATGACCTTCGGCTTCTCTCGCGACGACATCAACAACTTCCTCCCGGATTATCTCCAGCGCGAGATCCTCGAGCGTGATCCGTTCCAAACCCTCGATCAATCCGGCGTCGGCCAACTCGTCACCATGGCGATCCAGAAGGGACGCGCGACAACCCCGGGCTTGAAGATCGGTCTCTGTGGCGAGCACGGCGGTGATCCGGCCTCCGTCCAGTTCTGCCACAAAGCCGGCATGGACTACGTTTCTTGCTCGCCGTTCCGAGTCCCGATCGCTCGTCTGGCCGGTGCTCAGGCAGTCCTGATGGCCGCGAAGTAACCCCCCAGTTGGGCGTGCCACCTCACTTGAACGCCGAACGACTACTAGACACTAAACCCGACGAAACGGCGGCCCACCGGGGCCGCCGTTTCGCTTTGATCAGCCACGTTCAAGATGACTCCCAGCCCACACCTTGTCGAACGTCCGTCACTAATTCGCTGTGCGAGTTGGAACACTCGCACTACGGTTTCATATCCCCCCCACTCCAAATATCCCAGTACCCAACAGGACTCCTCATGCCCATCCTTCTTGCCATCCTCGCCGGCCTCTTCTGGGGCGTCGGCGAACTCTGCACCAAGTGGGTGCTGCACACCAAGCAGATCGGGCCAATCACCGCTGTTACCGTGCGATCGGTCGTCGCGCTCCCCGCGATCCTCGCCGCGTATCTCGTCGCCGTTCACGTACTCAAACTCAGGCAAGAACCCTCGAACTGGTTCCGCGTCGGGCACGCTGCAGGTGCGGACTCTAAGACACTCTGGGTGCTTGTGTTGGGTTCCGGACTCTGCGCCGGCGCGGCGGCCCTCATCTGTTTCTACTCAGCCCTCAACCTCGGTGATATCTCACGAATCAAACCCATCGCCTTCACCATCGCGCCCGCGACCGCCGTCCTCCTTGGCCACTTCCTACTTCACGAAGAAATGTCCCTACGCAAATGGGCCGGCGTCACGATTATCCTCCTCGGCGTACTCCTGCTGACGGGCGCCAAAAAAAATCAACCCGCCGGCACGCCGCCCCCGCTCCCTGCCTCCGAAACCATCGAACCCATTCCCCGGTAACACTGACTCTCGAAACACACACCAGGTACTCACGCTCGACCCGTACACCATCATTTTTGCCACGGAGAACTCCATGAATCGCACTACGGCAATCACCCTCGGTTCCTTCGCTCTCGTGCTCGTCGCGTTCATCGCCTTTCCACTCTGGGCGCAGCCGACCTATCCCACTTCGCCCAGTGGCAAATCAGCCTCGATAGAACTCGTCGTTCCGCCCGGCATCTACCAAACCTTTGTTTTCGCTGCCGACGGCACCAGCCAAAGCGTCGCACGCGCCGTCCTGAAAACCCCCTCCGGCGAACTCACCATCACTGCTCGCGGCGGCGAAACCGTCGTCGTACCCCTTGCCAACTGGTCACTCAGTCAACAAGCCTCGCTCACCATAAGCGAAGGCAACGGCGTTTCGATGACCGTCGGCGCGATCACCGTCGCCGGGCCGGTCAACTTCGCTCCAGCCAAAAAATAAAACGCACTCCTCACTCTTACTCTTCACTCACTCCGCGAGTTCCCACGCCGTGAGCATCCCGATCAGCGATAAGTCTGGCACGATCGATTCCACCAGTTCATCGTGCTCGAACAGCAGCGCCGCGTCGCCACCCGTCGCTACCACGCGCGGGTACGCCTCGTAGAACGCCGCGTACCGATCGATCAAGTAATGCACCAGCCCGATCACGCTCGCGGTCACACCCAGATTGATGGCCTCGACCGTGTTCTTCCCGAACGGCGGCTCGGGTGGCGAGTGCAGGTACGCCGCTCCGATCTCCGCCTTAGGCAGCGCGGCGGTCCTCGCATGGAGTGCGTCCCGCATCATCGCTAGCCCCGGCGCGATCGCGCCGCCGTGGAACGTCCCTTCTCCGTCTACAAAGTCCACCGTCACCGCCGTACCGGCGTCCACGACAATGCACGCCTGATGCGAACGTGCGAACGCCCCCAGTGCGTTCAGGAGCCGGTCTTGCCCCACCGTGCTCGCATCGCTCAATGTGTGCTGTATCGGAATCGCAACATCGCTCCCCAGCCGCAGCACTGCGGCGTGCCCCGATTCTCCTACCGACCGCACCAGCACACTTGCCACAGGCTCGTTCACCGACGCCAGCAGCACCCGCGGTGCACGGTGCCGTTCGACCATCTCTCGCACTTCCGTCGCCAGTGCTCCCGCCTCCGAGCAATCTACGACACGCGACGGCTCCAATGCTGTGCCCATCGCCGCGGCAATCCGTGCCCGCGTATTGCCAATGCTCACAAGTATCACGTCTGCGTGGGGTTCGTTCATAGATCCGAGAGTATGCCCAACGACTTGCGATCGGCCCCGCCGCGCGACTCATCGGGCGTTTTCACATCCCGACTCGTGGACGAGCCGCCTCGCTTTGTGCCGCTTCAGGCATCAGCACTAGGTGAACGCCGAACGACGTGCCTTTGCCGACTTCCGAGTGCACTTCCAGCCGCCCGCCGTGTTCTTCTACGAGCCGCCTCGCCGCGGGAAGCCCAAGCCCCGAGCCGCCCGACTTCGTCGTGAAATACGGCTGAAATATCTTCCCCAGCATTTCCGCCGACATCCCCGGCCCGGTATCGATCACCCCGATCGTCCCGACCATCTCGCCTTCGGCGTCTCGTTGCCGAGACGTACGAAGGATCAGTTCGCCCAATACCGCCGCCCGGTCCAGCGACGCTCCAGACTGATTCATCGACGCCATCGCCTGCGTCGCGTTGAGCATCAGGTTCAGCACGGCTTGCTTGATCAGTTTCGGATCGATGCTTGCGATCAACGGCCGCGGATCAAACTCCGCACGCACCCGCACGCCCTGCCGCTCCGCTTCGGGCCGATAAAAATCGATCAGTTCATCCACCAGCACATTCAAGTCCGTCGGGC
The DNA here is from genome assembly GCA_041742635.1 of Phycisphaerales bacterium. Lineage (GTDB taxonomy): Bacteria > Planctomycetota > Phycisphaerae > Phycisphaerales > UBA1924 > JTS-AC122. The sequence goes on from JBGSIF010000116.1 coordinate 4,051, forward strand.
GCGGATCCGAATGAACCTTCCCCGCGAACTCCAGAAAATCCGTCAGGATCCCACGCAGCCGGTCCACCTCGCGCCCAAGCCCCCGCATCCGGTTCAGCAGCCGCGTCCGCTCGGCATCGGGTATCTCCAAATCCTCCATCGATTCGATCAGTAGTTGGACGTTCAGCCCGATCGTCGAGAGCGGGTTCTTGATCTCATGCGCCAGCCCACCAGTCATCGCGCCGATCTCCGCCATCTGCTCCGCCGCACGTGCGCGTCGCTCGGCAGACCGGATCCGCGATATGTACCGACGCGCGAACTGCCACGACGCTCCGAGTGTCAGCAGCACCCCGACCACCAGCCCTATCACGAACCCATTCAGCACTCGATGCCTCCACAAATGATTGACACGTCGGGATGATACGGCCGCGGCTCACCCTTCCATCTCCCAACCGTCCCTCGTCCCAACCGCACGCCGCATTTGCGCTTCACAGAACACGCCCACTGGGATTGACCTTACGCTCCGACGATCTACGATGCAGTATCACGGACAGCCGCGGGTCGATTGACTCTCGGCTTGGCCCCACCGGGGGTGTAGCTCAGTTGGTAGAGCGCTTCCATGGCATGGAAGAGGTCGAGAGTTCGAGTCTCTTCGCCTCCACTTCAAACCGGTGACGAACGCCGCGAGCAATCGCGGCGTTCGGCGTTTAAAAACAGTTCACACCTCGGCTCTGGTTCCTTCACGCTGAGATGCCGCGCCTCCATGACTCGCGCTTCGTTGCCACCGCCTGTCGTGTAGAATTATTCGGTCTTCATCTCAGATCCCAACGACCCGCTTTCGGAGTTTCTATGCCCAAGGCACATCCCAACCCCACCCTCCGCCAAGGACTCGTTGTCTTCGCCAAGAACAAGAAACGTGTCTCTGTGTTCTACCAGCGAACGCTCGGCCTGAAGGTGATCGAAGAGGCTTCGACGCACGACCTGCTGCGCGGTCCTGGCATCGAGATCGTCGTCCACGCCATACCGAGGGCCATCGCGTCACAGATCACCATCACACGGCCTCCGCAGCCACGCGAAGAATCGCCGCTCAAACCCACGTTCGTTGTGCCTGACATCGAAAACGTCCGCGCTCACGCTACATCGACCGGGGGATGGCTCAAGCCCGCGGAACACGCATGGACGATCCGCGGCGCCTCCGTACTGGACGGCCGCGACCCCGAGGGGAACATCGTTCAGTTCAAGCAGTTGATTCGAGCACGCAAGCTCACCTCACGCAAGTCGAGCGACGACATCGAATGATGTCGCCAGTCACGATCGGTTAGAGTGTGGAAGATGAGTGGAACCGTGCTCATGCGGCGAATTGAACTCGGGAAGGTCCGAAATACTCCAGACTCCGAAACACGCACACTAATGAGCCCACCCCCTTGTCAGGTTGTGTCCCATCGATCCGTTCACTTCACACGTGGACACGCATTCGTTTCTGGAAACATGCGGTACCCGTGTTAAAAAGTTTGTGCAGAGTGTGCAACCATTACTCGGCATACGCTCGGGTGATAGTTGACCTGTCTTGTCGCCCCGGTATCATCTTTGCTCGCTCGCGACGATGCGAACGGGCTATGTTTGCCGCTGTAGCTCAGTGGTAGAGCGCACCCTTGGTAAGGGTGAGGTCGTGGGTTCAAATCCCACTAGCGGCTGTTGCCCGATTCTTTGCCTTGGCTCGAACTCACCAGTTCGGTTTCAAGGACTTCGCTTCGGGTGTTCTTCGGTGCTTTGATCGATCACGAAGCGAGCGGATATCGCTCCGGCAACGTGCCGGACCCGCACGCGGCGGCGAGGGATCCCGGTTTTCCGGATACCCAGGCCGGCCTTAGATTACGACCGTCGCCCCGCTCGTCGGGTCGGCAACCAGTTTCGACAGTCTCACGACCGTCACAAGAGGATCTCGCCATGGCCAAGGGTGTATTCGAGCGTACCAAACCACACGTCAACGTCGGCACGATCGGTCACATCGACCACGGGAAGTCCACCCTTACCGCCGCACTTTCGGCGCGCTCCGCCGCTCGTTACGGCGGGATCATCAAGTCCTACGCCGAAATCACCAAGGGTGGTACGGTCCGCGACGCCAACAAGACTGTCACCATCGCCTCGTCTCACACCGAGTACGAGACCGACAACCGCCACTACGCCCACGTTGACTGCCCGGGCCACGCCGACTTCGTCAAGAACATGCTCACCGGTGCCGCTCAGATGGACGGGGCGATCCTCGTCGTCTCTGCCGCCGATGGTCCCATGCCCCAGACCCGCGAGCACGTCCTACTCGCCCGTCAGGTCGGCGTGCCCCACATCGTCGTCTTCCTCAACAAGGTCGATCTCGTTGACGATCCCGAACTCCTCGACCTGGTCGAGATGGAAGTCCGCGACCTGCTCAACAAGTACAACTTCCCCGGCGACAAGACCCCCATCATCCGCGGGCAGTCCAAGGCCGCCTTGGAGAACCCCAAAGACGACAAGATCTGCAAGCCCATCGATGAACTCTTCCACGCCATCGATACCTTCATCCCCGAGCCGCCCCGCGAGACCGACAAGCCCTTCCTCATGTCCGTCGAAGACGTCTTCTCGATCAAGGGCCGCGGCACCGTCGCCACGGGCCGTATCGAGCGCGGCGTGATGAAGGTCGGCGATGTCGCCGAAATCGTCGGGCTTAAGCCCCTGAACAAATCCACCACCATCACCGGCGTCGAAATGTTCCAGAAGACCCTCGATCAGGGCATGGCCGGCGACAACGTCGGCTGCCTCCTCCGCGGCGTCGAAAAGGACGAAATCGAACGCGGGCAGGTCATCTGCAAGCCCGGCTCCATCAAGCCCCACTCCAAGTTCAAAGGCCAGGTCTACGTCCTGACCAAAGAAGAAGGCGGGCGTCACACCCCCTTCTTCTCCAACTACCGCCCCCAGTTCTACTTCCGCACGACGGACGTGACCGGGTCGGTCAAACTCTTGGGCGGGGCCGAGATGTGCATGCCCGGCGACAACATCGAAATCGAAGTCGATCTCGGTGACAAGCCCGTCGCCATGGAGCCCGGCCTCCGCTTCGCCGTCCGCGAAGGCGGACGCACCATCGGCTCCGGCACCGTCACGGCCATCATCCAGTAAACTGCCCGCGGACGCCTGATCTGAGGTCCGCCGAAGATCAGGATGTCTTGGGAACGTATCCTGAAATTCGCCGACGACTCTTCCGTTGCACGTGTCGTTTAGGGACGAGAACCAGCATATCATTCTCCGGCCCATCGGATGACCCCGGTGGGCCGGTTTGTCCAAAAAAAAGTACGCGGTTCGGCCTGCTGGCGGCAATCAAATGCCACAATCAAGCCCGAACGCATGAAAGGAAGCGTGTCGAATGGCGAAGAAAGGTAAAGGTCAGGCCCGCGAGTACGTCTGGCTCCAATGCTCGGAGACCGGCGACCTGAACTACCGCACCGAGATCAACGTCAAGGGCGGTATCGCGGAAAAACTCAAGGCCGGTATGAAGAAGTTCTCGCCGCGTCTGCGCAAGCACACGCTGCACAAGATCAAGAGGAAGTGATCGCCTCAAAGGCGCTCGGCGTCGCAAGACGCCGAGTCGCGTCTGGGTGAGATTCCCAGCGGCGGCATGGTTGAAGGTTCACTTTGTGCCGCATCCGGAATCCCAAGCGGACTGACCCCGCTTCCGGATCGTCAGAACAGCATCGAACGGCGGTAGCTCAACTGGTAGAGCAGCGGATTCCAAATCCGCAGGTTGCGGGTTCAAGTCCCTCCCGCCGTGCTTGATTCGTGCTCGGTTCCGTGTACCGCGTACCGCGGGACTGAGCTGTTTGACCTCATCTTCGCTGTACCCGGTCCCCGGAACACATCCCATGGCATTTGGTCTCTACAAACCCGGTCAAGGCTATTGGATGCGGGTTCTCACCGCATCAGTCGTCGGCGCGATCGTCCTCGCCACGGCGATGTGGGTCGCTTCCGAAGCCAAGCGTGTTGCCGTGAACCTCCCGGTGAGCGCGTACACGATGCAGATCTCCGGCGTCACTGGGGCTCCCTCACCGGGAAGCTCCGTGACCTTCCTCGGTGCAGTCTCCTCCGAAGGACAAGCACCCGTCATCGGTACCGCCTCGATCACTTCTTACGACCCCGACAGCGGCACGCTCGTGGTCTCCGAACCGAGCATGACAAGCAAGACCGCAGGCGTAGGCGAGATCCAGTCTCTTCGGGTTGATGGCGTGGCGGGTGCCCCTCCGGTACTCCGTGCGGCCGTTTCAACCAAACCTATTGGGCAAGCATCCATCGAACCGCTCTATCTCCAAGGCGTCTCTGCTTCGGTCGTTCTTATTGTCGGCGCGATCCTTACCTATTGGTTCTGTGCTGTCCGCCCGAGTTCCGTCGATTTCCTCATCGCTACCGATATGGAGATGAAGAAGGTCAACTGGTCAACCCGCAAGGACATCATCGCATCGACGTATGTCGTGATCGGCGCGGCCTTCCTCATCGCAACGCTCATTTTTACCGTCGATGTCGCCCTTAAAGAGTTTTTCCAAGCGATCGGCGTGCTGAAAACCTAATGCCGTCGTCCTGCGGTACGTGTCACGATCCAAACGGGCGGTGGTGGCCCATCTTCCCTTCGCAGTCGTATCTGTCTCCTGTTCGATTCCATCGCGTCTGCGACCCGCACTTGCGAACAGGGTACAATAGCGAGTATGGCGAAGGCACTTCCTCGCTTCGCCCATCGGATAACTCAATATTCGATCGATTCAGTCTCTTTCGGCGGCGTGATTGAGGTGGGTCGGGGGGGAACGTAACGGGGGAAGACGGGGGGGTGTCGTTAGTCTGCCGACGGTTGGCAGCCGGCCTCGCGCCGGCTTCGTCTCATAGAAATAAGCACTTTTCTGGAATGAAGGATCCCGCCATGGCAAAGAACGCTCCCGGGCTTGATGAACCAATCGACGATCAACCTGTCGTGCAGCAAGGTACGCCCGAGCGCTCGGGGCTGATGAGCGAAGGCGAACCGGTTCGACAGGCTGGGATGGACTGGTTCGTCCTCCGTGTGGCCAGCAACAAAGAAGGCTCCGTCCGCGAGACCCTTCTGCGCAAGGTCCAGATCGAGAACATGATCCACCTCGTGGGTCGAATTCTCGTGCCCACCGAGAAGACCAAAACGATCAAGGGCGGTCGGCAGCGCATCGTCGAGACGAAGTTGTACCCCGGCTACGTCTTCGTCGAGATGCGACTGGAGCCGGACGGACGGATCCCGCAGGACGTGTTCTTTCTCATCAAAGAAACCACGGGCGTGGGTGACTTTGTCGGCACCGCAGGTCGTCCGACGGCGATGAAGGAGCACGAGATCGAGAAGATGCTCGTGGACAGCCGCAAGCCCGAAGATGAGCCGAGCATCAAACTCGTCTTCGAGAAGGGCGAGAGCGTCACCATCAAAGAAGGCCCCTTCCAGGGGTACGAAGGCACCGTCGACGAACTGCTCCCCGAAAAGGGGCTTGTTCGCGTGCTGGTTACCATCTTCGGTCGTCAAGCACCGATCGAACTCGAAGAATGGCAACTCGCGAAGACCGACGATATGTAACGCCCCGCGGCGTCGCCCCACTCGCCGCCACAGCACCATGATCAACGCGTTTTCGAAACGGTCCGAAAGGACCGTTTCGCGTTCCGGTGGATCAACATCGACGGTTCAAATCGGCTATGCTTGTCCCCTCAGGTATCACGCAACACGCCCGACGCGGCGGACAAGCCGCGCGGGTGTGGATCTTGGGCGGGTGGGACGTGAGATGAAAACGGCTCCAGGCCGAATCTTCTCGCCGCACGTATGGTCAGTTCGTTCGTTGCTCGCAACCTCGCTCGCATCGTTCGCGGATAGTATCGTTCGGAATCCAAGTTCACTCGGCGGGTCCGTCCTCCGTCTCCTCTCAACTTTGCTCGGCTCGTTTTTGAACTCTTTGCAGAGGCATCCAGGCATGGCAGTATTTTCATCGCTCGTTCGCTCGAACTCGCCCCGCTCGTTGGGCTACGCACTGCTTGCCGCCGGGTTGCTGGCGGGGTGTTCATCTACGCAGACGCGGTATGTTCCGCCGCTCGAGCGCGCCCAGGCCTTTGAGCCCCAGCGCGACGCCTACAGCAACCTCGGATACCGCCACGAATGGACCGGCTTCCCGACCATGACAACCGGCGGCCAGATCGAGTTCTTCGACATCCTCGGCGATGTGCTCGTGGTGCAAGAGACTTCCAGCACGGTGAGCGTTCTCGAAGCCGGCAGCGGTTCCCTGCGTTGGTTTGATCAGGTCGCGTCACCACTCACCAAGTTTGTCGGCAACCTCCGCGACGACAAACGCCTGCTTTGCACCAGCGAATCCGAAGTCTACTTCTTCGACCTCGAAACCGGTAACATCACCGAGAAGCAGGCGCTCGACAAGGTCGTCAACACTCGCCCCGCTATTGTCGGCGACCGCCTCGTCGTCGGCACTTCCGTCGGCGAGGTCTTCGGTCAACTCAAAACCGGCGGCTTCCGCGTCTGGGGAAACACCGTCAACGGCGCACTCCAGAACAACCCCGTGCGGATGGGCGACCTGCTCGGGTTCGTCTCCAGCACCGGCGAAATCATCATTCTCGACGGCGTCACCGGTCGCGCCTCGATGCGCACCCGCATCTACAGCGGCACGCAGGTCGAGCCTGTCGCCAGTGATTCTCTCATGTTCGTCGCCAGCACCGACCATTCCCTCTACGCCTTCTCGCCCTCCCGCCCGGAACCAGTCTGGCGGTTGCGTACCGATTCGCCACTCCGCCATCAACCCACGTACCACGACGGTCGCGTCTACTGCGCCATCGACGGCACCGGCATGGTCGCCTTCGACGCCCGTGGTGCCAACGGCGACGCCGTGAAACTCTGGACCGCCGGCAATGTCCTCGGCTCTGTCATCGCTGTCCGCAACAACCGTCTGGTCGTGTGGGACGGCTCCAACGCCATTCTCCTGGATCCGAACGACGGGAGCGTCATCGAACGCGTCGCGCTCAAGAACGTCGCCATCGCTCGTGCGGACCAGTTCGTCGACGGCAACCTCTACCTTGTGAGCCACGACGGCGTCGTCGTCAAACTCCTGCCCAAGAACTAATCGCTCCGAGGATTCACGACTCCCGTGCGCTCTCCCGCGGCAGGTCGCCGTGCTATTTCATCGCTACGCGTCCGCTCGCCGCCGCATGGTCTTCCTACGATCGGAACAATGATCAAGTCCATGCCCAAGACGACGCTCCCGGAGCGCGATATCGAAGACGCCTTCGCGGCCGCGCAGTGCGTCGTCGCCACCCACCGCCGACTCGCGGAGTTCATCAAAGTCGGGCACACGCTTGGCCAGATCGATACCTTCGTCGCCAAGACGCTCGACGACCTCAGGTGCAAGTCGTGCTTCCTTCACTACCAGGTCGGCAAGAAGCCCAAGTTCCCCTCGCACGCCTGCCTGTCGGTCAACGACTGCGTCGTCCACGGGACTGCATATGGTCCCAAGGGAGAGATTTCTCCTCCGATCAAGCCCGGCGATGTCGTCAAGATCGATATCGGGGTCTGGCACCGCGGGTGGGTCGGTGACGCCGCGTGGACCTATGTGGTCAAAGAAATGTCCCCGCTCGTGAAGCGTCTGACGGACTGCGGGAAAGAATCGCTCCGCCGCGGCGTGGCACAGTTGACGCCCAGCAACACCTACCTCGCCTGGGCGCAGGCCGTGCAGTCGTGCGTCGAAGAGCCGCCCGAGCGCGGCGGGTACGGCTT
>JBGSIF010000117.1:0-3163 GCA_041742635.1 Phycisphaerales bacterium
AGCCCGGATAGCGATCTTCCAGTACATCGAAATGTTCTACAATCCCAAACGCCTCCACGCCGCCCTGGGCTACGTCAGCCCAATGCAGTTCGAGAATCAACTGGTCGCCTAAGTTCTGTCAATGGAGAGCGGGTCAGGTCAGACATTAGCACTTGACCGGTTTCAAGCCAGACTTTGACACCGGCGACTTCCGGATGCAATGTGACCGTCGTGGGCGTCGGTGCGGTTGTTCCTCGGGGTGTGAGCGTACACCGCAGCACCGCCGGGGCGATGGGTGGTGTATAAGTGGCGACCAATCCGGGCGGATCGGCACGCCAAGGTGTGAGACCTACAACTGTCACGTCGACCGTACCAGTTGGCAGTGATTCGCTGTTTGTAGCGAAGGATAAGATGGATTGACGCGAACCGGGTTGCGTGGGTGTTGCGGTGAACTCGATGGTTCGGACCGCCGGGTTTTTCGGCGACGGCTTGCATTCGTGAACCGCGATGGCATCGGTTCCAGAATCGATGTCACGAACGACCAGGTCCGAACCGGGCGGTGTCACAACTGAGATCGTTCCGGAGCGAGTTTCACCGATGATCGAACGAATGATGAGCAATCGGGGGACGACCTCATACGTTCGATCCGGCGTGAATGAGATTCCGAGGTCGATGGCTTGCCGCGCTGGTTTGCCGGTCCGTGTCTGGCTTGAAGCCTCAAGACGCAGAGAGTGTGACTGGACGCCGTACCCGCCGGTGACGACAACAGACACGTCCAGTGAAGTGCTTACGCCTGGGGCGAGCGTCTGCGTGTCCAACTTGGTGATGAGGCACGCGCAGGACTTGCCCGAGACGGCAAGCGAGAGGGTAGAATCCGAGTTGTTTTTGATGGTGAAGACCCGGCGCGCGACGCTACCGAGAGGGACTTTTCCGCGGTCGATCGGATCGCGGGACTCTACAATGACAATCGGTGGGTCGGCTGAGGGCTGCGTGAGTAGCGGAGCGTCGATCTCAATGTGGAAGATGGCGGGTGGCCAGAAGCCAACAAGCAACGTGTGCAGCACGACAATGAGTACGCCCGGAACGGTCATGGCATCGCTCCCTTGTAGTCCGGAAGTTCAACGTCGAGCGGCGTTCCGTCCTCGCGTGATTGCGTAAAAAGATTGACCCACGGCAAATCCCGCGGGAACCGATGCTCGAACTTGTCGGCGGGGATGGGCGTGTTGAGTGAAACAATCTCGGTCGATCGAAGATACTGGCGATGCCACACCGGAGCGAATGGCGTGCCCGCATCGCCAAACGCGATGCGGACCAACTTGTGGAGCTTACGCCGCGTTTCGGGGTTCCTTGGATCAGCGCGAGTAGTTCGGTCGATGCCAGCCTCGTCCATCGCGGCTTCGAGTTTCTTTTCGTCTTCCTGGGTGGGGACGAACACGGTGGTGTCGCGGTACCCTTCAACCGGAACATGGATGCCGTTGATAAGCTCGGTCTTGGTGACGACCCACGCTTCGACCGGGAAGAGGAATAACCCGTCTTTCAGGACGTAACGGACGATCATAAAATCCCGAGTAGTGTCGATATCGAGGATCAGTTCGCCGATCATGCCACCGGTTTCGACGGTGGCGTGTACTTGGACGATTCCATTCTCGTCTTCCTGCCTGCTGACGCGCAGATCGGGTGCTTCGAGAAGCAACTCCGCGATCGAGCGTCGGCCTTGGAACGCCGTGACCCGACCGAGGAACATGACTGGACTGGGAAGCCAGAGCGCCGCGCGGTCGGGAGGCTGCACGACGCCCCGCTCCGAGTTTTCATTGTGCATGTACTGGACGTTCCCATCTGCGGTCCATGCACGCACCATGAAGAACCACATTGGCTTGTCGGGTTGTTCAGCACCGTAGTTTGCAAAGGAGTACCACCGCCCTCGATCATCCATGCCGTGTTCGGCACGGTGATATAACACCCAATCGCCGGTGGCTTCGGCCCGGTAGGCGTTTTCCGATTTCCACTCGATCGAGTGGATTGATGCATCATGCACCGACATTGCACGCACGATAGCAATCGCCTCGTGTCTCGTGTCAGGGAGAGCAGGATTGGCGTCCTGGTGCGACAGCCGCGGCGGCTCAGTCCCGGCCACGTAGTTTGGCTTGGAAGTGTTGGGAATGAGAAAATGGAGGACCACACCGAGCGACACGAACGCGACACATGCAACGCGGTAAATCATTTGCACTCCGATGTCGGATCAGCATTCAAGCAATCGACTACGAACAACGCGAGAATGTGCAAGCAGAGGTTGTGGTCGTGCCCGGTGTAGTGCCGCAGTAGCAGCCGTTGTCAGTCGGGAGGGATTGACCGGACGGGTTGGCTGGGGGCGTGGCGGCCGGGACACAGTTGTATAAGATATCCGTACCGCACGTTACGAGTGGGGGGAGGGTGGTGAAGTTACAGATCGAATAGGTTTTCTTTTTGCACAAGTCGCCGATACCGCCGCCGCTGCAGTACTTGCATGTTCCGGAGCAGCCGACGCCGCCTGCAGGCACCTTGCAGCCGACGATATTCTGCCCGCCGGTTGCGGTGGGGACATAGAGGGCACCGGGAGTGCAAGTTGCAGCCAGTTCACAATCGTAATCGTTCAACGCCCAGGAAGTTGTCAAGCCAGTGGGTGCAAGCAAATCGAAGTATGCGTATTCGGGTGCCGCGCCACCGCCGTCGTCATGGGGCGGGTCAAACAGCATCGCGGCATGTGCGGACCCCGCGAGGCTGAACATCGACGCCAAGAGGGCGACCAGCGCAGACAGAGTGCAAGTTCGACGGTTCACGTGAATCTCCTTTGAACGATTGTGGAGTGAACTGCTACCGACTGCCTCTAATCTACTCCCCCCCCCCAGTCAAGAAAAATCCGCTGGATTTTCAAAATAATCTTGCGAGTGATGAGCGAGATGGTGGGTGGGCTCGAAGTCGTGCCAGCGAAGTCGTCGAGTTTTGACGAGGACTTCGGTGTCTTGGGATGCCGACGTCACGCGAAGACACCGAAGTCGGGCCTCAAAAGCATCTATGAGTGTGCCGAAGTCAAGGGGGGACGGGAAGGAATCGGGATGATCCGCGCATCTATTCGAGGTCGCCGCAGGGGCGCCTCATGCCACTTGGTTCGGGGCCGCCTCATTCAGGCCGCGGCGTCGGAGCGCCA
>JBGSIF010000118.1:0-44238 GCA_041742635.1 Phycisphaerales bacterium
ACCTTTTGAGCCCGCTCGGTTTCTACATTTTTCAGAGCCTGTTGCGCATTAGTTTGGGCACGTCGTGCATGTAACATCGCAGAAGTTGTGACAATGATACCGGCTATCAATACGGCTGTGACGATGCCCGCAACTACAAACGCTGTGCGGTAACGACGTATAACTTTGCTAACTCGATAACGGGCGGAAGGGGGGCGTGCGATAACCACTTCACCACGAAGGTAATGCTCGATATCATCTGCAAAGCCGCTGGCTGTTTCATAACGACGCGTGCGGTCTTTTTCCAGCGCCTTCATCGTGATCCAGTCGAGTTCGCCGCGCAGTTCGCGCACGAGCGACGACGGGTCCGTCCGTCGGTGCCGCGCGATCTGAGCGATTTCGTGTTCGCCCGTCGCGCTCAGTGCATTGCTTGCTTCGGCTCGATCGATCGTCGTGGTGCGCCCGAGCCGTGTACTCGGCTTGGGCGGATCTTCCTCACGGATCAGTCGCTGGATCTCGGCGAAGCCCGCCGCTCGCAGCCGCCGCGTGTCCAGCGGCAGCATCCCCGTCAGTAGTTCATACAGCAACACCCCCAGCGCGTACACATCCGACCGCGCGTCCACATCCAGCGGCGACAGCCCCGCCTGCTCTGGACTCATGTACTCCGGTGTCCCTACCAGCCGCCCTGCTTCAGTGAACACGTTTCCCACACCGGGCGACATCGCTTTGGCGATGCCGAAGTCGATCACCTTCGGCACCGGCTTGTCGTCCACCAACGTCACCAGTACATTCGACGGCTTGATATCACGGTGGATGATCCCCTTTGTGTGCGCGTGCTGCGCGGCCTGGCAAACGTGGATAAACAGTTCCAGCCTCGCACGCATCCCCAGCCGATTCTCGTCGCAGTACTGCGTGATCGGCACACCTTTGACAAACTCCATCACGAAGTAGGGCCGCCCCATCGTGCTGATGCCCGCGTCGAGCACCTTGGCCACGCTGGGGTGGTCCATCAGCGCGAGCGTCTGCCGCTCGGCCTCGAAGCGTGCGAGGATCTCCCGCGAGTCCATCCCGAGTTTGAGTACCTTGAGCGCGACCCGCCGCCGGATCGGGCGGAGTTGATCGCAGGCGTACACGATCCCGAATCCGCCCTCGCCCAGTACTTCGCGGATTTCGTACTCGCCGAAACGATCCCCGGCTTCCTCGCCCGCGGCAGCCGCAGGCACGACCCGCGGCGAACCGTCGGCACGCCCCGACGGGATCGTCGGCGCATCGTGACGCACGGGTGTTGTTAGACCGCGTTTGGCGTACTCATAGGCCGTGTAGCTTTGGCGAACTGAATCGCCGTTTGTTTCCCTGTCTGAACTCATCGACGCTCCTTTTTGAGCGTAACATAATGAACTAGATTGCACACGCCATAAAAAAATGCCGCGTGACTATTCAAGCAAATGCCATTGACCGCTTACATAGCTTACTTCGCCTCGTTTCTTCAGCTGCTGCCGAGCCGTTCGCACGGCGTGTTTCCAGTTTTTCCAAAATCGTTGACCTTCAATTACTCGATCTACGGAATCGTCACATAGATCAGGGTGAACTTGTTGAATCAGTGGGTGCATTTGGACGGTCGAAAGCGAGCCATATCGCTTCAAAAAAAACTTGATTGTGCGTGCGAAAACCGTGTGTACCGCATCTCCAGAAAGACGAATTCTGATCAACGTGTCTTCTGCTTCTTGTAGTGCCGCCGAAAGCCGTCTGCGTGCATTACGAGACGCCGATTCGGTTTCGGCTGTATACGCGAATCGGACTTCTGTCGCCACGTCGCAATAAGCTAGTAGCGCATCGCGATTCACTTCAGCACCAAGGCTCGCAATTCCGAGTAACTCTTGCTCAACCTGCGCAGCAAAAACATCGTCCTCTACAAATACCCCGCATTCGTGGTTGTGATTGATTCCGCCCGACGTCAGGTTGCCTGATGTTAATACCAACCGTTGACCATCGGCACAGTATATTTTTGCATGTAACCGCGGCAAATGAACCACTCGTAATCCGCTGAGTGCTGCTTCAACTGCAATAATCGCAGAAGGGTCGGTGGCCCCATTGCACACGGAGCGAGGCGAAAGATCCGTGAGTAACAAAGAAGCAGGCCCAATGGCGATTGTACCTCGGCGAGCCTTGCAAACGAGGTTAGCCCCTACTCTCGAAACATACGGAGCGCACAATAGCATTCTGTGTTGAGCGGAGTTCACTAACCGCTCAAAGACTACTTGCCACGAACCCGTGAGCAATGATAGTTGCACAGCACAACTTGAAAACTTAGAGTCTACTACCATACTACGTATATTTCGCTCCACGCTCTTCCGCTACGCACATCGCTTCATATTCGATTTTCCAGTCTGGAACAACATCCATTGCTTTTTGAGACGTCGCCAAAATGTCGAGTAGAGTAAGCGAACGAACGCCGTTAGCCAGTTCAATCTCGCAAACTAGCCGAACTGTACGTCCAGAATAACGGAATAAATGTTCGAACGTACTTTCCATATCGCTGAGACCAGAATTTCAGTGCGGCTCGACTTCCTCGGCAAACCAGTTGCCGCAATCATCTAGGATTACAACTGCAGAAACTCACCATCTCGGAAGAAAACTCAAAACAACTTCTGCTGGTCCTTCACATCCTTCACCCGTTCGTTCAGGCTGCTCGCTTCGGCGACGATCTGTCCCGCCGAGTTGAACCCCAGGTGCTCGCTGGCAAAGCGGATGTACGCGATGTCGTCGAGTTCCTTGAGTTTCTTCATCACATGCTCGCCGATCGTCTTCGACGGCACCTCGCGGTCGAACTCCCGGTGCAGGTCGTCTTCGATCTCATCGACGACGCGCGTTTTTTCGGCCTCCGCGACCGGTCGTTTCCCGCACGCCGCGATGATCCCTTTGAGCACGTTATCCCGGCTGAAGGGTACATGCGTCCCGTCGCGCTTCACCACCATCAGGCGCGATGCCTCTTCGACCCGCTCGTAGGTCGTGAATCGTTTCTCGCAGTCCAGGCATTGACGCCGGCGGCGCACGACTTTCCCGCCGTCGCTCGCACGACTGTCGATAACCTTGTCGTCGTTCTTTCCGCAAAATGGACAGATCAATCGCTCGCTCCTGCCCGCGCTGCCTTCCGGTACCTCTTCCCGGCCGGTCGGTCGTGCCCGGCGGGTGAGCCGTATGGTGACGAGTCGGAGCGTCCGAGTCAAATCCACAGAAACTTCATTTCAGATTCACCCACCCCGTGGCGTGCCAACGCCGCCCCCTCCCACCCTGCAGAAACCAACAGGGAATCGCTCCAATCGCACTCGTCGGGTCCGGAATCGGATCCAATCGAGAAGAAACGCGATTCATTTCTCTTGGGTCGCCGCCTCGAAGAGTCGGAGTGCCGGCTCCATCTGGTCCGCCGCCCGTTCCAGATCGACGGCCATCGGCTGCATCGTCCGCACCGGGATCGTGTACATCGCGTTGCGTGAGTCGCGGATATGCCGTTCGCGCAGAGGCAGATTGTGCGAACCGCTATTGAGCAGCAGGTTTTCCACTTTCTCGCTGAGCATGAAATCCACGAACTTCCGGGCATGTTCCTGGTTCTTTGCTCCTTTCACGACCGCCACCGTGTTCGGCAGCAGCAGCGGACCCGCTCCGAGCGCGAGCGATTCGATCTTCCCCCAACCTTTGAACGATGCCATGGGCGACGCCGCGATGTCGTTGGGATCGTAGATCAGGTCCACCGGCCATTTGTTGCGCTGCCCTGCCCACACGTCGTCCGTATCCGTCAGCCCCACCAGCAGTTCGCCCGTCCCCACGGCCCGGACGACCGACATATTCCCATCGAACTGTTTCACCCGATTCTCGACCATCGCTTTCATCCAGGCTTCAAGGGCCGGTTCGCCGTAGACGTGGGCGAGCACCGCGAGGTGCCCACCCGTCGTACCGAACTGCGGCCGGGCGATCCCGACACGCCCCTTGAACCTCGGGTGCGCCAGATCATGGATCGTGCGCGGCATCTCCTCCTTGCGCACTTTGAGAGTGTTGTACACAATCACTCGCGCCCGCGGAGAGAAGCCATACCACGTCCCGTCCGTCGCGCGGTATTGGCTCGGCCACCCGCCGGGGATGCTCGATTCCGCCGTCTTGCTCCGGTACGCCTCGAGCAATCCCTCCCGTGCGAGCCGGATCGTTCCAAAAGGCTCGCTGGACCACCACACGTCGGCACGCGGGGCTTCTTTCTCGGCGATCACACGCTGCACCAGCCCCGTCGTCTTGGTCTGCTCCGTATCACCGCTCCATTCGACTTTGATCCCCGTGTCCTTCTCGAACATGTCAACAACGGCCTTGATCACCTCATCGTCCGCACTGGTGTACACAATCAACGACTGGGGTGCCGGTTGAGGGCTAGGTTCCTTGCCCGTTTCCGATCCACGCGCGCCCTGCGGGCTTTTTTCCTCGCAACCCCCCAACCCCCCCGCTCCCCCAGGCACACCTATAAGCAGCGCGCAGATCAAACACATACCGAGTACCCGCGAACGCCTTGACCCTCCGTTCATCCGGGAATGAAGCGTGGGTTCAATCCTCGCGGTTGGCACCGAAGTGTTCGATTCAATCGTCATGCGTTCGCCTCCGAAACAAGGCGCGGCACGCTCGGGGTCGCCGACGTGCCGCGTCTGTAGAATTCTACATGTTTTCGGCCTGATTGATTGATGAATCAGGCTGGAATGATGCGGTGAGACGGATCTTACTTCTTTTCGTCGGTCGATTCCTTGGAGTCGCCCGGTTTAGCGGGAGAAGTGGAGTTCTCGGACGTGCTTGCTTTGGTCTTTGATTTGAGTTTGCCGAAGTAATGCTTGACCGCGTCGTGGTATTCGCGGGGGATCTGGTTGCTTTCGAGCGCTTCGGACATGTTCTGAGCCGCGAGCGCGACGGCGGTGTCGGCGGCTTGGGTGGATTCGCCGACCTGCTGCTCGTCGGCTTCGAGGATTTCGCTGGCGATAACCGGTCCGGCTTGGGTTTTGGTCTTCTGCTTCTCGATCTTCATGGCGAAATCGGCTTTGGACTCGTCGCGGCGCGAACCGTTGCCACGTCCGGGGCCGCCGCTGCCATTACCCGTTGACTCGGACCAGCCCGGCTTCCAGTTGCCGATCTTGCCTTCACCCGAGCCGTCGCCCTTGCACTCGCCCATTCCATTGCACTCGCTCTCGCAGAACGAGGCAAGGGCTTCCATCTGTGCTTTGGCATCCTGCATCGCCGAGTCTGCCTGGCCCATTTGATTGGCGAGTTTGTCCATCTCACCCATCTGCTCGGCGAGTTGCTGGAGAGCGTTCATGGCGTTCGGGTCCATCTTCCCGCTCTCGCTCATGCTCGATGCCATCTGGCTCATCGCCTGGCTCATTTTACTGGCAGAGTTGCTGGCGTTGTTGCAGGCTTTGCACTGCGTTTCGAGTTGCTTTTTCTGTTCCTCCGTCAGGTTCTGGGCTTTTTTGAGCGCTTCAGCGAGTTTCTGCGGGTCTTTGGCGAGTTCTTTGTTCAGCCCGGCTTGCTCCAGTGCCTTCTCGGCAGTCTTGTGGTCTTCGGACAACTGCTTCATCTGCTCGGCCATCTTGGAGAGTTGCTCGGCGAGTTGTTTCTTTTCCGCCTCGCTCATTTCGCCCATCTGTGCCTTTTTCATCTGCTCGGCGAGTTGCTGGGCGGCCTTGCCGAAGTTGCCTTTGGAAAGTTCCTTGCTCATCTCGGCGAGCGGGCCGGGGCCGGGTTGTTTGAGTTGCTTGAGCATCTCGCTCATGGTCTGAGCGGTCTGGCCTTGCTCGCCTTGCTTGAGTTCTTCAAGCCGATCCAGCACGGTGGTCAGGCGTTTGATGGCTTGAAGGGCGACTTCTTCGGGTGCTTTAGCCTGGGGCACTTCCGCGGCGGCTTCCGCACCGGCTTCCTCGGGCTTATTGGGTTCGAGTGAGGCGAGTTTCTCTTCGATCGCCTTGACCTTCTCCGCTTCGGCACTCACGGCGATGATAGTCGCCTTCTCTTTTTCTTTGGCGATCGTTTCGGAGGTGCCACGCACGGAAACGGAGAACCAAACGACCAACAGCGTGAGCGCGAGAGCCAACGGCACGGGCCAGAACTTGGGGGGCTGGATGGGGACGGCTTGACGCACGTTCACGCCGCGGGCTTGCTGGACGGCGGAATCGACGGTCGCGCGCGCCCAGGGGTCATTGCCCATGCTCGCCGCGACACAAAGTGCGGTGCTGAGCGATTCACGCAGGTCCGCGGCATCGTCGACGTGTCGCGCGACGGAGCGCTCTGTTTGGCGGGAGTAGAGGGACCACCCCAGCGCCAGCAATACGACGGCCCCGCCGGCCCAGTAGGCGATCGGAATCCACGGCAACGGTTCACTCAGCGGCCACAAGCGTTCGACGAGGCGTGCGAGGATGCTCAGGACAAGTGCGGCGGCGATCAGATAAACGACGTTGCGGACGTAGGAGGCGATCCCCAATCGCCAGGCTGCTCGCCGAAGTACCCGTTTGATTTCGTGCATGGAAATGACCTTCCGAGGAGGAGTGTCGTGGAACGCGAACCAGAGTTGTACCAGTTCTATTCGGATATGGCTGCCGAATCGTTCGAGTCCAACGATTATTCGATGCTTCGCGGAGCCGAGATGAGAGAATTCGAGTAATTAGGCAACAAACTTTATACAAACAAAGGCCCGCGTCGAGAGGACGCGGGCCTTGGGGACGAAGTATGTGTGATAGCCGACGGCTCGCGCCGTATAGGCAAATCGATTGATCAGCGGCGACGACGACGGCCCGCGAGGACACCGAGGAGGCCGAGTCCGAGAGCGGAACCGGGAGCGGGGACGATGGCCAACCCGCGAGCGTGCGTACCGGGTGCGAACGTTACGATTGTCTCAAGCCCGCTGCCATCAAGGTTGAGGCGCTTGATCCCGTCCGTCGTATCAACGACCAGTTTGTTATTGAAGGGGTCGTAGACGATGACCTCGGCAAAGGGAACGCCGGAGGAGATCACGGGGACGATCGAGTTGAAGGTGCCGTCGTTATTCATCAACACTTTGTAGATCGTGCTGCTGGTGCGGTCGGTCACGTAGACCTCGTTGGTGCCGGGCTTCGCGGTGATGCCGGCGACGAAACGGAGACCGGCGGGGAGGCCGGTGACGGCGGGGTTGCTGAGGTCAACGACGAGGCTGAGAGAACTGGAGAGGTCGTTGTTGACGGTGAGGCGGTAGATCTGGCTGCCTTCGCCGTCGCCAGCGGGGCCGGCTCCGCCGTTGATGGCGGTGACAAGGAAATCGCCGGTGCCGCGGGGATCATCGGTGAGGTAGGAACTGGCCGTGAAACCGGGGCGCGGCACAGGGGGGAACGAGCCTTCGGCAAAGAGCGTGGTTTGCGTGCCGCCTGGGGTAGAGAGGTGGATGAATCCATCGACGCGGTTGTTGGGGAACTGATCACCGCCGGGGTTGTTGCCGACGACGACGCCGTTGGTCGCGCCGTGCCATGCGAGGCCGATCGGGTTCGAGAGGGTGTTGCCGAACGAGAGGTTGTCGATAATGGGCGCGCCGCTGAGGGGGTTCTGAATGCGCATGACGCGGCCGGTGGAGTCCTGCTGGATGAGGAAGGGGCCGTCGGCGGCGTACAGGTTGCCATCCGGCGCGAGGAGCAGGCCGCCGAGGCGGACCGGGCTAGCGAAGGTGGCGATGGTGCTCGTGGTGCCGACGCCGGAGTCCCAGACGCCGATAGTATCGTCGCCGGTCTGGTTCTCGAGCGCGAAGATCACGTCGCCGTTCGGGCGAGCCTGAGCCATGCCCGCCAGACCAACGAGCACCAACGTACCGGTCAACATTCGAAGTTTCATTCGAGTCTCCTTCCGTATCTCGTGAAATAGAAACCATCTCCCCGGGTGTGGAACACATGTTCCGCACCGTTCGGTTCATTGCAGAAAACGCTGAGCGATGGGTGGTACCCAGAGAGAGGCGTACCAACCATCAATAAGCATAACTCGGGTTCGACCCAACGCAACCGGAATGTGAATCTGGGAGGCAAACATTCTTTTCGGACTGTGCAAATTCATGGTGATTGAACGCCAATGCAATCCCCACTTTAGGGGATTCTTTCAAAATCAACGGAGTACATTGTGTACTTCGACGGGTATGGGTAACCGGTTTGGTGTGGTGAGAAGATGAAACAATGAGTCTGGTGGGTGCCGGGGTGACAGACGCAGTGCGGGTGTGGTATATTGGTAGATCGGGGAACGAAACAACCGGCTAGTGCCATATGGGAGTTGCAATGAGCCTCGGAACAACGACTCGGGTCATGCTTGGAACGGCAATCGCGTTGAATGCGCTAGCAGGGCAGGTACGGGGGCAATCAGTGGGTGAGACATCGCGGGACGAACCGCGGATCGTTGGCGGGGAACTGGTGTTTCCGGAAACGACGCCGCGGTATTTGACGGAGGCGGAGCGGGTCTATCTGCGGTCGCATCCGTTGCAGGTGCCGATGGGGGCGCGAGGGCCGTTTGCGACCCCGACGGGGCCGGTGCATTGCACGGCGGAGTACGAACCAACCGAGGGGATCCTGTTGACGTGGAAGTCGTTTACATCGATTATCACACAGATGGCACGGTGGATCACGACAGACGGGAACGCGGACGTGTACATCGCGGTGGATAGCGCGTCGCAGCAGACTTCGGCGACAACAGCGCTACAGAACGGCGGGGTGAATATGAGCCGGGTGCGGTTCGTACTGCGCACGACGAACACGGTGTGGATCAGAGACTACGGCCCGCGGTATATCTATGAAGGGGACTGCCGAGCGATTGTGGACCACATGTACAACAGGCCCAGGCCGCTGGACGATTCGTACCCGACGGGTTTTTCACAACTCAAAAGGCACGCGAAGTACAACATCCCACTGATCCACGGCGGGGGAAACTACCACCTCGGCGCACTCGGGGATGCGTTCTGCACCCGTCTGATCAACAACGAAAACCCCGGTGTGACCGAGCAACAGATTTTCGATCGGTGGGAGACGTTCCAGAACCTGCAAACGACGTTCTTCACGCCGTTTCCGACGAACGTAGACGCGACGCAGCATATCGATATGTGGATGCAAGTGACGGGGGATCGGACGGTGATCGTTTCGGATTGGCCGTTTAATGTGAACTCGACGCAGGACGTGATCTGCGACGGAGCGGCGGCTCTGCTGACGGCCCGCGGCTGGACGGTGCATCGCATCCCGGCTCGCTCGGTCGGTGGGAATCACTACACATATACGAACGTGGTGATCTGCAATGATGTGGTGCTGATCCCGACGTACACGAATGCGTCGGTAACACAGCACAACGCCCCGGCGCTGGCGGTGTGGCAGCAGGTGTATCCGAATAAGACGATCCGGCAGATCAACTGCGAAGCGATGGTGTCCGCCGCGGGGGTGATGCACTGCATCTGCATGCATATGCCGGTGCCTGTGAACGGGGCGAACCCGTCGGTGTATCTGAGGAACCTGCGTGGGGGCGAGGCGCTGGTGCCGGCGCAAATGCCCACGATCAACTGGATCAGCGATGACGACGTGGCGGTGTCTCGTGTGGAGATACGGCTGTCGGTGGATTCGGGTCTGACGTATCCAATCGTGATCGCGGCATCGACGAGTGATGACGGAGCGGAAACGTGGACGGTGCCGAACATCGCTGCCACGTCGGCGCGGGTGCGGCTGATCGTTCGTGACGCCGAAGGAAACCTGGGGTTTGACCAGAGCAGTTCTGATTTCACGATCAGCGGGACCGGGATGGCGTGCCCGGGCGATTACAACGGCTCGGGCACGCTGGATAGCCAAGACCTGTTCGATTTCATCACGGAGTTCTTCAGCGGGAGCGCCGATTTCGGCGGGGATGGATTGACCAACTCGCAGGACTTCTTTGATTTTCTGGGCGCGTTCTTCGCGGGCTGCTGACTTCACAACGCCGGGTGCTGGTGGAGCAGGTTTTCAACCGGCACGAACTGAACCTAACTCACATCGGGTGGACATGTTCAAGTCAGCGGCGTGATTCGCCGGCGAACAGAACACGCGGCAGGTCTGCGTGTGGTTGCGCAGGGATTTGCCGTCTGTAGTTCGATCACACTATCGTGCGAGTCAGTTGGTTGTTAATCGCCAACAAGTGCGTCACGAGGGCGTGAGTACGACATGGATCCGTTTAAACTGGCATTGCCGTGAGAGAACTGCTGAGGAGACTAAAACAGGTAAAGGCATCTGGATATCAGCACGATACCAGACGTCGGCACCATGATGGCCCAACGCCCCGACCAGTGTCGCTCGGGACGGTAGTTCGTGAAGATCACGGTGGGTTGTGCCAAGGACGCACGGATGAAACTGAAGACAAAGCTGATCGGATTGTTCCTGGCGGTCGGGGTCGTGCCAGTGCTGATCGTCGGGGCTGTGGCGAGGGACGTATCAAAGAAAATTGAGTCAAGCGTGAACCTGCGGCTGGAATCCGTCGCGGTTGATGCCCTTGATAAGATCGAACGCAATATGTTCGAGCGATACGGCGATGTGCAGGCGTTCGGGCTGAACACAGCCGCCCAGGACCCGTTGAACTGGTATAAACCGAGTACCGATAACCCGCTCGTTCGAGCCATGGATGAGTACATCAAAGCGTATGGGTGCTATCACCTCTGCGTGATCGTAGACGCAACCGGCAAAGTGGCGGCGGTGAGCACATCGGACAAGTTCGGCAAGCCGATCGAAACCAAGTTTCTCTACGAACGGAGTTTCAAGGACGCACCATGGTTCAAAGATGCGGTCGCCGGACACTTCACACAGTCCGGGCAACTGAGCGGAACGGTGGTGGAAGATGTCAACATCGACAGTGACTTGAAGCAGATCTACAACAGCGACGGTTTGAATATGGGATTCAGTGCGCCGATCAAGGACGCAACGGGCACGGTGATCGGGGTGTGGAAGAACTACGCGCAGTTGTCGCCGGTGGAAGAGATTATCAGTGCCACCCAATCAAGCCTAGTGGAATCGGGGTTCGAGAACGCCGAACTGACTCTTCTGGACCGAACAGGCACGGTGCTTGTGGATTGCGACCCGCTCTTGAATGGCAAGAGCATCGGGCACGACGTAGAGAGCGTGGTACTGAAGTTGAATCTGGTCACGGAGCGGATGCCGGCGGCGGAGGCCGCGGTGAAGGGTGAATCTGGTTCGGCCCGGTGCCTCGATGCACGGGAGAACGCGTATCAGTCGGTTGGTTACTCTCGTTCGGTTGGAGCGATGGGCTACCCGGGACTGGGCTGGTCGCTGCTGGTTCGAGTGCCGGAACGTATCGCTATGGCCGAGACACACGCGGTGCGCACGTCGGTAACGATCATACTCGTTGGGGTGTGCATTTCGGTTTCATTCATCGGCTATTTCATTGCGAGAATGATTGTGAAGCCGATCGTGGCAGCGGTGGACCGGCTCGAAGAAATTTCACTCGGCGAAGGCGATCTGACGAAAAAACTACCACGGTTCGGGCAAGACGAGGTCGGGTTGCTGGCGGAGGGGTTCAACATGTTCGTGGAGAAGTTACGTGACATCATTCACGATGTGAAGGACTCGGCGGGAGAAGTCTCGACGCTCTCGAGCCAGATCGCGGCATCGGCCGAGGAAATGTCGGCGGCGGTCGGGGAGGTGGCCAGCCAGACAACGTCGGTCGCTACCTCGGCCGAGAAATCGGGAAGGCTCGCCGAAGACGGCAAGCAAATCGTGATGCAAACAGTGAGCGGGATGGACGAGATCAACGTCACCGTGCAAGAGAGCGTCAAGACGGTTGGTCAACTCGGAGAACGGGGCGAAAAGATCGGGCATGTGATCGGCGTGATCAACGATATTGCGGACCAGACGAATCTACTGGCGCTCAACGCCGCGATTGAAGCGGCGCGTGCGGGAGAGCACGGGCGTGGCTTCGCCGTTGTTGCCGACGAGGTTCGCAAACTGGCGGAGCGTACAACGCGGGCAACCGAAGAAATCGGAGGTTCGATCGCGGCGATCCAGACGGACACGCAGCAAGCGGTGGATCGGATGAGCCGCGGGCAAGCGCAGGTTCAGCGTGGAGTGGAGTTGGCAGCGACCGCGGGGCGCAGCATGGTGGAGATAGCGGAAGGTGCGTCACAGGTATCATCGATGATCATTTCGATCTCCGCCGCGGCGGAGGAAGCAGGAGCGGGTGCGAGAGAATCGGCGGAGGCCGCGGTCAAACTCTCGAACAAAGCCGAAGCGTTGATGCTGAAAATGTCGAAGTTCTCAACCGAACGCCGGACGAAGTCCCGGAGCACCAAAGACGTGTGGACCCAGGAGGAGCGGGATCGCCGACTTGGGGTAACCGACGCAGGCAAACAGAAGGTGTAGCACACGACGTGTCCCGATGTGTGTTCACACCCAAAGGGGTACCAAAGCATCGAGCCGAGCAAGGGCGACTCCGAACTGTGGAGTCGCCCTTGTGCGTTGGCCAGATGATGGTATGACTACGTCGGCACGCAAAGACCGGTCAGAATCACTTGGGAAGTGATCGCAGGGCTTCGTCAAGCCCGACGCCGAGGGTGGCGCGAGCGATGACGTCAAGATCGGCCCTGGAACCTTCTATGTGGACGGTGCGGTTGGTATGGGTGAGAGACTTGCCGGGAGCGAGGGCCGCGGCGGGACTGGAAGTTTCGAGTTCGTAGAAAGGGCCGAAGGGTTTTCCGTTCGGCTCGTCGGCGGGTGCGCCGTCGTTGTAACTATTGACGGCGTCGCCGGCGAATGGATCTTTCTGCATCTCCCACATGCTGTTCACGTAGTCGTTGGTATCGGCGGGCAGGGTGTAGGTGACGAGCGTGAGGACGTTGCGAGCGGGGTCGTAACTGCCGATCGTGGGCAGTGCGCGGCGTGGAGAAACCCCGATCTTGGTGCGCATCTGGCCGTCGGCTTTGAAGAAGATGGCGTTGTCACCGACTTTGAGACGGTCGGAAGGAACCTTGCCGAAGTATGAGTCGTTCACAATCGGCCCGAGGGCGTCGTCGGAGCCGGCCTTGAAGGGAATGACAACGACGGCGTCCGCGGAGGGCTTAAACATGCCAAGAATCCAGACACTGAGCATACCAGTGTCCTTTGTCCAAGCGGCTTTGCCGGTGTTCGTGATCGTGTTGACCGATTCGTAGGCGACCCACTTGGTGCGTTCGGCGGAGCCGGCGACCTGAAGTTCCTTTCGCACCGCAGCACCATCCAGAAGTTTGACGACACGATCGATCTTGACATCAAGCGTATACCCGCTGAAGTTGGTGAAGGATGCATCGTGCTGGAAGGTGACGCTGGTATTGGTTTGGGAAGTGACTTTGAACGCTTCGGTGTCGATCGGAGCGGGGGTTTTCCAATCTTTGAGAGAGAACTCATCGCCTTTCTTAAAGAAGATGGCGAACTGTCCACCTTCGGGGCCGAGCCAGAAGCGGTCCTCACCGCCGAAGGGGTTGATTTTGTCTTGGAACGCGCCCGATTCGACGAGGTCGTACTTGATGAAACCGAAACTGGTGCCTGAGTCGCCCGAAGCGCACGATGTCAGCACACGCCCTTGATAAGCGGGGACGATGGCGATCTTCGCCAGGCCATCGCCGGATGCAAGCACGATGGTTTTCTGGTGCTTGGCAAGGAACGCCGCGTCTTCACCGAACGTGCGCTCTTTTTCTTGCGTAACGGTCATCACATCGGGAGCCATCGCCGATAGCCGAACATGACTCGCGCTATTCGTGTTCATCGTGGCAACCAGAGAGGCGGTGGCAATCAGTGCAACAATCGTCGTAGCGGGCATGTACGGTCTCCTTGAAGTCTGGCAGCACCACAGTGTACCGAGTCAGGAGCAGCAATGCGGAATGGATGGGCCGACATCATGGTTCATCCACCGGGTGTTCGGCGACGGCGATAACTGATGCCGAAGCCATGCCGGCGGTATGTGTGAGCGAAACAAACCACCTCGTGACGCCGAGTTTGTCGGCAATCTCCGCGGCTTTGCCGGTCAATCGAAGCAGGGGCTGGCCCAGGCCATCGTTATCCACCTCGATGTCGGTCCACTGAATGCCGAAGCGCAGACCGGTGCCCAGTGCCTTGAGCGTGGCTTCCTTGGCACTGAACCGGGCGGCGTAATGTGCGGGTGCCTCACGCCGATCGGCGGCGTATGCCCGCTCGGTGGGGGTGAAGCAGCGAAGGAGAAACCGATCGGGATGATCCGAAAGCAGCCGAGTGATGCGCTCGACGTTCGTAAGATCGATGCCGTGTCCGATGATGCGCATTGAAAACGATATGCCGCTCGGTTGGGCGGCTGCGTAGAGATGAAGCGTTTGCGAGCGGACTCAATAATGGTCCAAGCCCGGCGAGGACACATGCGAGAGCACGCACTGGCTACGAGCGCTTACGTACTCTGGGCTTGGGCTTCGTAACGGGGGGTTGCTTGCGACGCACGGAAGGTGCCGGTTGCTCAGTCGGTGCCGGTGCGGGAGTGGGAACGTCCGCTGGCTTCGTATCGGTAGCGGAGGGTGCTTTGGATTCGGTCGCTGGAGTCGTGGCGACTTTCTTGTCCGCGTCGGCGGCCTGCTTGTAAGATTCGGAGCGGTAGTCTGTCTGATAAAAACCAGAACCCTTGAAGATTACGGCGGCACCCATACCAATAAGCCTCTCCAGCGTGCTTTTCCCGCAGGCAGGACATTTTCGAAGCGACTTGTCTCGCATTGACTGAAACTGCTCGAACCTATGATGACAAGCGGTGCATTTATACTCGTAGGTCGGCATGTCGATTGCATCCTTAGAATGGAGCGCGGGGTCAGTCGGCCGCGCCGGGCGCAACCGCGACTTTCGCGGGTCGGATCACGCGCTGTTCGAGCACGTAACCGACCTGGAGTGTGAGACTGATCAGGCCCGGTTGGACACCTTCGGCAGCCTGCTGCATGATAACCTGATGACGCTGGGGATCGAGTTCATCGCCGGCGGCAGGCCGGATGATGCCGATCCCGTGACGGCCAAGGACTTTGAGCAGTTCATCGCGGATGACTTTGACGCCGTCGATGACTTGTAGTGTCGCCGGGTTATCGCTTCGGTGCGAGAGAGCGAGGTCGAAGTGATCGAGAACGGGAATGATGCTCTGGAGAACTTCCGTGACGCCTTGTCGTCGGGCTTCGCGCTCGTTCTCGATAGAGCGGCGATGATAGTTTTGATAGTCGGCAATGGCTCGGCGGTAGTTGTCGATCGCGTCATCGCGTTCGGCGGTCAACGCTGCAATCGCGGCAAGGCCACTACTACCGGAATCGGCCGGATCTCCATCCGTGTGCTCACTCGGTTCACTGTTCTGTTGAGTCTGATCAGACATAGCGTTGAACTCGGTCGATGGATCATGCTTTCGGGTACGTTTGAACACGATAT
The DNA here is from genome assembly GCA_041742635.1 of Phycisphaerales bacterium. Taxonomy (GTDB): domain Bacteria; phylum Planctomycetota; class Phycisphaerae; order Phycisphaerales; family UBA1924; genus JTS-AC122. Next base: position 15,417 of record JBGSIF010000118.1, read on the forward strand.
AACTTTCTATAGCATCAAGGTCGGCTGGATAGCAGCCAGCAGTTGATGCAGTACGCTGGAACGCGTGCTCAGCCGGTTAGTTTCTCTTTCATTTTTTTCCAGAAACTCTGGGTTTCAGGGTTGACGTGCGTGTTCTCTGAAGCCGCGTATTCACGCAACAGACGCTCTTGATCGTTCGTGAGTCGCTTTGGGATATCAATCTTCGTAATAACAACAAGATCGCCGCGGCGACCGCTTCGCAGGTCTGGCAAGCCTTGACCCGTGAGACGAAACAATGAACCGTGCTGGGTTGCCCGAGGGATTGTCACTTTCTGTCGTCCATCGAGGGTCGGAACTTCGATTTCGGCACCGAGCGATGCCTGCGTGAACGAGATCGGCATTTCCAGCGCGAGGTGCTGTTCTTCTCGCTGGAACAGGTCATCCTCGGCAACGCGAACGACGACATGCAGGTCGCCTCGCACGCCTTCTCCAGCGGGCGAGAGTTCCATGGGTGGTGGCTCGCCTTCGCCGCGGACGCGAACGGCCTGGCCATCGGAAATACCGGCGGGGATGCGCACACCTAAGGATCGCTTCTTCGGAACACGCCCTTTCCCGCGGCATCCATCACAGAACTCTCGTACCACCTGCCCACGCCCCGCACAAGCCGGGCAAGCGGTGACCATGCGAAACATCCCACCGAGTCCGGTTTGCTGGACTTTACCTTGGCCGCCGCAGGTCTGGCACTTGACGGGTTTGGTGCCCGCCTTTGCGCCGGAGCCGGTGCATTTCTCACAGACATCCATACGAGTGAACTCAACGGTGCGTTCGCATCCTTTGAGAACATCAATCAGTTCGATCTTAACTTCGGCTTCGAGATCATAACCTCGAACGGGACCGCCACGGCCGCGGTTGCCACCACCAAATCCACCTCCGCCGCCGAAGATATCAGAGAACATCGAGAAGATGTCCTCGACATTCATGCGGGAGAAATCGTGTCCTGCAGGCCCACCTCGGCCCTTGAGGCCTTCGTGGCCGTATTGGTCATAGACCTTGCGTTTGCCATCGTCGGCGAGTACTTCATAAGCCTCGGCGGCTTCCTTGAACTTCGCTTCGGCCTCGGAGTCACCGGGGTTGCGATCCGGATGGTACTTCATTGCAAGCCGGCGATAGGCTCGCTTGATCTCTTCTCCGTCGGCGGTACGCTCGACGCTGAGGATTTCGTAATAGTCACGGGCGGTAGGCATGGTGGATCATTTCTTACGAATCAAGCCCGGAACCTCTCGGCTGCGGGCTTGCGTGTCGAATACTGTTCAACGAGTTGGAATAACCGAACTAGTTAGGAGACCGATCCAGCGACAGGCTGCGCGTCTTCTTTCAACTCGGTAATAAGCACGTCGGTGGTGAGCATCAAGCCGGCGACGCTCGCGGCGTTGATAAGTGCAGTCTTCGCAACAAGTGCGGGATCGATGATGCCCGCTTTGACGAGGTCTTCGTACTGGCCCGTCGCGGCATTGTAACCAAAGCCGGCACCTTTGCCCTCTTTGACTTTTTCAACAACAAGATCGCCGTCTTGCCCCGCGTTCTCGGCGATCTGTTTAAGACAGGCTTCAACGGCGTGCAGAACGATGTCGTAGCCGATCTTCTCATCGCCCTTAGCCTTCTTCTGAGCGGCGAGAATCGCGTCCTGAGTACGAACGAGCGCGACGCCGCCGCCGGGTACATAGCCTTCCTTCGCCGCAGCGCGGGTCGCGTGGAGGGCATCATCAACACGATCTTTCTTTTCTTTCATCGCGATTTCGGTGGGGGCACCGACGCTGATGATGGCGACGCCACCGGTGAGTTTGGCGTGCCGTTCCATCAGTTTTTCACGATCGTAATCGCTGGTGGACTTGTCGTACTGGGATTTGATCTGAGATGCTCGCCCCTGAATATCAGATTTTTTGCCAGCACCTTCGATGATTGTTGTATCATCTTTAGTGATAACAATCTTTTTGGCACGACCAAGTTCGGAGAGTTCGATGGATTCCAGAGAACGACCGAGGTCTTCGGCGAAGAACGTGCCGCCGGTGAGGACAGCGATATCGCCGAGCATCGCTTTGCGGCGATCGCCGAAGCCGGGGGCTTTGACGGCACAGATACGCAACACCCCACGGAGACGATTCACGACGAGTGCGGCGAGGGCTTCGTTCTCGACTTCTTCAGCGATGATAAGGATCGGCTTACCGGTCGTTGCAACTTTATTCAAGAATGGCAGGAAGTCAGTGAGGTTGCTGATTTTTTTCTCGTGGATGAGGATCACGCAATCTTCAAGGACGCACTCGGCCGTCTTCGGGTCGGTCATAAAGTATGGAGAGATATAGCCTTTATCAAACTGCATCCCCTCGACGTACTCAAGTGTGGTTTCGGAGGACTTGCCTTCTTCGACCTCGACAACGCCTTCGGCACCGACACGGCTGATTGCCTCGGCGATCAGCTCGCCGATCTGCGTGTCGTGGTTGGCAGAGACCGTAGCGATTTTCTTATAATCTTCTTTGCCCTTACACTTCACGGCGAACGCATCAATCGCATCGGCCGCTGCCTGAGCGGCGTTATTGATCCCGCGCTGGATCTGAACCGGGTTCGCACCAGACGCGACATGACGCATGCCTTCCACAAAGATCGCTTCGGCGAGGACGGTCGCGGCGGTGGTGCCGTCGCCGGCTTTGTCCGCGGTCTTCTTGGCAACTTCGTTCACCATCTTCGCCCCCATCGACTCGAACGGAGAAGGGAGCGTGATTTCCTTAGAGACACTGACTCCGTCCTTTGTGACAGAGGGGCCGCCGTAGGACTTCTGAATGATCACGTTGCGCCCGGTGGGGCCCATCGTCACCTTCACGGCACGCGCGAGAGCCTGCACGCCTTTTTTCATCTCGATGAGTGCCGCGTCGTCGAACATCACTTGCTTCGTTGCCATCGTATATTCCTCTCAGATTGCTTGTATAGTTTGGATGCGAGCGATCGCGTGGGCGATTGCCTACAGGTCACCAGTTATTATTCTCTTCGTACCCGGCCTCGATCAGCGCGTCGCCGGCTTCTTCCTTGAACCAAGATCGGAAATTATCATTGACATAGTTCTTCCAATCGCCGGCCTTTCCTGAGCGATGAAACCAGTCAGGTCGGTTGTGGCTGAAACCCGGCATCGTTTTATTATCCGTCGACATCGGCGACGCAGTCGCCGGATCGAGGTCCAGAAAGTGATACATCTTTGTCCGCTCTCGCTCGGCGTTTGTCAGCAGTTCCTCGTATCGGATCGCACAGACACGGATATCCATGTCCCCGGCGGCCTCACGGGCAAGCACATGCTTGCCTGTTAGATAGTAGTCCTTCCAAGTCCGTGCGCTCTGTCGCACCCATGCTTCGTCGGTGAACAACTGTTCGGGGTTGTTCGTAAAGTAATCTCGATCGCCCAAGAATTTTTGCGTGTGTGACGCCATACTTGTGCGGAATGGTTCGCCGATATCGAAGTTGATCCTCAACTGATGGAACGTCCATGAAGTCAGCACATCACGACCGTCGCGTAAGACATAAAAATGGCATGTGCCCGGAACGTATGGCCACAGTTGCCGACTGGTGTTGTCGCCAACCCACACCGCTTCGGGCTTTTCTCGTGACAGTGATATCACGAGCCTTCGTGCGAGTTCCTGAAAACCCTCTTCGAGAACACCGGTGTATGGCTGCTTATAAGTGTAAAGATAGTCCAGTCGCTTGACTTGATCGATCGTGGTTCTCAGGTGACCAAGCGGCCCTTCGCCGACACAGTTAATATCAGGATGGAGATTCAAGAGACCGGCCACCCAGTTCGTACCCGAGCGCATGTGACCACATACAAAGAATACTTTATAAAGGCGTCCATCCGGGGTATGAGTTGCAACAGGGTGAGGCATTTATTCAGAGAGTGGGGGTAGTCATGGTACAACGAACCATTAGCCCTGGAACACGCCGAGGAGTTCGGTTTCGCGGAGGATGAGATGTTTGTTGTTTTTGATTTCAACCTCGGTTCCTGCGTATTTACCGTACACAACGGTGTCACCGATCCGAACAGACATCTCGGCCCGCTTGCCGTTGTCGAGGCGTTTGCCGGGACCGACCGCGACGACTTCGCCGCGAACGGGCTTCTCTTTCGCGGATTCAGGGAGGTAGATGCCCGAAGCGGTTTTGGATTCGGCTTCGATGGGCTTGACGAGGACGCGGTCTTCAAGAGGACGGATGGCCATTGATGTTTCTCCTTGATTGATTTTGTACGGTGTTGATGATCTGACTGTAGTTAGGTATCACTTGAACTTGCATTGGGTCGGACTGATTTTTCAATCTTTGATCGACGCCATGCTAGGAATGCTTCAACTGCCACGGGAATCAGGCTCACCACGATAATGCCTACGATTACGGCCTCGAAGTTCTGTTTCACAAACTCATAACCACCGAAGATGTAGCCGGCGGCGACGCACACCCCGATCCAGAGGATCGCTCCGAGGATGTTGTAGAAGAAAAAGACGCGATAAGTCATGGCTCCAGCGCCGGCGACGAACGGAACAAACGTGCGGACAATCGGAACAAAGCGACCGAGGACGACGGCTTTTCCGCCGTATTTTTCGTAGAACTGGTGCGCACGATCGAGGTGCTTTTTGTTGAGGAGCCGCATGAGCCAGCGTTTGGTACCGGAGGCGGGTGCCGCGGACTCGTCGAACTTGAAGACGCGTGGGCCGCTCCACTTGCCTATGTGATAGTTCAGTGCGTCGCCGAGAACCGCGGCGACGATGAGCAGGCCCGAGATCAACCAGACGTTCATCGATCCGTTCGCCGAGAGCACGCCGACCGTGAACAGCAGAGAATCGCCCGGCAGGAACGGCATAATCACCAGCCCTGTCTCGGCGAAGATAATCGCAAAGAGCAGCGCGTACACCCACACCCCGTAATCCGCGATGAAGCCATCGAGGAAGGCGGGCATGTCGCGGAGGATGTCGAGGAGTTGCTGCATTAGTGGCTTGGAGGTCATTTTAATAGTTCAACAAACTGCTCAACCGTCAGACCCGCGTCTCGGATCAATCCTCGTAAAGTTCCTTTGGCGAATTCTTTGTGGTTCGGAATTGAAAGGTGGCTGTGGGGTGCTTCGACTCGGCGGAGAATAATGTAGCTTCCTCGCTGGTGATTGAACTCGTATCCGGCTCGACGAAACGCTGCAACAATATTGGCTCCTGATACAACGGGAAGTTTGCCGCTCATCCGGCCTTCCTCTTGACGGGTACATCAACAATCGCTTCGGAAATCGGCGGCGGGATCGGATCACCGCTTTTTTCGAGGCTCTCTATGTACCCTTCGATCGCTTCTTCGATGTTCCGAATCGCTTCGTCGCACGTGTCGCCTTTGGGACCAGCAGCCGGGCAAAGTGGGGCACGAGGAAACAAACTTGCCGTCTTCGTCTTGTTCGATCACAACGCGGAACTTCATAGTGGCATTCCTTACGAATGACCGTCTAAACTCGTCATATCAACCTCAAACACTTGGCGTGCCAAGTTCCAGGTACGCCTCGGAGCTGCAGAAGCAAACTGCCTCCATGATACATGCCGATAGACTCAACAACCGAGGTTGCGCCCGCATGTGAGAGTTTATTCGTCCGAGAGCGGATGATGGTACTTCCAAGTGTCCTTGAACTGCCGAAGAAAGGCGAGGTCCCGAACTTGTACAGCCGCGCCTCTTTCAATGTCTTCTGGCAACTCCATTGCTGATTCCTGCCGACTTAGAACCCCATCCCCCCCATGCCGCCCATCCCACCCATGCCCGGCATACCTCCCATGCCACCACCGCCGCCGTGCCCATGACCGTGGTCGTGCCCGTGATCGTCCTTCTTCTCGGGCTTGCTGGTGATGATGCAGTCGGCGGCGAGGAGGACGGTCGCCACGCTCGCCGCGTTCTGGAGGGCCGAGAGATCGACCTTCGCCGGCGTAAGCACGCCTTGCTTCATCATGTCGCCGTATTCCTGGGTCAACGCATTAAAGCCGAAACCGGGGTTCTTGTCGGTATTGCCCTCTTCGATCTTGGCAACGACAACCGAACCTTTGACACCGGCGTTATCGGCGATGGTCTGCGCGGGGACCGCGAGCGCCTTATAGACCACATCGATCCCGGCGGCGAAGTCGTACTTGACCTGGCCGATATCGAAGGATGTCACTTCGACGTTGCTGCCGCCGCGATCGGTTTTGCCGTACACGGCTTTGAACTCTTTCATATTTTCGATGGCGCGGCGGGCACGGATGAAAGAGACCCCGCCGCCCGGAACGACACCGTCGGTAATAGCAGCGCGGGTCGCGTGCAGGGCGTCTTCGACGCGGGCCTTTTTCTCTTTGAGTTCGGCTTCGGAAGCGGCGCCGACGTTGATCTGAGCGACGCCGCCGGCGAGTTTGGCCAGGCGTTCCTGGAGTTTCTCGCGGTCGTAGTCGCTGGTGGTCTTTTCGATCTCATTGCGGATCTGGGCGATGCGAGCCTGGATGGACTTGCTGTCGCCGCCGCCTTCGATGATGGTGGTGTTCTCGGAATCGACTTCGAGTTTCTTCGCCATGCCGAGTTGGGAGAGTTGGACATCATCGAGGTCGATGCCCAAGTCCTTCATAATGGGTTCGGCACCGGTGAGAACGGCGATGTCTTCCAACATGGCCTTGCGGCGGTCGCCGTAGCCGGGTGCCTTGACGGCGCAGACTTGAAGCGTGCCGCGGAGTTTATTAATAACAAGGGTCGAGAGCGCCTCGCCCGATACGTCCTCGGCGATGATCAGCAAAGGCTTCTTGGCCTGCATGACTTTCTCGAGGAGCGGGACCAGTTTGTTCACGCTCTCGATCTTGTCTTCGTGGATGAGTACGAGGCACTTGTCGAACTCAACCTTCATGTCGTCGGTATTGGTGACAAAGTTGGCGGAGAGGTACCCACGGTCGAACTGCATCCCCTCAACGACATCGACGACGGTCTCGATATTCTTGCCTTCTTCAACGGTGATGACGCCGTCGGCGCCGACCTTGGCGAACGCATCGGCCATCATCTTGCCGATCTCGACGTCATTGTTCGCGGAGATGGTGGCGATGTTCTGGATATCAGTGGACTTGGGCGATCGGTCGACGGGTTTGGCAAACGCCTTGATTTCCGCGCTGGCGACTTCGACGCCCTTCTTCATCCCACGAACGAGCGCGTTCGCATCGACGCCCGCGGCGATGTACTTCAGTCCCTCGCGGAACAACGCTTCAGCGAGGACAGTCGCGGTCGTCGTACCGTCGCCGGCGTCGTCTGAGGTCTTGCTCGCGGCTTCCTTCACGAGGCGGACGCCCATGTCTTGGGCCTTATCTTTCAGTTCGATTTCCTCGGCAACGCTCACGCCGTCTTTGGTGACGGTCGGGCCGCCCCAACTCTTGTCCAAAACGGCGTTACGACCGCGCGGGCCAAGGGTGGACTTCACCGCTTTGGCGAGTTTCTCAACCCCGGCGAGGAGTGCATTGCGGGCGTCGACATCAAACGTGAGTTGCTTGGCAGCCATCATCTTGCTCCGATTGTGAAAATCGCGTTGAGGTATCAGGATCCGATGTCGCTGATCGGATTTTGGATGGGTACGCCGCTTACGTTTAGAAGCGACAATACCCGTCATACCGATAAACGACGTATCGACAGTGTGGCAAACAGGATGCCAACACATCTTGACGGGAATGTGTGCCAACGCAATGAATTGCATACATGAGGCAGATTGAACGGTAGCAACACCCTGTCAACGGGCAGTGTTATTCAGGCGACGGCTGCCGAAATGGCAGTATCGCCTGGCTCAGATTGCGTAGTCCATGATGCACTGTCTCAGTCGTGTAGTCAGGATTTTGCCGCAGCGTTCTTTGACGTCTCCGTTGCAAAGCAAGGCGATGGCACAGTATCGGCGTGCGAAACCGATCGCCTCGGACCACCAGCCATCTTTGTACCCACGGTGTGCGAAGATGGTGTCGGTGCGTTTGAACCAAAGATGAAAACCGAGTCCGATCCCACGTTCTTGCGAGAGCGGCATTTGGGGGGTCAACATCGAACGTCGGGAATCAAGGGAGAGAAGGCCCAGATGTGTTGAGGAGAGCGGAGAGCGACGATGCCCCGACGGAACACAGGCGGCGAGAAAGATACAGAGATCGCGACCGGTTGTGTACAAACCCGACGCCGCTCCAGAAGCGATGACCCACGGCGGTTGCGGAAGGAGGCTCACGCCGGAACCGTCGCCGTGACTCGACCGCGAATCTGCACCCGGCAGGTACCTCGTGGCCAACCGCGCCAGCACAGAAGGAGTCGGGGAAATATCACTGTCGTTCATACCGAGTGGCTGTAACAAGGTCGCGCTGGCGGTTTCGGCGAACGAACGGCTGCAGAGATCTTCGAGAACGACTTCGACGAGTGCGTAGCCGCCGCCTGAATACTGCTGCTGGTGCCCAGGTGGATGGACGAGGCATAGCGGCTCGCCACACGCGCCGTTGAGAAGTTCAATCGCCGTGGGGCGAGCATGGCCGAAAGGGAGCGGCCCGTGAGCAGGCGCCCAGCCGAAGCCATGCACATTCAGACCCGCCGAGTGCGAGAGCAATCGTCGCACAGTGACATGTTGAAATTCGCACCCCTCGGTACGGCGGTCTCGGGGCATGTCCCACGAACGAAGATACCGCCCCACCGGCGCATCGAGGTCGAGGATACCCGAATCCGCCAATCGAAGGCAGACCGCGGCGGTCATAGGTTTGGTGATCGACATCACTTGGAACGCCGTGCGTTCGTCGATGGCGCGGCCCGAAGCGATATCCGCGAAGCCGAAGTATCGTTCGATCATCGATCCATCGGAGAGACGGACAACCACGGCCAAACCCGGAACGCTTGCTGTGTTCATCAACGCCGGAGCCTGCGTATCGATCAGCCGCTCAATGCGGCTGCCGAGCGATCGATTGCCGTCGCCGATGATGCCGAAGCGGTGTGCGACACCGCGAAACCGACGTGCCGCGCCCCGCGCGAGATTGATAGGTCTGATGCCACTCGACATGGATCACGGTAGACCAAGAACGAGCGCGGGGAAACAAGGCTGAACGGCCCTGAAGAGCGGTGCCATCTGGAAATAACTTCACGATCAACAGCCTGTGAAGAAAGAGGCGAGGAAATCGAAGAAATCCTGGGAGTTCACGATGCCGTCGTGGTTGACATCCGCGGTCGGCGCCAGCATGAAGAATGCGGCAGTGAAGTCAAAGAAATCCTGGCTGTTGACACCGCCGTCGGTGTTGAAGTCCGCGGCGCAGGGAGTGCCGACCGAGCCGCGGAGGATAAACGGGAAGTCCTGCTGAAGATCGGACACGATGGAGGGTTTGCCGGGATCGACGGCACTGACCCAGAGACCAGTTGCCGAAGTGCCGTTGATTTTGAACTGAAGCGCGTTGGCACTTGCCTGAGTGCGTGCGCCCGGCGTCGTGGCGGCGGGGGAGAATGCTTCTTCGTTGGGATTAAGTGTAACATACTGCCAATCAAGCCAATACGAACCGGCCGCGAGGTAGAAGTTTCCGAGGGTTGCTTCAGATCGCCAGATCAAGCGTGTCGTATCGGGCAGAGCGGGCTGCGGCGCAACAACGCTGCTGAAGACGCGGTAAACCCCGGCTGAGACGGATGAGGCGAGTCGATTCGTGATCGTGTCGCCGAAGATGATGGTGCTTCCCGGCTCGCCCGGCTGGCCATTCCAGATTTGCAGATTGATCGCCGCAAAGGGTGAGGCAAGCGGGGACGCGCCGGTTTGATAGGCGAAGAACGCGATGCTGGTGATCGTCCAACCCGCAGGATCGGTCACCGCAAAGTCATCGGCGAACCGATACGCACCGGTCAAGCCCGTGCGGTGGGTACTAAAACCGGCGATGGCATTGGACTCGGCGGTGCCGATCGAACCGGCTTCACTCCACGAGAAACCGACGGGAGCGGGGACGCCGCTTTGAGTGGCGGCACTGGCACCGAGCGCGGGCACTGACGCGGAAGGGCCGTGGTTGCTGAAGAGGTCGATCTGGGCGGAGCAGACGCCACAGAGGGCGGAGATGACCGCGCTGGCGGAGAGATGCCGGATGAGGTTCAGATTGTCTGCCATGGGAATCTCCAAGTTCTGGGAACACTACCGCGATTGTGTGATTGTTGATACCGGAATCGATCGCTGCATCGGGCACTAGCACGCGGTGACGTTCTGGAAAGTCGGGGTAAAATTCGGGAACACGTATTCGAGGTTGCTGTTTCCGAGCCTGTTCTGGACAATCTCCGCGAGGATACTTCGGTAATCGATCGTCACTTGCAGATCGCGGCCTTCATAAAGTTGCTCGGGCTGAAGCCCCGGCCACTGGGCGATGACACGACCGCCCGCGATACAGGTGCCAAGGAGCATCATGATGTTACCGTGGCCGTGGTCGGTGCCCTGGCTGCCATTTTCGAGGAGGCGCCGCCCGAACTCGGACTGGACTTCGACGACGAACCCGATGGGGCTGGGGTCACTGGTCATGTCGGCGTAAAAAGCGGCCATCGCACTCGAAAGAGTCCCGACGAGCGTCGCCATCGCGCCGGTCAATGGGCCTTGGTTGGTGTGGGTGTCCCATCCTGTCACATCGATAGCGACGGCTTCGACACCGACTTGGGCCTTAATGAGTGCGGCGACGGATTTGAGAGCGGTACCGAGTGACCCGGCGGGGTAAACCGCGCCGCCGCCGGGGGTGTAACCGGCGAAGTTGATGGTGTTGAGAAGATTGATGGTGGAGAGGGTGTTGTTGGCGATGGTTTCGAGCGGGCCATCGGAGTTGTCGTACATGTCATCGACAGCGGTCTGGCGTGCGGCGGCGGTGGAACCGGTGCCGGTCAGTCCGTATGAATCGAGGTTGGGAATGGGTAGCGTGAAGGGGCCGCCGCGGAGGGCGAGTTGCAGGCCTGTGCTGATACCAACAGCCCGGAGGAGGGAGTTAGGATCGGCCGGAGCGGAACTAAGCAGGTGTCGGCCAAGCCAACCCGTAGCGAGGAAGGGATCGCTTGGGGTGCCCCATTCCATGTATTTTTGAGCATCGAAGTGCGAGCGAGAAGGATCGGTGGAACCCGTGGCGTTGACAGCGAGGAAGTGCCCGTTGTTGTACGCGGGCATCAGGGGCTGCATCAGGGCGTTGAACCCGAAGAAGCCGTTGCCGCCCGTACCGATATCGATGGCGGCATTCTGCAAACCACTATCGGGGCGGGGGATGGCGATCGTGGGGCGATTGGAGTAATAAGCGGCCTCGCCGTAGGGAACGACCATGGACATGCCGTCGGAGGCACCGCGGAGGAAGATGGAGACCATGACATCGCGCATGGAGCCGCGGTGGTCCTTGGCGAGCGCGACGCGTGGGAGCCATGCCGGCGCGGCGGCCATGATGGCCGCCGCGGAGCCGGAGACGGCCATGAACCGACGGCGCGAGAGCGCGTAGTACTCGGGGCACGCCTGGGATTCGCTTGGATGGCATGATTCGTGCGTACTCATGGACTGACCTCGCTAGTCGCTCCGCCCGGTACCACCCACTGCTTCCACCCCACCCCACCTCCCACTGAATACTTTGGACACAATGCCAAGGCTGATAGACGGTTTCGTGCTGGCTCAACCTGATGCCGCGGGAGATGGGCGGCGAAGGGGGACCGCAAGAACCGCCGGGCCTGATACCTCCTCAAGTAAGTCAGGCCCGGCGGGAAGGAATCAATACCACTGGAACGTGGGAGAGGCCACGGCGAGCGCAATGGCGTCGCGCTGGCGCGTGGTGCTAGGAGTGTTGGGGAGCAGGTAGTCCCTGATACGGTTGCGGTCGTAGGCGGGCAACTCGCTTTGGAACATGACCTGATTAATGCGGTCGGCCATCTGGTTGGCGTCGGTTGCGCCGGAGAAGAACGCCGTCAGGCTCGCGGCGGTAATCGTCGCGCCGGTGGTCTGGGTGGCCAGCATTGAGAACGCCAGATTCCAGCGGGGCAAGAGCAGGCCCGACCAATGAGCGAAGGTGTCTGGGTAACCATCGGGCGCACCCCAGTAGAACGGCTCGTGGCCCGCGCCGCGGAGTTGATTGCGCAGTGAGTTGGTCGAGGTAAGAGTGATCGGCAGCACCCGCATCATGGAGACTGCGATGTGCTGGGGCCTTTTGTACTTCGGGGCCGCGTCGGCGAGTACATTGGGCCGGAGCATCGTCCGGATCATCGCTTTGATGTCGCCACCGGTCGCCGTGTAGGTCGCGGCGACGCTCTCAATAACGCTCTGCGGCGGATCTTCGGCGAGGAATCGGCGACAGAGTTTCTTGGAAACATAGTTCGCGGTGCTGGGATGGTTGCTGAGGATATTGAGGACGGTTAGCCCGTCCTGCATCCCGCCGCCGGCGGGGATGATGTTGCCAAGCACGGTCTTCTGGCCATTGTCGTGGATGGCGTTATTGTAACGGAAGAGGCCGGTGTTGGCGCCTCCGTTTCGGCCGTAGTACGTCCAACCGGTGAAACAGCGGGATACCTCGACAACATCCTGCTGGGTGTACCCCCCGTCGGATCCCATGGAGTGCAGTTCCATCAACTCGCGGGCGTAGTTCTCGTTGGGGCTGGCGGCGGTGCTGATGTTGTTGTCGAGATAACGCAGCATCGCGGGGCTGTGCGCACTTGCCGATAGCAACTGCGGGAACGTTCCCAGCGCGTTGGGGCGGATGACATCGCGGTCGTCGACGGCCTTGAGATACGCGAAATCGCCGTCGGTGACATCGATGCTGAAATGGTCCGTCCAGAAATCGACCATGCGCTCGAACAACTGACGCTGGCTGAAGACGCCGCGGGTGAGCACGGCTTGGATAAGTTGGCCGACGATGGTGCCGCTCTGCTGGGTGGACAACTCCAGCGGGGTCATCGTGAGTGTCGTGAGTGGCAGGAGCATGGCGTCGAGCGCGGAATCATCGATCGACGTGTGGTCGAGTTGATATTCGAGATACGCCGCATAGCCCATTGTGTTAGCGAGATTGAGTTCCGCGACAGTGCTACCCATCGTGACGCGTCGGACGAGTTTGGCCAGCAGGCTGCCGGGATCGACATCCGCGGCAACTTCTGGGGGAGACGCATTGGCAGCGGAATGGGCAAGCCCGGCAAGAAGTCCAGCAATAGCCGCGCCGCCGCCAGCGAACATGGACCGACGACTGCGGAGCCGAGTGCCCTGGCGTGCGTCGCCTTCGGCGCACTGAGCGGACCGTTCGATCGGGCGTGTATCGCTTGCTCCTCGTTCACGCAGAGCGGAGCACTGGAGTTCAGAAGCGGTCGATCGGGCCATCGTTGGTGACATGATTCACACTCCACGTTTGGAAAAGAGACAATCGGGGCCGCCGAGGGGCGATGAGGCGTGTGCAGATTGACGGGAGTCGTGCGTGAACACGCTGGCTTCCGTAATACAGACAACCGTGATGATCACACAAAGAGGAGAACGTGCGTCTACAGAAAATCGAAGAAGACCAACGCCGACAGTCAGGGAGGGGCCAGAAAAAAAGATTATCTGACTCAACCGAAGAACGATTGAGAATACCCGAAGATTGCTGCGGATGCCAAAATAAAGTGGGAAGTTGACTGCTTGACTGCAACTTCACACAAAACGGGGGAGTGGATCGCCGGGGAGAGTGCCGATCGGAACCGTGTGTTGCACCGAAAAAAAAGAGCGTGCATACGACTATCGGGTTGACAAATAAGAAAAAACGCGACATACTCATGCAACTCAGTTGCACATGACCGGTTCAATCGATACGTCATGCGATCCCAAACAGGCCCATCCCGGACTCGACTACGGCGAACCTCATGGTTCTCGGTGGTATGGCTGGGCTTGCTAGTTGTGTGCGGCGTGATTTTGCCGGGGCTGCATGGACTCGGGCTTCACAGCCACTCGTGCGACGGAGGGACGTGCGAGAACGCTCGCCGTGAGATCGTTTCGGGGATTCATGATGAAGCTGGGTCTGTGGCGCATCCGGTACACTGCACAAGTCGCCACCGGCACATTCATCCGCACGGCTCCGGAGCCGACCGGGGAAGCGCGACCGTGGGTTGCATAGACAGCAACAGCACAGCCAACACGAATGCCAGTAGCAGTGCACCAGAAACGCCCACTCGCAAAGATGGACACGACCCATCGCGGTGTCATATCTGCCAGACGTACCAGTTGATTCAATCGAGCATGGGGCCAGTGATCGCATGTTGGGCCACTCCGGAACCTATGCGGCGTATGGGCGTACTCGGGTCTAATTCAATAGAACGAGTTACGACACGCGAGCGTGCGACCGGGATGGCGCGGGCACCGCCGATGGCGACTATCAGGGCTTCAAAACGAGTCGGCGTCTGACGTCGTAGTAGATTGGGACGTCGCTCGTTCTGCGAAACTGCGCAGGAGATGTGATTGCGATCGGCGATAGGGGCGTAGTTGCATTTTATTGCGCTCGCTCATCGTGACACACTATCAGTTAATATGTCACGCAAGCATACCGCCAGCAATCTGAAACCGATTCCGGTTTGCACCAGAAGACGGCTCAGCCGTCTTGGGGAATATATATGATAGTTCCATGTGTCCGAAGCGGATTCACGCTGATCGAGTTGCTGGTTGTGGTAGCGATTATCGCGGTGTTGGTCGGCGTGTTGCTCCCGGCGTTATCAACGGCCCGACAGTCCGGTCGCGCAACACGCTGCATCGGGAATCTCTACAGCCTTCAGATGGCGCAGTTGATGTACGCGGACGATTATAAGGGACTACTGATCGATGTCGGGCTGGCGCACGGCGGTGTCGGAGATCCTTCGATCACGTGGGTCAATACTCTGGCGGATTACTACGGAACTGCGTTGCTCGTCCGAGCACCGAGCGACGACAGTCCGTACTGGCCTACGGAACAGAATGGGCAAGGGCTGCTCCAGAACGGGAACCCACGGGTAACGAGTTACGGGATGAACAACTATTTATCACGGACCTACAACCCGGGATTGACCCCGCGAGAGCCGTTCGATCGGTTGAGCAAGATCGATTTCCCGCACGCGACGGTGCAGTTTCTCTTGATGACACGAGAGGGTGAGTTTGCGGTGTCGGACCATTGTCATGTGGAGAACTGGGGACAGGGGCAGCAGCCGCCGGGGCGTGCATCGCAGCAGGTGCAGATTGATGCCTATGGCGGTAGGCGGGCGACATGGACGGCAAGGTCGAACTATTCATTCCTCGATGGGCATGTAGCGACGATGGCGTTTCGAGATATCTATACAAACTTCCAAGTCAACAAGATGAACCCAGCACTGGCACGCTAATGTACCATCATACTATTTTGCATGATCCCGCGATTGCTCGATATATATGCGATGTTCGTTTGCCAGCGCTATAGGATAATATTTCGACGGAGTGGGGCAACTAACAGCGAAAGGAAGATACATGTTAGCACGATTGATGCTGTCGGCGGGAGCGTTGTTCATGGCTGCAACGTGCCCGGTATCCGCGCAGCACGCCGGAGATGTGTTCCTCACCGTCACGACCGGCGCGTTCCCTCAGATCAGGACGAATGTGCAGGTGCCGGGAAGTGTGGCCGCCCATTCCCGTGTGTTCGTGGGCACGTTCGGGTTGGTCGGAGGGGAAGTGTTTACTGATGATCCGGGGTTTGACAGCCTGCCCGGAACGTTCCCGGCGGGGTCGTCGGTGACATTCGGGATCATGGGCGCGCTGCGGTACTGGGAGGACGGAAGGCTCGACCGGATACCGGAAGAACGGCTCGATATTTCATTCGGTCCGCTCGGTCCGGTGAGCACGCCGACGAGCGATGTCCGCGTGATGGGATTTGCACTGCCGGTCGGCACGAACGGGCAATGGCACCGGCACCTGGAGTACATCCTGGCGTCGCCCGCTACGCCGGGGGTCTATGCGCTGCAACTGCGTCTATCAAGTTCGTCGCCGAGTATCGGCGCGTCGAAGACATTCTGGTTTGTCTTCGGTCGGAGTGCGGACGCGACGCAGGTGGATGCCGCGGCCCGGTTTGTCGAAGAGAACCTGCTTTGCGAAGCCGACTATAACAACGACGACGTGGTTAACAGCCAAGATTTTTTCGATTTTGTGTCGGCGTTCTTTGCGGGCGATGCCGATTTTAACGACGACAACATCACAAACAGTCAAGATTACTTTGACTTCCTGAGTGCATTTTTTTCCGGGTGCTAGTTACCGAGTTAATATCAATATGTCATTGCAGTTCGCAAGTTACCGCGAGCCTGCGAACGACGAGTGCTATTTTTTTAGTACCCGCGGCTTATTGCGATGCTTTGGTTGCAGCGTCTGGGCTGTCATCGCACGCCTGCCGGGGTGTCGGTGCGCGCTTTTACAAGTCGGCTTGTAGTTGGATGGTTCGAGTAGATACGTTATCTGCTCCGCAAGACATTCGTTCAGTATTAGGAGTATCACATGAAGTTTGCATACGTTCTATCGATTGGGACTGTGATGGCCATGGGCTCTGTTTCTACAGCCCAGCACGCGGGTGATGTGTTGCTGCGGATCGAAAACGGTCGGATGACCACCAACCTGATCGAGGAGGGGGGTGGAATCGTCACGCCCGGCGTACGCGTCTTCGGTTCCGAGTTCGGCGAAGTCGCGCCGAACTTCAGCGACGAGCCGGGTTTCGACAACGAGGCTGGCACGTTCACCCCGGGATCAAGCATCGGGTTCAATGTTCGGCGTGCGTTGCGACGCTGGGACGGGGTAAACTTCGACACGGTCGCGGCGGAACGGCTGAGCATCGGATATGGGCCGATCTCACCAGTTTTGACCCCTCTCGTGGATGAAGTTACAACGGGGTTCGTGATCGAGGTTGATGATATGGGCAACTGGCACAATCACCTTGAATACACACTGGGTACTCCCGCGTCGGATGGGGTGTACCTGCTCGAGATGACATTGTTCAGCGATCAGGCCAGTCTGCAAGAGTCGCTGCCGTTCTGGTTCGTGTTCAATCAGGGCGCAGGCGAACTGGTGCATGATGAAGCCATCGAGTGGGTTGAAAGCAACCTCGTCCCGACACCAGGTGCCGGAGCGGTACTGGTTGCAGTGGGCTTGTTTTCAATCCGGCGCCAGCGTACGAGCCCACGGAAGTACTGATCTTTGTACGATAGTTTCCGGACTGTAATGTACGACCGACCACGAAATCTGCGGGGACAGGATCAATCGTGCGCGAAGCAAAGATTGCCGTAAAGAGCATCTTTGCTATTTTCTTTAGAAACTACCTCAGCGACAAGACCATTGCGCGAGTGACATCGTCGATGGCAATATGATGTCACTCCGCTCCGAGTTTGATTTTCGTCGCCGGCCTGTCCTTCGGGACTCGGCCGCATCCTGTACTCGCTCATCCAGACAGTCTGCCAACGGCTCGTGTATCGTCTCACTATTCTACCTAACTACGTACCATGCACAGCACTGATTTAGAATAGGCTGTCTCGATGACTGGCAGTGTTCACCGCCATACTTCGATCTACTTCCCTTTCGCATCTCCTCTGGCAAAGATACTCGCCACGTAGTTCAGGACATCCGTCGCCGAGGTCTCGTTATACCCGAACTGCTTGATGAGCCGCTGCTTGACGATGTCGATTTTTTGCTGCGTTTCGTCATCGACGACGGTCGAGACGAGGTTTTTCAACTTGATCGTGTCGCGCTGATCCTCGAAGAGTTTGAGTTCAAGGGCTTTGTACAGCCGTGCGTTCGTGTTGTACTCAAAGCGTTTGCCGTCGAGCGAGAGCGCGCCGATGTAGTTCATGATCTCCTGACGGAAATCGTCTTTGCGTGAGTCGGGGATATCGATCTTCTCTTCGATCGAGCGCATCAGCCGTTCGTCCGGCTCTTCGTCCTTGCCCGTGTATTTATTCCGGACACGTTCCTTTTGCGTGTAGGCGCGGACGCTCTCGATATAGTTCTGGCAGAGCCGCTTGATCGCGTCCTCGTCCGCGCTGATCGCCCTCTGCACTTCGGCTTTGATGATGTCCTCGTACTCTTCCTTCACAATTGCGAGGATCTCGCGGTACTTCTTCTTAAGATCCTCGTCGTTGATCAGCGAGTGATGGTGCAGCCCGCTTTCCAGTTCGTTCATCACCATGAAGGGGTTGATCGCTTTGTCGTCCACCGCCTGACGAGACACCAGGGTGTTCGAGATTTTGTCCTGAACATAGCGCGGGGAGATCCCATTCATCCCCTCCCTGCTGGCTTCTTCCTTGAGTTCTTTGATGGAATCCTCGGTAAATCCCGGGATTGCTTTGCCGTTGTATAACTTGAGTTTCTGGAGCAGCGAAAGGCCCGCTTTCTTGGGCTCTTCCAGCCGGGTCAGCACGGCCCACATTGCCGCCACTTCGAGCGTGTGCGGCGCAATATGCACCGACTTGATCCGTTCCGGTCCGAAGTCTTTCTGATAGATCTTGATTTCATCGTCCAAGCGGATGTTATAAGGCACATCGATCTTGATCGTACGGTCGCGGAATGCTTCCATCATCTCGTTGGATTGCAGCCGCCGGTATTCCGGCTCGTTCGTGTGCCCGAGGATTACTTCATCGATATGCGTCTGCGCGAACTTCTTGGGTTTAATGAGATGTTCCTGCGATGCCCCGAGCAGGTCGTACAAGAACGCAACATCCAACTTCAGAACTTCGATGAACTCGCACACACCGCGGTTGGCGATGTTCAGTTCGCCGTCGAAGTTGAACGCGCGCGGATCCGAATCCGACCCGAACTGCGCGATCTTGCGGTAGTTGATATCGCCGGTGAGTTCGGTTGAATCCTGGTTTTTCTCGTCCTTGGGCTGGAACGTGCCGATCCCGACGCGGTCTTTCTCGCTGAGGATAATTCGGCGGACCTTCACATGCTCCATCACGCCCCGCCAATCCCCCGAATAGTGCTTCATGAGGTCTGCATACACCTTCCGGCAGAACGGGCACAGGTCGCCGACGACCTTGAGTTTTCCTGCGCGGTGCTGCGGCTTATGCCGCTCGTTGAGCCTGACGAGAATCTCTTCTCGCGCCTCTTTGGGCACGAGGAGCAGCGGCTCTTCGTGCATCGGGCACGCATATTCAGTCGTCTTCGCGCCCGGCCCGCAGTCCTGATCTAAGAGCCAGGAGAATGAGTACAGCGCGCCTGCATCCGTACGCGAGTAAGCCTCCATTCCTTTCTTCACAAGACGCGCGATCGTCGATTTGCTTGATCCAACCGGTCCGTGCAGCAGGAGAATTCGCTTATCGGTCCCGTACCCCTCCGCCGCCGAGCGGAAGACATCTACCAACTGCATCAGAGCGGCGTCGAGTCCGTAGATCGCGTCCGCTCCGGACTCGATAGGGTCCGAGAAAAAATGGTAGCGGATGCAGTCTTTTTTGAACAACCGGTACTTCTCGAATCCATATGACAAGATCGCGTCGTACGCACGCTGATAGGCGTTGCGCACGACCGCGGGCTTCGACATGCAAGTATCCAAATACTGCATGAAGGTGCCCTCCCAATGGTGCTGCTGGAAGGCTCGTCGGTCGAGGCGCGATTCAACGATCGACGCGAGCACCGCGCCTTCGCTTCCTTCGGTTTCGGTTCGAGCCGCGAAATCCGCCGTTGATGATCGAAACGCCATGACATCGTCGGGCATGATGCATCCCTCGCTATTGTTCGACGCGCCGTGAGCGTGCATTCTCATTCGGTACGCGTCGAGGCACGAACCCTTTGGCTTCCGCCACGGTGTTCAATGCGCGTCCCGTCACCCGTCGGCGACGGTCGGCAGTTCTCAACCTCGTCCAACTCAACTCCGGCGCTCAACCCCGCCTGAGGCTGAACCCATGGTGGGATCCGGTCTTGACAGACATGTTCTTATCGACTCGAACTCCGGTCCCCACGAGTTCAATGTCCGGGAATCTCTACAGAGAACTACGCACCGCGTGCGAGAACGGATCGTGAATCTTGTCGGTTTTCACCTGAAGTGGGTATCAAAGTCCCTTCCGCACCCGTGAATCTCGGCAGAGTTTCCACCTACACTGGGTGCATGTCGTTTGGACTCTCACGCGGACGCGAACTCTCCGCCGACTCGATCGGCGTCACCGACACCGAACTCGGGCCGTTGCCCGACGATATCGCGCAGAATCCGCTCGCGGGACGTGTCGATCCACGCATGTGGTTTGAAGACCCTGATCGCCCGTTTGAGATTGAGATCGGTTCGGGGAAGGGGACGTTCCTTCTTCACGCCGCAGGGGAACATCCCGGCACCAACTTCCTGGGCATCGAATGGGCCCGCGAGTTTTGGTTGTACACCTCGGATCGGTGTCGTCGGGCGGCGGTGCGCAATATCCGCACACTGAATACCGACGCCGGTGAACTGCTGCATTGGCGAGTTCCCGACGGGGTGGTGAGCGTTATTCACCTCTATTTTCCTGATCCGTGGCCGAAATCGAGGCATCACCGTCGGCGGATCGTGCAAGACCGATTCCTCGCGGACTGTCATCGTGTTCTGCACGCGGAAGGAGAACTGCGTGTCGTAACGGACCATGATGACTATTGGAAGTGGATGCAGCAACACTTTGCGCGGGTTACGGGCAGTTTGTTCGACGCGGTAGCGTTTTCACGCCCTGCCGGGGTCCAAGAGGGTGAGATCGTCGGAACAAACTTCGAGCGCAAATATCGCCGAGAGGGCCGCCCATTCAACGCGGTGACACTGCGCAAGCGGACACGGAGCATTCCGATATAAAATTGGCTCCGCAGTCAGGCAAGGCGGATAGCAGACGGGTCGATAAAAGACACAGCGTGGCGAGCAGGCGTCGGCCCGCCCGAACTGGTGGAACGTCCCCGACCGCGTCCATGCACATCAACGCCCGAGAAACTCCGCTCGACGCCGCCGGGCTTCCCGTGATCGCGGGCGGTCGGCGTGATATCTCGAAGTATCTGTACTTCATGCTCGGCGCGCTCAACACACTCACGCTGATCGGGGTCGCGCTCGTCAGCCTGACAACCCATCGATACCTGGAAGAAACAGTCACCGAGAGTCAGGAGTGGGGCCAGCACCTGGTTTCATTGTCGGAACTGGAAACAGTGGCGGTACGGGCGTGCGAACCCGTCGTGGACGCGCTGCAAACATTTCAGGTAGAGAAGGGTCGTGCGGGCTTGCGTGACGCCGCGTCGTGGTACACCAAGGCCTGCGATGGATTGACATTACGGCTCCCAACCGCCGGCGCGTCGGGCGAACCGTCGGTCATAGCCGGACATCTCACACGCTCGCGTCGGATCGTGGACACCATGGAGGCGTCGGGTTTGGAAGCACTGGCGACCATCGCGTCGGGAGACCTGCCCGGCGGGATCCGTCATGTGGTGGAAATGAACCACGCACTCAGTGACGTTCGCGGTGCGCTGCGCGACGCCCGCGCGGGAGTGCTGGCCGGGTCGCGGCGTTCGCTGGAGTCTGGGCTGTCGCACGCCGCGAGGATGCGTCAAATCGAAATCGGGATCGGCATCGGTGCATTCGTGATCTCACTTGGTGGTGCGCTCGCGGGGCTATCGGTCACCCGCGCGATGCGTCGAAACTCGATCGAACGAGAACTGCAACTCTCCGAACTCCGCGCCGCCCGCGCGGTGCTGAAGGATCACGAGGATGAACTCATGGCGACGGTGCAGCAACTGGAGGTCGCCCGCGAGGCCGCGGAGGATGCGAGCAAAGCCAAGAGTTCCTTCCTCGCCAATATGAGCCACGAGATCCGGACGCCGATGAACGCCGTGATCGGCTTCGCCGACATGCTCGAAGACCCCGAACTGACGGAGATCCAGCGCACGAAAAGCATCCAGACGATCAAACGCAACGGCGAGCACCTGATCGCCATCATCAGCGACATATTGGATATCTCCAAGATCGAATCCGGGCGGCTCGAAGTCGAGCGGATCGAGGCGGATCCGGTCCAACTCATGGACGATGCACTGGCGATTGTGAGCATGAATGCCAAGAAGAAGGGGCTCGAGCTCAACCGACACATCGATGGCACGCTACCCGCACATGTCAAGACGGATCCGACTCGCCTCCGGCAGATCCTTGTGAACCTGCTGGGCAACGCCGTGAAGTTCACACCCACCGGCAGCATCACGCTCCGACTGCGCTGGGAACCTGTCGGTCAACATCGATCTCGCATCATCTACGACGTCATCGATACCGGCATCGGTATGACACCCGAACAATCCGCGCGACTGTTCCAACCCTTCGCGCAGGCAGATTCGACCACAACCCGCAAGTACGGCGGTACAGGGTTTGGGCTGGTGATCTGTAAGCGACTCGCGGAACTACTCGGGGGCGATTGCACACTGGCCAGCGAACCCGGCCGGGGAAGCACGTTTACTGTTACTGTTGACGCCGGGATTGACCCGATCATGGAACCGACGGCGGGCTTGCCCGCTGCGCAGCACGCCTGAAGACCGTGATAGGTTGCTTGGTACTCGGGCACGGAGATCCGTTACACTATCCCCCATATGCAACCAGACGCAACGAAGACGAAGCGACCGCGCGTGCAAGCCGGTCGGATCCGACGTGCCCGACTTGCGACCACGCGAGTGGTGCTCGCGTCCGCATGTGTTGTATCATGCGGCTGCACCCGAACCGTGGTGTACGACGGGCTTGACACCACGATCGCCGGTGTGGCGATGACACACTCCGGTGGAGACGAGGCGGCCCTCGCCGAACTCGACTTTCTGGGCAATCTTGCCGAGCGAACAGTGGTGTCCAACGCGGAAGGGGTGTATGCGCTGATGCTCTACGTGGAGGCCGAGGGACCGCTCGACGAACACTCGACCAGTCCGCATACGAGCGGCACGAACATACCTAGCAACCCGGACACAGCGTCCCACTCTCGGCAGGTTGTGTCATATGCCGACCGGATTGCCGAGGCCAGGCGGCGCGGATGGGTAGCCCACAACTGGGATGAACCCGGCGATCTGGCCATGCAGCGCGGCACGCTCGCTCGCGCGATGGCCGAGATCTGCAAGGTTCGCGGCGGCGTGATGATGCGGCTCACCGGGTCCACCGCTCGATATGCCACACGCGAACTGGCGTACCTCGGGATACTCAGCCCCGGCTCCGAACAGCAGACGATGACCGGCGGCGAGTTCACCAGTATTCTGTCCAAAGCACAGGATTACCAACTTCTCGAATCAGCCCGCGCGGGCAAGCCCGCGGCGCACTCGCCAAGGGCTACTAGGAACGCCGATTAATCTGCGTGCTTCGATCGATGCGGCGAACGGATCGCCCAAGGAGTTACCGACCACGGAACTGAGTCGGGATTGTGCCGAAATCGGCGCGGATAATCGAGTAGATCCCGCCGCGGCCTTTCCAGTTCGTGACGATCTGGAGCCAAGCCGGCTTCATCAAAGCCACCAAATCATCGCGGATCCGGTTCGTGACGGCTTCGTAAAAAATCCCCTCGTTCCTGAACGACTGGTAGTACATCTTGAGCGATTTGAGTTCGACGCACCCACCCGGCCCGGTCGATCCGCGCGCACCACGCAGATCGGTCATGGTGCGTTTGCGGTCCTTCACGCTCGGCGGGCGCGGCTGGTACCGCAGCGTGATCGTCCCGTAGTCAGGATGCCCCGTCACGGGACAGAGCGAGGTGAACTCCTCGGCGACGTGCTCGATGACGAACGGGGCATCGCCGGGGTTCGATGGGGTCGGGAAAGACTGGAGCAACTGAGGGTCGGGCATGGCGTGAAAGTAGGCATCGTGTTGACGCCGTATGGCTCAACTTTCAACCGAAATCACCGTTAGTTCCCGTAGCGGGTGAGCAACTCGAGCACCTTTGGCTGATCGCGTTTGACTTGGAGCGAGCGACGCAAGTGCGCGACGCCTTGGTCGCGGGCTTTCGTATCCTGCTCGTTCGTCTCGCGCCAGCGGCGGAGCCAACTGACTCCGACCCCGTTGAGTGCAGGGAAATAGTCCGGTTCGAGTCCCAGCGCGGCCTCGAAATCAGCGTGGGCGGCATCGAACTCCCCGAGTCGCCAGTGCGCGAAACCGAGGCGTTCCCACGCCGCCGCCGAAGGCTGTGTACGGATGGCTTGCTCAAGCGTGTTGGCCATTTCGGTAAACCGATCGAGCCGACCGAGGCTTTCGGCAAGGTTGAGCAGCAGGTCTGGGGTCAGCGTCATCGACTCCGTGGCCTGCTGGTACTCACGGACCGCGCCGGCGTGGTCGTCCATCGCCGCGTGGATCGCTCCGAGTTGGTACCGGGCTTCACCGTTCGCGGGATCGATCTTGGTCGCACGCTGCGCGTAGTCGAGCGCGGGCGAGAGTTCGTCGAGTTGGTAGTACACCCCGGCGAGGCGGAGATTCGCCTGAAAATCGCTTGGTTGCACCGCCAGCGCGCGTAAGTACGCCCGTGCCGCGTCACCGAGTCGGTTCAGCAGGTGCAGCATCAAGCCGTCGTAGTACTGAGCATCGAAGTTTCGCGGCTCGAGTTCCGCGGCCCGGCGATACGACGCGTGCGCGGCTTCATAATCCCCGTCGCTGCGGTGTACATCCGCGAGGGTCAGGTGGGCCTTGGTGAGCGTGGGGTTGATCTCGATCGCGCGGGTCAGGTCCGCGATTGCTCGCTGCCTGTCGCCGGCGCGGATCGCATCTTCGGCGGCGTTGACGAGTATCACAGAGCGGTCGGAGATCGGAGCCGCAGGAGCCGGTTCGGGGGAGGATGAACCGCCCGCTGCGCGCCCGGACCGGTTCGCGCAACCCCCGGATACACACACCATGAACACACCCAGGCTGATCAGCGCGATCCGTGCGGATCGGCGGCGCCATGATACCCCCTTGCACTCGGTGTGGGCTGAAACATCGACGTCGTAGGTGCCTTGTGTCATTCTCGATCGGTCCCCAGTAATGATGGCGTCGCCAGACAAGAGCATATCGCGTCCTAGGTCCGGGGAAATATTGATGCCGAACACCCGATCCGGTCCACATTCGATGCAAGTTGATGCCGCACAATCGCCTCGGTTCACTACGACCCCCACGACGGGGTCCGGAGCCGCGTTTCTGCTCGTTATCACAGGCCGGCTACCCCGTACTGATGAACGACGACTTGCCACACGGCTTCAGACAGCCGCGACGAATACCCTCACATACCGCGCCCATGATCCCACGATTTTCACAACTCCCCGCGTCGCTCGCGTCGATCGCCAAGACGGTGCGGCTCGGCCATTCTCGCATCCCCGCGCTGTTGATTCATCCGGATTGGTCGTCGCCCGCACCGGTCGTGGTATGGTTCCACGGGCGCACCGCGTATAAGGAACTCGACCCCGGGCGTTACCAGCGATGGGTACGAGCGGGCATCGCCGCGTGCGCCATCGACCTTCCCGGTCACGGGGAGCGTGCAGACGACTCGATGCAATCCCCCGATTCAACACTCGGCGTGGTGCAGCAGGCTGCGGAGGAAGTGGACGAGATCATCGAATCACTCGGTGATGCGTCGTGGAACGGCGTCTTTGATATGGCCCGAACCGGCATCGGCGGTATGTCCGCCGGGGGGATGGTCGCGCTTCGAAGACTCTGCGAGCCGCACCGTTTTCTCGCCGCCGCGGTTGAGGGCACGACCGGCGACCTGGGCACCCTCGCCCACTACCGCGCCCGGCACGGCGAGGCTCTCTTCGATCGCGTTGATCCATCGCAGCACCTCGAATCCTGGCGGCCCATTCCCCTGCTCGCGCTGCACTCGGAACTCGATGCGTGGGTGCCGGTCGCGGGTATCCGCGGGTTCACGTCGCGGCTCGCGGAGCGTTACGCCCGGCTCGGTGCTTCGCCTGACCTTGTGCAACTCCATACCTGGCCCGAAACGGGCGCGCCGCACGAGCACCTGGGATTCGGGCGTGTGAGCAACGACGCCAAGAACATGCAGACGGCGTTCTTCGCGGAGCATTTGCTGCCGACCGGAGCGTAGCGAGTGTGCGGTCGCCGTGCGTCGAATTCTGAGTTTCGCCAAAGTTTGGGGTAAACGCTGCTCGCGCGGGGCGGTATCCTTCTACGCACCCACCGCTCGACGCCCGGCCCACATGCTAGGGTCACGTTGAGCCTACGAGGGGTTCATGGTTCGATCTTCACATACACCCTGATCGTTGGAGATTTCAGATCAGGCGTCCGCGTGCTACCAAGGGGACTTCAACGTGCCGATGATCGAAACGATCAACCTGACCAAGCGCTACGGCGAACTCGTTGCGCTCGATTCACTCAACCTCGCCCTGGAACCGGGCGAGTGCTTCGGCTTCATCGGCCCCAACGGAGCGGGGAAGACCACCACCATCAAAATCCTCGCCACCCTCCTCAAGCCCACCAGCGGGCAGGCGATGATCGACGGCCTGACCGTCGGGTACCAGAACCGCATGATCCGCCCGCTCATCGGCTACGTGCCGGACTTCATGGGTGCGTACGAGGACATGGTCGTCACGGAGTACCTGGAGTTCTTCGCCGCGTGCTACAACATTCATGGGCAGCAGCGAAAGAAGGTCGTCGGCGACGTGCTGGACCTGACGGACCTGAACTACAAGGCGACCGCCGAGGTGAACTCGCTGAGCCGCGGGATGCAGCAGCGCCTCTCCATCGCGCGCGTGCTGCTGCACGACCCGAAGGTGCTGCTGATGGACGAGCCCGCGTCGGGGCTTGACCCGCGCGCCCGCATCGAGATCCGCGAACTGCTCAAAGAACTCAAGCGGATGGGGAAGACGATCATCATCTCCTCGCACATCCTGCCGGAACTCGGCGAACTCTGCTCCAGCGTCGGCGTGATCGAGCGCGGGCAACTGCTCTTCAGCGGCACGATCGATCAGATTATCCAGCGGGCCCGAGTCGGGATGGTCGTCCATGTCGGCGTCGCCGACCGGGCGGCGGAGGCGGCCAAACTCCTCCAGAAGTTGCCGGGGATCACGAAGATCGTGCTGACAGACGCAGGCGGGGCAGCCAAATCCGTCGGCCCGACCGCCGCCGCCGCCAACGGCCTGCACCCCGGCGAACGCACGATCCACCTCACCCTCGACCCCGCCGCCAAGATGGACGTCACCGATATCCCCAACTTCTTGATCAATCAAGGATTCCGCATCACGAAGTTCAGTGAGGAGGCGGTGAACCTGGAGACGGCGTTTATGAGGTTGACGAAGGGGATTGTGCAGTAGAGGAAACACAACGGCACGAATTACTAGGATTGAACACAATCGCAGTGCCTCAGCACACGGTTTACCTAACGAGGAACATCGATGGAAACGTCACCCGTCACTGAAATTTCTGTCGCTCCCGTCCGTGCCGCATATTGGAATGCGGTGAAGCCCGCTCTTTTGTGGTTTGGAACGCTGGTTCTTTTGGGGATGTTATTCATGTTCGGTGCGATACTGGAAAAATTCGGCATCCCCCGCGGGAAGATACTTCTAGTGGCTGCACTCCTGCCTTTTCACTTGTTGACTAAATTTATCATGCTGTTTGGAATGTCCGCCACCGCGTCCTCCATAATCATGGCGTTTCTATTACTCATCACGCATTCTCTGAATATCACGATGAGTATGAAGCGAATCGTGTCGAGATTCGGAGCGCATCATCCCACTGTGTGTGAGCACAAGAGGCTGATCAGGGTAGCGTCGGCGTCGGTGATTTTGATTGTGTTGGCAATCGAAACGATCCCGTGGGTGGGTATTCGGTACCTTGAAGAAGTATACCGGGACTTCGGGGTGAAGTTGCCATACGCCACTAAGTTCATTATCAACCATGGAAACTGGCTGCGTGGTGAGAACATCGGACAAGTGATGCCTGCAGTGGTGTATATTGCAGTTGTCCATCTTGTTGTCACACTCGGAGTTGCCTGGTGCGTCTCACGCATTGCCCGGTCATCGAACTTCTCAAAGCGGCGAATGCCGTTGTTTGTCTTGCTCATTCCGGGAGTAATAATCTTGCTGCTGATACTCGTGGCAAATATCATACCACTATATGCGATGGCTGAATCTCTGCAAGGCGGTAAACTATAGATTCTCGCATCGTCGCGGCTAGCTGACTTTGTGTACCGACGAGCCAAGCACTGATCAAGCAAAGTACTCAGAGGAGACTTGTACATGACTGCGATGGAATCAGAAAACAAACCACTTCAATCACGTTCTTCTCGCAAGTATGGGGCTGGCCTCGCTTTGCTAATTTTTGTCATTCTTGCACCAGCCGCTGGTGCGATTGTTGCAGATATGTTGAGGGTGTGGGGTATCGTACAACGACCTGGCACTCACAACACTACCCAGCTCGCTGCGTTCTGGTGGACCATGCTCTTCGCAGACACTATCGGTCTTGTATTTGCAAGAAGAGACATCGGCACCGGAACAACCAGGACACTTCTAGGCACCGCTTCTGTAGTTCTGGGCTTTATTTGCATTCTTGGAATAATTGTGAGAATTGCGTTGTTGGGCTAAGAACTCGGCGGGTGGCCTCGAAGTCTTGAGACGCCGCCGAAGTCGCCACAGCGTGCGCGGCACGACTTCGGTGCCTTCCTCTTAACCCATGACCGTACAAGCAAATGCGTCGCTGATGGACTCAATCGCCGTCC
The DNA here is from genome assembly GCA_041742635.1 of Phycisphaerales bacterium. Taxonomy (GTDB): domain Bacteria; phylum Planctomycetota; class Phycisphaerae; order Phycisphaerales; family UBA1924; genus JTS-AC122. The sequence goes on from JBGSIF010000118.1 coordinate 43,998, forward strand.
CGGCTTGAATGCGGGGAGGGGATGGGCCGGGGGCGGTTGGGTCTGGCGGTTTTGGTGCGGCTGGTTGGGGCGGGGGCGTGCGTGGGTACGAGTACGGGCCGCGCCTTCTTCTCTTAAGAGGGGTGGGCGGGGACACTTCGGGGGGGCCGCCACTGACGGGGGGGCCGCCGCTGGCGTACGTAACTTCGAGCAACGCGGATTGACGGCTGGTGTCCGCCGGTGCGCTTCTCCGCGAGCGGTG
>JBGSIF010000119.1:0-1836 GCA_041742635.1 Phycisphaerales bacterium
GATCACCGCCCGCGGCAGCGCGTCGTCCCGGAACGGATCGCCCCCCCGCTCCCGGATCCGCTCCCCCCGCGCCTCCACCACCGGCCGCTCCGGCGGGTCGAACGGCAGCCGCGTGATGATCACATTCCGCAGCGCATCGCCCCGCACATCCACCCCCTGCCAGAAACTCGCCGCCCCGAACAGCACGCCGCGGGTCGAGCGCCGGAAGTCCTCCAGAATCTGCCCCCGCGCCCCGCTCTTGCCGTGGACGAACACATCCATCCCCATCGCCCGCAGCCCGCCCTCCAAGGCCTGCGCGGTCCGGTTCAGCAGCGAGAAACTGGTGAACAGCACGAACGCCCCGCCGTCCGTCGCCACCACATGATCGTGCACGCGGCTGGCGATGGCCTCCTCGAAACTCTCCCCCGTGCCTTGTGGGGCCGACTTCCACTCCGCCTTGCCCCGGCCCTTCCCCCCCTGCGGGCTCGGCACCGTCGTGTCCACAAACAACTCCACCTGCGTGGCATAGTCGAACGGCGAGCCCAACTGCACCGTCCGCGCTCCCTCGCACCCCAGCCGCGTGATCGTGTGGTGGAACGCAGTCTCCTGCCGCTCGACCGGCTCGTCCTCCTTCACCTTCCGCGTCGACAGCGTCGCGCTGGTCAGCACCACCGAGTGCTCCTTGCCGAACAGGTGCTCCCGCAGCATCGGCCCCACCTCGATCGGCGAGCACGCCAGCTTCACCCGCGTGCTGAACCGCGACGACTCGTCCGGGTCCTTCGTCTCCGCCCAGTAGACATACCCCTCCAGTGTCTGCCCCACCAGCAACTCCGCGGCATCCGCAATATCGCACGCCCGCTGGATGTACGCCGTCAGCTCGTACCGGTCCGGCTCATTCTCCACCAGGTCCTTGATCCGCTTGAGGCTCAGCACCAGCTCGTTCATCGCCGGCGTCAGCCCGTTGGGCACCACATCCGGCCGCCGGATCCGCCCGCCCGGCGCCCCCCCGCTCTCCACCAGCCGAACGATGTCGTCAAACAACGCCCGCGCGGCGTGCTCTGCCGACCGCAGCAGCGACACCGCCCGCTCGATCGGCGCGATGTCCCCCGTCGCCAACTGCAACTGCGCCAGGTACCCCTTGCCCGTCTTGTGGTGGTACAGCGTGCCCAGCAAATGCGCCACCTTGCCCTCGGTCAGCGACGCCCCGAAGTGGTCGCTGGCCACATCCTCCACCCCGTGGGCCTCGTCCAGCACCACATGCTGATACTCCGGCAGGAACCCCGTGCCCCGCATCCGCAGCGCCATGTCGCTGAAGAACAACGCGTGGTTGCACACCAGGATCCGCGCCCCCTCCATCTCGCGCCGGGCGTTCTGGTAGAAACACTCGTTGTAGTGGGCGCACCGCCGCCCCATGCAGTTCGCGTGGTCGCTCTGCACCTTGTCCCACACCCCCGGCCGCTCCAACGACGGCAGCGTGCTCAACGACCCGTCCGTCGTCTGGTACGCCCAGTCCTCGATCACATGCAGCGACCGCCGCGCCGCCGCGTCCGGCAGCAGCTTGTCCTGCCGCTCGCTCGCCAGCTTCAGCCTGCGGATCGACACATAGTTCCCCCGCCCCTTGACCAGCACCGCCTTGCACGCCCCTAGGTCCCCCAGCGCCGCCTGCAGCATCGGGATGTCCTTCTGGACCAACTGCTCCTGCAACGCGATCGTGTTCGTCGCCACCACCACGGTCTCGTGCAACGCCGTCGCCCGCACCAGCGCGGGCACCAGGTACGCAAAGCTCTTGCCCACCCCCGTCCCCGCCTCGACCAGCACATGCGACCGGTCCGCGAAGCACCGCTCCACCGCCTCGGC
>JBGSIF010000120.1:0-8462 GCA_041742635.1 Phycisphaerales bacterium
ATTCCGCGCCCCCCGCACTGGGGTGGGTTCCGTCTCTGGCCGCGGCGCGTCGAACTCTGGGTCGGCGGCGTCGGTCGGCTCCACGACCGCGCTGCGTGGTCGCGTGAACTCCAACCCGTAAACCGTGACGCGGCACCCGCCTTTGCCCCGCTTGGCCCGTGGTCCTCTACACGCCTCCAGCCCTGATCACACACACGGCGCAACACCGCCATTCGGCTTTGGTCCGAACCAACGCACATGATCAGTCGGTATTTTGTTGTCATGCCAGTGCCGTTCCGTGCGGTGGTATCTACGAGCGGGCATTTACCGCTTGCGAGGAGACACCCAGGCGCGTGCCGGTCTTCGCTGCTCGTCGCGCCTGCTAGATGCACGGAGGTTTCCATGTTCCGCTCTGCCAAGATGCTCACCCTGATGGCGCTCTCGACGGCTGCCGGTGTCGTCTCGGTCTCCCCGCGGTCCGCCGAAGCACAGGTCTACATCGAGCGTGTCTACGACGTCGGCTGCGACGTCCGCTGCTACGACTTCGCCGGCACCCTCACCATCGATCACCGCTCCTTCCGCATCTCCACCCGTGGCTCCATCCTCGATCAAATCGAAGAAGCCTTCCTCTGCCGTGGGTATGACGTCTGCCGTGTCGGTCGCACCGTCCGGGTCTACAAAGACTGCGGCTCTCCCGACATCTGCTTCGACTCCGGCCTCTATGACCTGCGCCTCCGCGAGAACTCTCGCTACGTCTCCATCTCACTCGTCCGCTGCAGCGTGAGCGATGCCTGCGACTTCGGCTCTCATCGTGACGGCGTCTGCTACCGCCACGATACCCGCGGCGTCGAGTTCGGCATCCGCCTCGACTTCGGCAACCATGACTTTGAACTCTACCACCACGACGATCACCACGACCGTGGTTATGACCGCCATGACCATGATGACCGGCGCGATTCTCATCGTGACGACCGCGATGACCGCCACGACAACCGTGGACGCGACGACTGGCGCGACGGCGACGACGACCGCGGGCACCGCGGCAACGCCGGTGAACGTTCCGGCGGCCGCACCTACGTCACACCCGAACGCCGTTTAGATCGACCCGATGAACCCGCACGCACCCCGCGTGCTATCACACCGACGCCGGGTGCCGAGCAAACCAAGAAGCCCATCAGCGACAAAGCCGATGAAACCCCCGTCCGCCGCGGCAACAAACTCACTTCTCCTCCCAAAGACGACCTTTCCTCACAGCCCGGCACCGATACCCGCCAACCCCGCGCCGATCAACGCGAACGTGTCATCGTCCGCGAGCCTGAAACCGTCAATGCCCGCCCTCGCGACCGCTCCGGTTCCATCATCGGCAACGGCGGCTCCAAATCCAACGAAAAGGCGCTTCCCAAACCCCTCCCCGTTCAGTCGCCTGATCAAACCAAGCCCCGATCAAACGTCGGTGCGAAAACCGTGACCAAGGAACCGTCGCGCTCACCGGCCTCCGCCAAACCCGCCGCGCCCGCATCCAACGACAAGCCCCGCGCCGCGCAAACCGAAAAGAAAGACGATAAGAAGGACGACAAGGCCTCGAATCAGAAGAAAGACCGCCGCTGGTAATCCGTCCAAGCGATCAACTCCGGCTGGTCGTTGATACCACTTCATCGCAGCAGACTGGGTCGGCGTGTGCCGGCCCGGTCTGCTTTCAATACCCCTCCGCATATTGATCGGGTTCGGGCTACAAGTAACTCCCGCATGTCGTACGGTGCGGGCGGTCCAGGTTCACGATCAGGTACCGCAGCGCGTCGGCCGCGTGGTCGAACCCATCCTTGACCGGTTGCAGCGACTCGAGCCGATCTTCCGGGTAGTGGTACCGCTGCATCGCTTCGATCAATCGTTCGCACCGGCGATGGATATACAAAGTCGGCGTCGCGCCTCCTTCGCCCCCCGCCGGGCGGAGCCTTGCTCGCACCAGCGACACACCCTCGTGCAGTTCCATCCGTCGTGCCCGCACAACAAGCCCGGCTTTACGCAGCCCGGCGACGCACGAGATCCCGGTCTGCTCGCTGCGCTGGTGCCCCGCCGGATCGACCCCGAACCATGCCGGCATCGGGAACCCATTCGCCATCCCGCTCCGCACATGCGCGATGTGCGGAGCGAGTGTCCATTCGCTTTTGATGTGTTCCGCATCGATGTACAGCGTCTTGGTCGCCTCGTCGTGCCGTGCCAACAGCACAACCGTCGGCGAGCGGAACCCGAAGTCCATCCCCGCGACCCACATCACACGCCCTGCTTCCAGATTCGGCCCATCCTGCGCCGCACATGCAAACGAGTCCCAGTCCCCGACGTGTACACACGGATCGAACTCGGGGTACACGCTGTCGCTCCGCCGTGGACGTTGGCTGAGCATTTCGGCACGCCAAACGTCCTCGCTCACGCGTGCTTTCATGCGTACTGCGTCATCCACCCCGACATGCCCTGGCACACGCACCCGCGACAGGTCGTGCGTCATGCTTGCGAACTGATCGGGGTTGGGTACGGACGTCTTCGCCCGTCCACCGCACTCGGGATGCAACGTACACGACGCACACTGATGCTCGTCCCCGCACTCGCTGAGGACATCGACGATCCCCCATCGGAACAGCCTTCGCTTCGCCGCGTCGTCCGGCGCGGTTCCGATCGCCGATTCACCCACGATGTTCCACATCAGCCCGTACGGCTTGTGCATCGTGCTCAGGGCTTCGATACTCCCACGGATCAACGAACCCCATGGCCCGACCACACGTAGCGATCGCGTCGCCAACTGCGCCGCTTCCCACACCTCCCGGTCGAAGAGTTCGACCTCGTCACATCGCACTTTCTGCACGCGCGTGCCCCGCACGCTCGTGTGCGACTGCGCCAGCACCTGCGCCCGCGAGCCGCTGCGCAGCAAGACGCTTCGCTGCGTGATCGGGCCATCGAGTAACGAAGAAATTAGTGGGCTTTCAAACAATCGGCGGAGGTGCTCGTGCATCCGTTGTGATTGCTCCAGCGACCCGCCCAGGATCCGGACCTCGATCCCTTTTTTGAAGACCAGGTCAAGCATCGTGGCAACCGCCCCGAGGAAGGTTTTGCCCCCGCCGCGGCTCGCCCAGACCGCCGCGTCGGCCGGCGCAAAGGTGCCCACCGCTTTTCCGGACGCATCGAATCGCCGCCCCTCGAAGAACGTATGGCACACATAGTCGAATGGCGCGGTGTTCCCGTCAATCAAACCGCTCGTCGGCAGTTCGATCTTCATCGCTTGCCGCAACCACTCGTGCAGCGCGGCGGGCGTCCGCGGCGGCGATAGTTCAACCTTGCCCGCCCTCGTTCTCACAATCGATCGGCCGCCCCGTGATGGGATCATTTGCCCCTCCTCTGTAACCCGTGGCTGTAAATGAACTTGAAAAGACGCGACCTGTACCATTGCGGCAATCAGGGTTGCGCCGCGGCGACCTTTGTGCGCCCATCATCGTGCTCGTCGGCGGTCGCGGGTGCCATTTCTTGCATCAGCCGATTCAAATCCGCGGCTTGCCCGTCGTCCGCCCCTGCTTCGTCGTCGTTCGCGGCACGCCGCGCTGAAATTTCTTTTCCGAGTTGCAGTTTCAGCAGGTCGATGCACGCGCGCCGCGCTGTTTCCTTCGGCGAATCCGCCGTCGCCATTCGCCGCAGTGCGTCGGCCGCCTGTGCTCGGGCATCAGCAAGCAGGAGCGATGCACGCCGCTCAAGCAGCATTTCGAGCATCATCAGCGTTTCCGCGTTGCGTGGACGCCGCACCCACTGCGCCATCTCGATCAGCGACATCTCGTATTCACGCGCCAGCGCGTGCAGGTCGGTCTGGCCCGCCGCCAGCGACCGCGTCATGTACCGTTTGGACTTGGACGACTTACTCATGGCACCCTCCTGTGATTGCATCGGACAATGTGGCCCCCGATCGAGTCTTCAAGCGTCGCACACCTAGGGCAATCAGCAGCGCGCGGGTCCGGATCGGACTGACTTGTTCAAGGCGTTTGATGACCTGCGAGCGCTGTTGCAGCGTCAGAAAAAACGTGATCGAGCACGGCGTCGTGCCCCTGCGTTTCGGCACGCTCGGCACTGGAACAGCCAGATCACCCATCACGAAACTCTCTGGGGCGGTGCCCTGCACACGCTGTCCTGCACTCGTTGCCCGCCGTACTTCCGAACGCTTTGCGGTACCCATGAAACCCTCCCAGTCGTGAGACAGAACGGTGTATCGAACAACGGATGATCAACTTCGCCACGGGTGCGCCGATCGGCGGTCTGGTGCCGTGTAGGCGTACGCGGTCTGGGGCATGCACACTCGACGACAGGCATCGGCCAGACGCTGTGTGTGATTCAGCGAATCATCGAACCACTTACGCCCAGCGGCGCGACGAAGCCGCTCCAACTCGGCCCGGACCGCCTGCCTTCGCGCCAATCGGTGCTGGAACATCGGGTGGCTTAGAACGTCGTCCGCATTGGTACCGATCGAGTTCAAGAAATCCTGAAAGCGCGCGTGCTCGTGTACGGGTGAGAGGTGGTACGCCGTCATCCCCGCCGCGTCGAAGAACGAGGAGAATGACGCCATCGCCGCGATGGCTTCGGTTGCCGGTGTGATCGCGTCGGATAAGTAGGCACGCACCAAACGAGTCGCTACGCCCAGCCCGCGTGCCCGGGGGTCGATGACGACGCGGGAGATCGTCCGTACTTCGGCGTTGAGCCGCCGCGCGTCGGAACGTTTGTCCCCAGTGCTGTAGCGTCCCGGCCAAGCCAGATTCCGCCAACGCCCGTTCAGCACCGGCATCGACACCACGAGTACACCCAGACATGTCGCCTGGTTCGGAACTGGAGCGATCGATTCCGCCACGAGCACTCGCACGATGGCCGCGGGTCGCCGGCTTCTATAGTGCCATTGCGACATCGCCGAATAGTCGGCCACGGACCCGGCGCGAACCAGCAGCGGCACCTCCGGTTCGGGGCGTTGCTCACGGTCGAATGGCACCACACGGCGAGTCATGTGGCCCCCTTGCCGCCAAGACGTGTGCTGAGCACCGTTCGCTCGCCACTGTGGCTATCGGCCAACGAGATCACCGTGTGTTGCAGACCAGCGAGCGAGAGCCGGATGTGTACGTCCGGGCGAAGTGACGACCGGAGGTCTTCGTGCGCGGTTGCAACGATCAGGCGCGGACGGGCCCGAGGTTTGTGCCCATCGTTGCTTGGTTGTATGACCCGGCGGATGGCCCGCGCGAGTAGCCCGGCACCAAGCCGATCGAGCACGGAGCCGAACTCGTCGATCGTCAGCGTCACAGGGCTGCGCCGTCTGCGCTCTGCCGATCGCGCGAGCGCCATCGCAACCATGGCCCGATGACGCTGCCCTTCGGAGAGCGCACGGAGCGGTGAAGCCAGCAGCCTTGGCTCACCCAGACCCAGCCGGGTGAGAAGACGGATGGCGTCATCGAGTTCGAGCGTGAAGAGATCGACAAGCGGTGCGTCGATATCGGACCGGTGCATCTTGTCGAGCGATTCGATCCGCGTGCTATCGACATGCAGCCCACCCGCCTGTTTCGACAGCGAAGCGATACTACGGAGCAGGGTCGATTTCCCGCAGCCGCTCGGACCGCTGATCAGGGCAATCTGTCCATCCGTGACTTGCGAATCAATCGCCTGCGCCAGGGAGAAGCACGTTGATGCACACCACCCCGGCGGCGGGGGTGGTGGATACTCGACCCCGAACACAGCGCACGCACGCGCTGCGCGTGCCGAATGCACAACCGCAACCTTTGCTCGTATCTTCCTCATCGCGATCCCCCTACGTACGAAACGTCCAGCGTCATTTCATCCCGTCACACATGAGCGTGATCGCAGCCCCCGGCGTTGTTGAATGATTCATTCGTCTGCCTCCCCACGAGGCCAGTCAATCGTCATCGAAACGGCATGATCGTTCATGGACACGGTCGCGCGAAGCGATGCCGCGGGCACCCTCATCGAACTCCGTGTGGCGTCGCGGAGAGTTCGGCGATGCGGGCATCGATCGTGTATTCGCAGCGGCGGAGCCTGTGCGACGCCCGAAGCCCGTCGGGCGTCGAAGGGGGTCGTTCGACGCCGTTTGGATCAGGGTTCCCGTGCGAGCCAGTACTCTGACGAGGTCGATGTGCCGACGAACGTTGTGGTAGGAAACGCCCAAGTCAATCGCGGCGTCTTTAATCGAAAGCCCCTTGAAAACGCACGCCTCGGCCGCGCGACGCATGTTTGGAGGCCACGATTCGGCGTGCAGCGCGACAAACTGGTAGAGTTCACTAGAAACACGAAGCACCAGGCGCCGCAGACGCGCCCGCAGCGTTCGCGGTGAGACGTTCATCAGAGCGGCCAAGTCTTTGAGTCGCTTCCCGTCTTCGAACACGGCCATGATCAACTGTCGATCCGTATTCTCGAGCCACTGCGCCCGTGCGGTGATTCGCTCGACGGCTTCTCGTCCATGCCGACGACGCATATCTGTCGCCGACGAGGTTGCCGATGTGCCCGAGGTTGCCCAAGTTCCGGTTGAATCTGAAGAAATTGTCATTGTGTCCTCATTTTTATGGAAATTGTACTATCTATAACACATACTAATGTACACTGATTACTGAACACGCTTTTTGTAGTTTACTATTCCAAGAACAAAATGCAAGTATTTTGTTAGGATAAACTTGAATTTGGCGCGCTCGACGCGACACTATTCATATATACACCAGACAAAATCCTGATCGTATGGAACATACCCCACACAACTCGATTGGTTCGCTCGTCCGGGCGCGTCGGCTCGCACGTCGGCTCACCCTTGAACAACTCGCGGCACTCGCGGCGTGTACCAAGAGTTACCTCTCGGGCATCGAGAACGATCGACGCGAAAGCCCGCCCAGCGAGTGGATGCTGCGAAAGATCGAGCAAGCGCTCGGCTTCAACCCGGGTGAACTGGTGGAGATCGCCGAATGGCGCTCTACTCCCGCGAGTGTCAAACGGCACATCACCGAACTGCAATCACGCGACTCGGCGACGCGCAAACTCATCGGGATCTTGACGCGTGCCTCCGACGCGACCGGTGCCCAGCCCCTCCCCACTTCCGCGACGAGCAAGAACCGGGCGAGCACGCTCGATGATTTGTTCCAATCGGGAGATCTCAAGCGTCTGATCGATGCGATTACCCCTTCGACAAAAGACATCGAGCATCATCGTCCGGTGTCGGGGCAGACGTCATCGCCCGCCGGCGGCACGACGATATCGGCGGGATCGATCCAACCGCTACGCAGCATGTTGCCGGTTGAGATCCCGCTGATCAACTCCGTAGCCGCCGGTTATCCCGCGGAGTTTACCGATCTGGGCTACCCGGCGCGAGTCGCGGATGATTATGTGCGAGCGCCGAACATCACGGATCCGGACGCGTTTGCGGCGCGGGTCGTTGGGGATTCCATGTTGCCGGAATATCGGGAAGGGGACATCGTGGTGTTCTCTCCGGAACTCGCGATCAAGTCCGGCGCGGACTGCTTTGTGAGGCTGGAACCAGACCACGAAACGACGTTCAAGCGGGTGTACTTTGAGCCCGGTGCCAACGGGGACACCGACGCGATGATCCGGCTTCAGCCGCTCAACCCGGCGTACGCACCCAAGACGGTGCCGCGAGAGGAGGTCGCCGGGTTGTATGCCGTCGCGGCTCTGATTCGGATGATGTAAACGCGGCGTCGAGAGTCCGCTTTACTGCCCCATTCGGAGAGTGCGGAGTTGGTTGCCGACGTCGGAGACCGTGATGAGCCGGTTTCGCCCATCGATACCAGTGATGCGCCAGCCGGGTGCGATGACGTCGCCGAGGCGCAGCACGGTTCCGCCGACGGAGACGAACCCGCTGCTGCCAGTACCCATAATGGCGGAGATCGTGATGGAATCGAGGGGGTCGTGAGCCGGAAGCGTCGGCGTGGGAACGGAGGGCTCAGTTGCCGCGGGGGGAGCAACGGCGGCGGTCGATGCCGGCGGTACAGGCGATTCCATCGGCGAAGAGTCGGGGCCGGACCGATACAGCGTGCGCTCTCGCATCCACGCCTGGGCGCGTTGCTGTGCCGGCGACAGAACGGGCCTGAGCAGCGGAGCGGGGGCGAGCAACGATCCGGGACCGGGCGTGAGCGAAACCGACGCGGGGGCCGACCCGGGGCCACCCACGAGTGTTCGTACCAGCAGCAGCAGCAGCGCGGGCGCTAACAGCGTGCCCGCGAGCGACGCGCGAGGGGATGCGAGCAGTTCGCGTGAGTTCACGGCGTGGTTGCTCCTGCGACACCTTGGTAACCGGGCGGGGGCACAAGGCCGTTCATCGGTGACGGATCGACCGCGAAATGGGCCGTCTCGATCGTCGCGGCGACCATGGGTGTGTTGCTCGGGCCGGGCGCGGTTGTCGGTTGCACCCGCACCGAGCGCAGCGCCGTGTAGCCCAGTTCGGATTGAACCGCGGC
>JBGSIF010000121.1:0-57789 GCA_041742635.1 Phycisphaerales bacterium
CCACCACCACCCCCCCCGCCGCCGCCCGTGCCCAGCGCGACCGTCACGCGGTACGGTGTTCCCGGCGGGTCGAGCTGGATCTGCGTGAGGGTGACGAGGTCCATGATCCCATCCACGTTCATATCGGCGGCGACGATCTTCTGCGCCGCGCCCCCGACGGGGATGCTCCCGCCGGGAGCGAACTCCCCGCTCCCGCGGCACAGCCCGCCGAAGGTGACGCCCGCAAAGCCAACCATGCCGTCGCCGCGCACCCACCAGGGATCGGACCCCATCTCGAAGCCGGGGTTGGTGAACCCGGGGCCGGTGACGTTATCGACCAGGAAGCGGGTGCCCATCGCGCCGCTCCACACGAGGCGGAGTTCGACCGGGCCGACGGCCGGGACGGCCCCGGCGGGGACAGTGAACGCCAGGCGCGTGAACCCCGCCGGGTCGGGCGTCCCCGCGGCACGGGAGAACGAGCCGAGCGGGACGTAATCAAGAGAGACGTCCAGCCTCATGGCCGGATCGACGAAGGCAACGTCCAGCGCGACCCGGAACTCGCCGGCTGGGAGGTTGAACGCGCGGACCATCTCCATCGTGAGCGGCAACGGCTCGCCGCGCAGCCCGCGCACGCCGATGCTCCCGATGCCGCCCACGTTCAGGACCGGCTCCGGGGGCCGGGGGAGGATGTGGTCGGCGAAAAACACAAAGACCGGGTGCGGGCCGGGCCCGCTGGGAGCACCTGCCTCGGGGTCGAAGAGGTAGTGGTCGATCAGCAGCCGCGCGTTCTCGCCCAGCGTGAATGCGGTCTGGTCCACGAACAGCAGGTCGGCGGACTCGCCAGGATCGGTTTCGACGGTGTCGTTCTGGAAGATGTCCGTGCCGACGCCGGCGGTGAGCATCGTGCCGTCTTCGCGCGTGACCAGGACGGTGCCCGATACCGCCGTGAACGTGCCGATCGGCTCGTTCAACTCCAGAGCCTCCTCACGAACTTCTACCGTCGTGATCGCCGGGAACGGGCCCGGGGAGCCTCGCCCGCGCTGGATCTCGAAGAGGCGCAGCAGCGTCGTGTCGGCGGGGTTGTAGGTGACCTGGACGCGTCCCGAGAAGGTCACGCGCACGGTGCCGCGCGATTGCGGGAGGACCGGCCCGATCGTGACGAGCGAAGACGCGCCGAAGGACGTGGGCAGGTTCCCCGGCTCGACGAAGTCGTAGTCAAAGACCCCGGTCGTCCCCTGCTCGAAGCGGTCGCCGACCGAGCGGTGGTCCAGGAACGGCCCCGGCCCGTAGGCGGGCACCCCGGCAGGCCCGAAGCCGACGACCGCCTCGGCGGTCGCGGTCGTAATCTCGTCGGAGAAGGAGTTGTGGTTCACGCTCACCTGTTCGACAATCACACGGACGCGCATGGTCTGGACGATCAGGCCCGGCGGCGGGGTGATGTCGATGACCTCTTGGGTCCACTCGCTCTGAAAGAACCCGTTGCAGGTCTCCATGACACCCGCGCTGAAGACGTGCTCGATGGTCGTTTCCTGCGCCCGGACGGGTTGAGCGCCGGACAGGACCGTGAGGACGAAGGCCCAGATGAGCACCAGCGGCGCGAACGGCGCGGCGCCGCGGGGGGTCACGAACCAGGCCCGCGCGCGGGCGAAGTCGGGGGGGGGAGGGGCCAAGCCGGGGGAGGGAGGGGCCAAGTAAGCGTGTGCGGCCGTCATTGGAACGAAGTTCGGCATCGATGGTCTTCCCGGCTTCAGGACACGCTTGTGCGGGCCGATGAACTCAATGGTTCTCCCGCCAGCCCCGAGCAGCGGTGATGCGTACACCCTCGCATCGGGTCAATATACCACTCGCGGCCCGTTGCCGCAAGGAAACTTGGGGCCGGGCGTAATTGAAAAAAGGAATATCGCCATGTCCATCATCCCCGACACCGTCATTGGTCAGATCGAGTTCTGCGAGTCGCACTGGCCGATCTGGTTTTCGGCACCTACTTCAGTGGGACTTACGTTGCCGCTGGTCACGGCCCTCAAAGGGGCGACCGAGACGGCGCGGGCGTCGTTCAACGCCGCCGTCGTGAGCCGCGAGGCGGCCAAGGCCGCGACCGTCACCCAGAACAACAACGCCCGGCTCATGCGGAACAACGTCGCGGACCTCATACGGCAGATCAAGGCCTACGCCGAACTGCAGCCTAGCCCCAGCGCGGTCTACGCCGCGGCGCAGATCCCCCCACCCGCCCCCCCGTCCCCCCTCGCCGCGCCGGGCAAGCCCAGCGACTTCTCCGTCGTGCTCAACAGCGACGGGAGCATCACCCTGAGTTGGACCGCCACCGAGTCCGCCGCCAGCACGGGGACGTTCTTCACCGTCTCGCGCAAACTCCCCGGCCAGGGAGGGTTCGTCGGCGTCGGCGGCGCGCCCGGCACCACGTCCGAGTCACGCCGCTCCTTCTTCAACGACTCGACCGTTCCCACGTCGGCGGCGGGCGCGGGGGCGCAGTACATCGTCCAGGGGTTCCGCGGCACCCGCCCTGGGGAACCCTCCGACGCCGTGATCGTGCAGTTCGGCGTCGGCGGTGAAGGAGCGACGGTGAGCCAGGCCCAGGCCAGGAACGCGGCCTGAAGGGGAAGGGATCCGGGGGGAAGGGATCGAGGGATCAAGGGATCGAGGGATCGAGGAGGAAGCACGAGGCACGCGGGGTTCGCCCCGCGTGCCTTGTTTCGTTCGCTCGATCCCTCGATCCCTTCCCCCCCTCTGGTCCGCCTATCTTTGGTCACTATGGCCATCCTCGTTGACGCGAATACCAGAGTCATCTGTCAGGGCATCACCGGCGCGTTCGGCGCGGTCCACACCAAGGGGTGCCACCTCTACGGCACGCAGGTTGTCGGCGGCGTCACGCCGGGCAAGGGCGGGACGAAGGATCCCAACGGGCTGCCGATCTTCGACACCGTCGCCGCGGCGGTGAAGGCGACCGGCGCGAGCGCGACGATGATCTTCGTGCCGCCGGCGTTCGCCGCCGACGCGATCCTCGAAGCCGCCGAGGCGGGGATCCGCGTGATCTGCTGCATCACCGAGGGCGTGCCGGTGCAGGACATGGTGCGGACGCGGGCGGTGCTGGATGAGTGGGGAAGGGATCAAGGGATCGAGGGATCGAGGGATCAAGGGGGAAAAACTATTACTCGATCCCTTGATCCCTCGATCCCTCGATCCCTTCCGATCCTCATCGGCCCGAACTGCCCGGGGATCATCACGCCGGGTCGCAAGACCGGGACGGGTGAGTCGGGGGCGGATCCGTACACGTCGATCGCCAAGGGGGGCGGGGGGTGCAAGATCGGGATCATGCCGGGGTACATTCACACGCACATCTCCGAGGCGAAGAAAGGGAAGGCGGTGGGGATCGTGTCACGTTCCGGGACGTTGACCTACGAAGCCGTGTGGCAGACCTCGCAACTCGGGCTGGCACAGTCAACGTGCGTCGGGATCGGCGGGGATCCGATCCGCGGGCTGAACCACATCGACTGCATCGAACTCTTCGAGCGCGACCCTGAGACGCACGGGATCCTGATGATCGGCGAGATCGGCGGGACCGACGAGATCGAAGCCGCGGAGTACATTAAGAAGCACATCAAGAAACCCGTGGCGGCGTTCATCGCCGGCCAGACCGCCCCGCCGGGGAAGCGGATGGGACACGCCGGGGCGATCATCGGCGGCGCGGACGACACGGCGGACGCGAAGATCACCGCGCTGCGGGCCGCGGGGGTGAAGGTGGCGATGTCGCCGGCGGATATGGGCACGGCGATGGCGGGGGCGATGGGGATGTGAGTTGCAGCGTACTCGATCGGAGGCACCATGCCCGCGAAGCGACGCGAACCGTTACCGCCCACTCAGATTGAGGCCCGCTGGGGTCCGCGGCACGAGACCGCCGAGCAGGTACGCGACCGCTTGGTTGCCATGCTCCGCGGGCTGGCGAAACTGCACCCGATGTTCCGCACCTGGCACGATCTACGCAAGGTGTGTGCAGGCTCCAGGCTTGGGCCAGTGGTGGACCCTCGCAAACCCGCGGCGGTGCTGGATCTCGTGCACCGCGGCTTGATGAAAGGCAACGTGCGGCCGTACAAGCCGATGTACTGCGGCGGGTACTGGCTGAGTCTGCACAACGGGAGGCTTCCCGAACTCGCCCGAGCCGATGGGAGCGACGCGGTGAAACTCAGCGTTTCCGCTGGGAGCACGGCGTACCACGTTCCAAACGAAGTCAGGCTGGAGTTGACGCCCAACTCGCTCTGCTTCGAGGACGCCGACCTGGTGGCGCAGATCATGGTCACGCTGGCGGCGTGCTGGGGACCGGTGCTGTGCGTGGACGTGACGGCGGGGTGTTATGAACTCAACCTGCCGGGGGTTAAGGACGAGTACATCGTGTGGGATCGGTTCTCGCCGCACCTGGGGTGGATGGTGTACCTGCCCGGGCGGCGGTACGAACCCGCCGCGGTGCCCACGGCGGAAGAAGTCCGGCATGTGGGCAAGCACGACACCCTGGTGATCGTGCAGCGTGAGCCGGTGGATATGTCGAAGAAGTCCCACGCCGCGCGCGTGGAGCGGGCCGCGGCGGAGCTGACGCTGTTTTCGCCGTGGCGGATCGAGTGGCCGAGGCCGCGTGGCAGCGCGGCGACATGATGGCGTGGTGCGAGGTTTCCCATCTCGCACGATTCATGAACTCGCGGGATCGGGCTGCTCGGCCCGTTGGCCCACGGGCGTGCGACCTACCCCGGCGTGACCGTCACCCGATGCACGTAATGCTCGGCGATGCCGGGGTCGATGAGTTCGTACTTGCTCGCCCGCAGCCACGGTGCGACGAACGTGTGGTCCAAGTGGAAAATCGGCGCGGCGTTGGGGACGCGTTGCCCCAGCGGACCGCGGCGTTGGCGCGGCCAGGTCGCGGCGTACCCGTGGCCCGCCTGGCTGAAGGCGTGGGGAAAGCCGCGATTGAGGAGGGAGAGCGACGCGGAGCCGCGCGGGGTGTTGAAGTCTCCGACGATCAGGTCGGGGGCGGACAGCGGCTTGGAGGGGGTGGGAGAGGCTGTGGTGGTGAGCGAAGGGGTGGCGGCCATCATCGCATCGATCGTCTGCGACGCCGTGCGAGCGGAGGCGTAGCGCGACTGGGTGATATCCGACGGCAGGTCGATCCCCCACACCACCAGCGAACGGCCGAGTACGTCCGTGGTATCAAGTTCGACGGCCATGATGTGCCCTGGGTCGCGCGACGAGCCGCCGACGCGCGGGATGGGACTCCATGATGGGAGGAGTTCGCCGGTCGTGATGTCGGGGTCGCGCGGCGTGGCGAGGAGCGCGGGGGAATCGGCGGTGGGGATGCCCAGCCGAGCGGAGGCAGAGACGCTGATGCCAAACCGTGTGGCAACACCGAAGGTGCCGACACGCACGACGCGGTATTCCTCGCCGAGGCGGTCCGCGAGTTCGCCGATTTCGCTGGACCAGATGGGGTTGGTGAGGACGATGATGTCGGGCTTGGGGTCGATCGGCATCGCGTCGAGGAACGCCTGCCACTGGCCGGGCTCGACATAGGTCATGTTCCAGTGCAGGACAATGAGGGAGTGATCGCTGGAAGCCGGTGGGGCGGGGAAGATGTATCGCCAACTTCGCCATTCGATAAACGCGATGTGAAGGGCAATCAGCAGCGAGGCCGTGAGGGCGGCGCGGGTCAGGCGGACGGAGCGGAAGCGTGCGGGGCGATGGCGCTTCGGGATCGCCGAGATACGGACGGCTCCGAAGATCAAGGCGCCGAGCGAAAGCCCGAGTGTGATGGCGAGGAACGCGAGTGAGGGGGTCCAGTAGAGGTACTGGGTGACGAGGAAGCGGTCGGTGAAAGTGCGACCGACGAGGAAGAAGGCGGCCGCGACGAGGCCGGCGAGGGCGAGGAGTGCATGGATGAGAGGTGGGAGTCGCCGCATGTGTATGCGGTGAGTGTAGTGGCAGGAAGGGGCTTGGCATCAAGAGTCAAACCACCTACCAAAGCAGGCACGGCACCGGCGTGCCATCGCTCGAACGATACCAAAGCCCTTTCACTTCTTCTCACGTTTGCGTTCGCGGTTCCCATCCGTGGGTTGGGGAGTCGGGTCTTGGTGAGCGGCGGGCGTCCCGGCCGCGAACCATCCAGGTGAGAATGGACGGCCGCGCTGGAGGTTGCTGGGGATGGTCGCGGGGTCGTCGTCGCCCGTCGAGGGCGGTTCGGGAGACTCGATATCCGTGTGGGCTGTGAAAGGGCCGGCGAGAGAAATCCGCTGAAGGCTGGCTTTGGTCGTGATGGGGAGTTTCTCCGTGAGAGTGGCGGCGGGAACAGGTTCGTTGAAATCGCCCCAGTGGACGCAGTGGATCGGGTTCCCACTCACGTCGGAGAGCAGGGCGTAGTCGCCGGTGTTGCTCCAAGATGTCCGGTCGGAGGTGTTCTTGAGGGTGAATACGAACGCGCCGTGGAAGTGCGGGTTGGGGTGTTTCGGCGGGGCTTTGGCGTCGCCGACGACGCGGAGACTTTGCTCGCCCTTGCCCCAGCCTTGCTCGCAGCCGTTGAAGATCAAGACGACGCCGCCGGGTGGGAGTTCGAGTGCGGGGAAGACGAACCTGAGTTGGCCTTTGCCGGGGGGGTTGCGGTCGGTCAGCGTGTAGCCCTTGAGTTGGATGGGCTTCGAGTGGGGGTTGATGAGTTCGATGAACTCGTCGCCGGTGGCGTGGCGAGAGCCGTCGCGGTTGGCGTCGCCGTTTTCACCAGCGGGGACGGCAAACAGGATTTCGGTGATGAGGGGGTGGGGGAACGGGAGCAGGGCATCTCCGGAATCGGCTGGATCAGGAGTGGGTGCCTTGGGGGTGTTGGTGTCCACCGGCTTGTCTGCGGGAGCCGGTTTGGGGTGTTTGGGAGGGATGATGGGTGGTTTGACTTTGAGAGGTTCGACCGGCTGAACCCCAGTTAGCAGAATGCACGCAGAGACCGCCACCCAGGCACAGAGCATCGAAGTCATAGTGGAACCCTCACGAGTCGAGGCGCACGCAAAGGCCGTGCCCGAAGACGCCGAGTGTTCGCGTCCAGTGCGGTGAGCGCATCCGTGCGGAAACATGATACAAGAAATAAGAATGAATAGGGTGTTTGCAGGGTGCAGGTTGATTGATTTCTGAATTTCTTTGGGTGTTGGATCAAAAATGAGATAATGGACGAATAACTCGCCGGACGAGCACGTTTTTGGTAGAAACTCGGGACGGAGCGGAATGACGGGTCGCATTGAGAGGAATTTTCGTGTAGTCTATTGTGGTATTGAGGAAGTCGGTTGAGTGGCAGTCGGTGACAACTTGGGCTAGGAACAGTTTCGGGCACTCCGGACTTCAACAGATGCGCTGATGAAGCGAGGTCAGGGTGCGTGCGAGCCGTTTGATCGCTCGTTTGGGGTACACAACCTGAATGAGACCGCCGTGAACGGGGGGAAATCGAACGGGCGGGTTAAATGAAGATCCTTGGCATCCGGCCGGGGAATGGGGCGGGGAGGATTGGCCGCCGCTGCGTTGTTTGCGTGCAGACCCGCGAAGAGGAGCGACAGGAATGGATTTGATGATGACCCCGAAGTCGAAGCGATGGATCGCGGCGGGAATAAGCCTCGTAGCCCTGACGGGTGGAGCGTCCAACTCTGAAGCCCGGCAGCAATCAGCCGTGGAGGCGGTTGAACACGCAGGCAACCCAGAACAGGACCGGCGCGAGCGGTATGACGGCTATCGAGTGGTTCGGGTAAGCATCCAAAGCGAACGGCAGCGGCGTGTGATGACCTCGCTGGAACTGGAGCCTTACAACTGCCGGGCACCGTTGTTTGGCGCGACGGACTACATGGTGAGTCCGGAGAAGTTCCCGCTGCTCAAAGAAGCCGGGATCGAGTATGTGGTGATGATCGAGAACTTGCAGAAACTCATCGACGCGGAATGGGCGCGGATACAAGCGCATCATCAGCAGCGCGGTGTAGACTGGTTCGCGGAATACAAGGACTACGCGCAGATGCGCGCGTACACGCAAAGCCTGGTGGCCCTACGGCCGGATCTGGCGAGCAACTTCGTGGTTGGTCAGTCGCTGCAGGCTCGCGACATTTTCGGCATCCGCGTGACGAGCGCGGTGGGTGGGCCGAACAAACCGGGGATTTTCATCCACGGCTTGCAGCACTCGCGCGAATGGGTGACTGGGATGAGCGTGACGTACATCGCGGATCGACTGGTGCGCACGTACGAAACGGACGCGGAGATCCGGTCGCTACTGGACACCTACGAGTTTTACATTGTGCCGTGCATGAACCCCGACGGGTATGTGCATACGTGGACGACGAACCGGATGTGGCGCAAGAACCGGCGCGATAACGGGGACGGGACGTTCGGCGTAGACCTGAACCGCAACTGGGGATTCCAGTGGGGCGTCTTGCCGGCGGGTGGTTCGAGCGGCGCGACGAATAACGAGACGTACCGCGGGCCGTCGGCATTCTCGGAACCCGAGACCACGGTCATGTCGAACTTCGTATCGTCGAACCCGAACATGCTCATGCACATCGACGTGCATAGTTTTTCGCAACTGGTGCTGTCGGCGTGGGGGTATACGGCGGAGTCGCCGGCGGACGCGGGGTTGTTCGACACGCTCAACGCGGGCGTGGTATCGTCGATCTTCGGGGTCCATGGCTCGACGTATGTCGGCGGGCCGACGTTCACGACGATCTATCCAGCCAATGGGACGGCGTCGGACTGGGCGTATGGCGCACGGAACATGATCGGGTGGGGCGTGGAGTGCCGGGATACGGGGCAGACGGGCTTCTTGCTACCGGCGGATCAGATCCTGCCCAACGCGGAAGAAGTCTGGGCGGGGTTCAAGTGGGCCGGGGCATGGCTGCGTGACAACGGGCTGTTTATATCGATACCCGGCGGTGCGCCGTCGAGCGTGTCGCCGGATCTGGCACTGCCGATGACCATTGAGTTCGGTCGGGCACGGCAGTTCCCGCAAGCGGGATCGCTCCGGCTGTTCACGCGGGTGGGGTCGTCGGGTGGGTTCACGGAGTCGGTGCCGTCGGCGGTGATCGGGAACTTGTTCTTGGGGACGCTGCCGCCCGCGCCGTGCGGTTCGAGCGTGCAGTTTTATGTTCAAGGACAGACGACAAGCGGCGTGACAGTGACGTTCCCGCCGGGGGGCGCGGGGTCGCCGCTGGTGGCGAACGTGTCGGCGGTAGCGACGGTGTTTGCGGACGACGCGGAGGCGAACTTGGGTTGGACGCTGGGTGCGCCCGGCGATACGGCGACGAGCGGGCAATGGGTCCGGGCAAACCCGATCGGTACGGTGTCAGGAGTACCGGTGCAGCCGGAAGACGACCATACGGTGGGTGCCGGGGTGAACTGCTTCTTCACGGGGCAGGGGACGGCCGGGGGCGGTGCGGGACAAGCAGATGTGGACAGCGGGTTCACAACGCTGGTGACGCCAGTGCTGGACGTAGGCGGGCTGGAGAATCCAAGGATCGGGTACTGGCGGTGGTATTCCAACGCACGGGGCGGTGCACCGGAAACGGATACGTTCCGAGTGGACATCTCGGGGAACAACGGCGCGACGTGGGTCAACCTTGAAACGGTCGGACCGGCGGGCGAAGGAACCGACGGCGGGTGGTTCTACCGGGAGTTCGCGGTGTCGGAGTACATCACGCCGACATCGGCGGTGCGGGTGCGCTTCATCGCGGACGATGCAGGAACAGGCTCGCTGATCGAGGCGGCGGTGGATGATGTCGTGGTGACTGCCGACGCGGTGTGTCCGGTGATGTGCCCGGCGGACTTTGATGAGAACGGGATCGTGAACAGCCAGGACTTCTTTGATTTCGTGGCGGCGTTCTTCGCGGGGGACGCGGATTTCAACAACGACGGCTCGACCAACAGCCAGGATTTCTTTGACTTCATCACGGCGTTCTTTACGCCTTGCTGATTGATGATCAACTGTTTCGTACACCCGCCCCGGATTCGCACCCGGGAACGGGCGTGCATGGCGCACGAGGTGTTTTTCATTTCTAGAAGAGGAGTACACATGACCGCACGAACGAAAATGATGGCAATCGGGGCCGGACTGCTGATGATGCTGGCCGGTTCGCCGGCGAGCGCGTCGGACGCACGCAACGACCGGGTTGCCGACAACGCCGGGAGCGGCGCGTTTCTTCAGGAGAACTCGCAGTCGGGGTTGTACCGAGAGGCGTCGGGGCGTGTGAGCAGTGTGTACGGAGCGGCGTTCTCGTCGGGGCCGAGCGCGATCGACGCGGCGCAGTGGTTCGTCACGCGGCACTCGGGGATCTTCGGGGTGTCGGCGGGTGATCTTCGGCAGGAAAACCGCACGGGCGACGGAAGCCCGACGGTGCCGCTGATGTTCGACCCCGCGACCGGAACGTACAAGCACACACTGGTGTACTTCACGCAGTACAAGGATGGGGTGCCGGTGTACCGATCGGACCTTCGCGTGTTGGCGCGGAACGAAGCGGAGTTCCCGGTGGTGCTTGCGAAGTCGTCGCTGAAAGACTTGGGAGACTTCAGTGTGCCGGCGGACGCGAACGCGAAAGTGATCTCGCAAGCCGCGCTGCACAAGGCGGTCCGTGGACGCGCGCCCGGGATGGCCAACTTCTCGGCTACCGAACTGGTGGTGTGGGCGGGCGTGGACGAGATGCGGGTGCCGCCGGCGCTGGCGCTCGTGCTGACAGCGGACAACGCGATGGAAGGGACGCCGCGGTTTGATCGGCGGATCTTCATCGTCGATGCGCTGTCGGGCGATGTGCTGTACACCGAAAGCACCATTCTCCATGCGGACGTGAGCGGGAGCGTGCGTGGCATGGCGACGGCGAATGCGAACGCTGATATTTGTGGGCCGGAGGCATCGGCGGCGATGCCGTATGCACGAGTGTCGATCGGCGGCACATCGGTGTTCGCGGATGCGTCGGGGAACTTCACGATCCCCAACGGCGGCAACACGCCGGTGGCCGTGGAATCCGACATGCGAGGGCAGTACTTTGTGGTGAGCAGCAACGCGGGGCCGACGGAGAACCTGACACTGAACGTCGTGCCGCCCGGGCCTGCGAACTTCGTCCACAACGCATCGAACACGGACGACACGGTGCGGTCGCAGGTGAATGCGTACCTGCACTCGAATATCGTGCGTGATTACACGCTGCAGTACAGCCCGGCGTTCCCGGTGATCGCCGGGCAGACCGAGTTCCAGATCAATGTCAACCTTGCGCAGACGTGCAACGCTTTCTATGACGGGGGGTCGATCAACTTTTACCTTGCGGGCGGATCGTGCCCGAATACGGCGTTCGGCACGGTGGTTCACCACGAGTATGGGCACCATTTGGTCAACTCTGCCGGGAGCGGGCAGGGAGCGTACGGCGAAGGGTTTGGCGATATCTTGGGTGTGCTGATCACCGACGACCCGCGGCTGGGTATCGGCTTCCAGAGCAACTGCTCGAACGGGATCCGGAACGCGGACAACGCGTGTCTGTACCAGACGCCGGGGTGTTCGACATGCGGCTCGGCGATCCACTCGTGCGGGCAACTGATCTCCGGGTGCGTATGGAGCACACGCACATATCTGCTCGCCAGCAACCCGCTGAACTACCGGGACATTATTTCCGCACTGGCGATCAACTCGATGCCGCTGCACCAAGGGACGAGCATCGCTCCGAACATCACGATTGATTTCCTGACGCTCGACGATGACGATGCGAACATCTTCAACGGCACGCCGCACTACACGCAGATCAATCAAGGGTTCACCGATCACAACATGCCCGGGCCGGCACTCAGCCTGATCGACTTTGAATACCCGAGCGGTCGTCCGGCCTTGCTCGATCCCACGGGCGGGGTGGCGTTCCGGGTGAACGTTGTCGGAGTGTCGGGAACCCCGGTCGCCGGGACCGGCACATTGTTTTACAACACGGGGTCAGGATATACCTCGACGCCGATGACGCAGGTGTCGGCGAATGTGTACGACGCGGTGTTCCCGGCGATCCCGTGCGGGACAAGTGTGTCGTACTACGTGACGGCACAGGCTGCTGGCGGGACGACCGCCAGCAGCCCGCCCGGCGCGCCGGCGGCGTCGTTTGGTTCCGTGAGTGCGTTCTCGTCGTCGGTTGCGTTTGGCGACGATGTTGAGACCAATATGGGCTGGCAACTCGGGATCGCGGGCGATACTGCCGGGACGGGGCAGTGGGAACGAGGCGACCCGAACGGGACGGCGGCGCAGCCGGAGGACGACCACACCCCGGGCGCGGGTGTGAACTGCTTCTTCACTGGGCAAGGCACGGTGGGCGGTGGGCTTGGACAGGCGGACGTCGACGGCGGCACGACGACGCTCGTGTCGCCGGCGTTCAGCTTGGCGGGGACAACGGGGGCTCGCGTGTCGTACTGGCGGTGGTATTCCAACGACACGGGCGGCGCGCCAAACGCCGATGTGTTCGTGGTGCAGTTGTCCAACAACAACGGCTCCACATGGACCACGGTCGAGACGGTCGGGCCGGCCGGTCCCGGCACGTCGGGCGGATGGATCTTCAACGAGTTCACATCGGATTCGTTCCTCCCCCCCACTGCGCAGATGCGAGTGCGGTTCATCGCGGCGGACCTGGATACCGGTTCGCTGGTCGAAGCCGCGGTCGATGATTTCTCGGTGAGCGTATTGGGATGCACGCCGCCGGTGGAGTGCCCCGCGGACTTCAACGGCGACGGCTTCGTGACAAGCCAGGACTTCTTCGATTTCCTCTCGGCGTTCTTCGCGGGCAACGCGGACTTCAACGGGGACAGTGTCACGAACAGTCAGGACTTCTTCGACTTCATCGGCGCGTTCTTCACGCCGTGCGGCTAAGTTGGGTTCGGGCCGCGTTGGAACGGGCTCGAATGTACGATCATCCCGGCCCACCGATCGAGAGGTCGGCGGGCCGATTCAATCCAGCGAAGCAACGTGCGGGCAACGGATGACGCCCGCTCAATGCAGAGCGTTATCAGGGAGCCTCCATGAACACTTGTGGCTTTCGTGCGGTAGTTGCAATAACAGCGATGCTGTGGTGTGTTGGATCATCGCTAGGGGTGGATATTGTGCAGCAGGACCGCACGCCGCGGAATGGTGCCGAGGCGGAGTTCTTTGCCGAGTACACGGACGTCGTGGCGTACAGGGCCGGGAGCGGAGCGATCACATCGCTGTTCGGCCCCGATCTATCGAAGGGCGGGTCGGCGACCGACAACGCAGTGTGGTTCATGCTTCGGCACGCGCCGATGTTCCGGGCCGAGTTCGCGGAACTGAAGAATCACAGCCTGCTGGAGGACGCTCGGGCGACACAGCCGGTGATGTACGACCCGGGCACTGGGGAATACCGCTTCACGCTCGTGTACTTTGCGCAAGAGCGAGCGGGGATCCCGGTGTTCCGCGGCGAGGCGCGGCTGCTGGCACGCAACGAGCCTGGGAATCCCATCGTGCTGGTGCGGTCAGCGCTGCGTGATGTGCGTTCGTTCAAGCTCGCGCCGGGGTATGAGCAGCGGCTGGTTGGACAAGACGCGCTGCACGACGCGACGCTTCTGGCAGGACCGGACTTTGTCAACTTCGGGGGTACGAGGCTGGTGATATGGGCGGGAGTCGACGATCAAGTTGTCGCGCCTCGGCTAGCGTTCGAGTTCACCGCCGACAACGGGCTGGCCAACACACCGCGTCATGCCGAGCGGCTGTTCGTGGTCGATGCGTTCGACGGGCAACTGCTGCACCATGAATCGCTGGTACACGAACTGGACATAACGGGCGTGGCTCGGGGCAACGCGACCAACAGTTTCCGCGCCGACCTGTGCGACCCGGAGGTGCCGACGGGGCTGCCGTATTTGAATGTGACCCTCGGGGCGACGACGGTGACGGCCGACGCCGCCGGTGCGTTCACGATCCCGACCAGCGACGCCGGCCCATTTACACTCTCGGCGAGCGTGATCGGTCGCTACTTCCGTGTGAACGACTCGGCGACTCCGGTGGAAGCATTGAGTGTGAATATCGGCGCGGGGGAGGCGGCTGACTTTCTGTTCAACGCCGCGAATACGTCCGAGTTTCGGCGTGCGGAGATGAACGCCTATGTGAACATCAACCGATCACGAGACCTGGTACTCGCGGCGAACCCCGCATACCCGACGATCGCGGGGCAACTCAACTTCAATGTCTACGTGAACGAAGCGGGGTCGTGCAACGCTTTTTACAACTCTAACACGGTGCGGTTCTTCCGATCGGGCGGCGGGTGTGCGAACATGACGATCCCCACCGTTGTCGCACACGAGTACGGGCACCATCTTGTCGCCACCGGGGGCAGCGGGCAACAGGCTTACGGCGAAGGAATGGGCGACACGCTCGGGGTGCTGCTCTCTGACGATCCGATCTCGGGCGCGGGGTACAACATGAACTGCGCCACGGGTGGCAGGTCGGCGGCGAACAACGTGAACTATCCGTGCAGCGGAGCTATCCACACATGCGGAACCCTGCTCTCGGGGTGCGTCTGGAACACGCGCAACGCGATGGTTTCGGCGGGCGTTGCCAACTACCGAGAAGTCCTCGGTGCGATTACGGTCAACTCGGTTCTGCTGCACACGGGAACGTCGATCACGCCGGAGATTACGGCGGATTTTTTGACCCTCGACGACGATGACGGAAACATCTTCAACGGCACGCCGAATTACGCATCAATCGCGGCGGGGTTCTCGTCGCACAACATGGCACCACCGGCGGGTGTTGATGCAATCGGGGTCTTGTTTCCGGATGGTCGGCCGGTGCTGCTGAGCAGCCGCGACACGACGCCGGTGCGTGTGATTGTGCGCCGCAACACGTCGGATCCACGCCCGGTGGCAGTGACGCTCTCGCACGTCTCCGGGGGCGAGGCGACGACCGTTCCCATGGTCGAGGGCGCGCCGAATGATTACTACGGGACACTGCCGTCGGCGGTGTGCGGGCGGATCGTGCGGTACTGGGTCACGGCGACGCCGAGCGACGGGGTTGGATACACCGCGCCGAGCAACGCGCCGGTATCGACGTACACCGCAGTGAGCGCGTCGGCGTCCGTTCGAGTCTTCGCGGACGAGTGCGAGGGGGATTCGGGGTGGCGGCTGAGTTCGCCAAGCGATACAGCAACTGCTGGACGCTGGGTACGCGGCGACCCGGTAGGAACGACATCGCAATCCGATTTTGATCACACGCCGGGTACGGGGACGAACTGTTATTACACCGGCGCGGGTACAGCGGATGTGGATGGTGGCACAACGACGCTGACCTCTCCGATGTTCAGCCTTGCCGGGGTACGGTCGCCGACGATTTCGTACTGGCGCTGGTACTCGAACCGTCTGCCGCCGGCACCGGGATTGGATGTCTTTGTTGTCGAAATATCCAACGACGATGGAACGACGTGGCATCATGTCGAAACGGTTGGAAGCGCGGCGTCGGATGCCCGTGGAGGCTGGATCCAGCACGAGTTCGACCCCAGCCCAATCGTCGAACTCAGCGGACTTATGAAACTCCGATTCACGGCGTCGGACCTGAACGCCGATTCGACGATCGAAGCGGCAATCGATGACTTCTTAGTGCAGGGCTACTCGTGCCCCGCGTGCCCGACGGACTGGAATAACGACGGTGTGAATAACACGGCGGACTTCTTTGCGTTCCTGATGGATTTCTTTGACGGGAACGCCGATTACAACGCTTCGGGGCAGACGGATTCGCAGGATTTCTTCGGCTTCTTCGACGATTTCGGTCGGTCGTGCGATTGATGTGCCCCCCAAGGCACGAAGGTGCCCGGCAAGGGGTTGACCTTGCGGAGTTCGATGATACTGTTGTGGCGAAGTGAGTAGGGCAGTTAGCTCAGTTGGTAGAGCACCGCATTGAAAATGCGGGTGTCCCCGGTTCAAGTCCGGGACTGCCCATTTCGTCGTGTGTCAGTACGTCCGTGAGCGATCAGACCGCGTCTGCCGCGGTTGGTTCTATCAGTTGCGTTTGATCGAACGATTGATCGATTATGCACGCGGCGAGCGAGATACTCTACCGTCGGCAGCCTTTCCTGAGTACGGGTTCGATTTGTTCGGCACGCGCCACGCAAGGCGTGTGTGCTGCCGCGGGTGAGGCACCGGGCAACAATGTGGAATGACGATCACACTGAGGCCGGCGACGCCGGACGATATTCCTGAGATCTTGGCGCTGGTTCGTGATCTAGCGGAGTACGAGCGCTCGCCGGGCGAAGCGAAAGCCACCGCGGAACAGATGCGGCGTGCGTTGTTCGGTGATCCTGCGAAGGATGGAAAGGAGGCGGGGATCGCCGAGTGCATCATGGGTGAAGTGGACGGGAAGGTGCAGGGGCTGGCGGTGTACTTCATGAATTTTTCGACCTGGACAGGCCGACCGGGGATCTACCTCGAAGACCTGTTTGTCAGGCCTGCCGCTCGCGGCGCCGGGCTGGGCAAAGCACTACTAGCGCGTGTGGCAGCGGTAGCGGTAGAACGCGGGCTGCCGCGAATCGATTGGCTCGTCATCGATTGGAATGAAGCCGCGATCGGATTCTACAAATCACTCGGAGCGGTGGCGCTGGACAAATGGACGATCCATCGTCTATCAGGAGATGCACTCGGGCGAGTCGCGGGCATGAGCCGCGAGGAATAGAGACGGTGCCAACGTGACTTTGCACTTATAAGAGCGGTGCTTGGTAATGAGGGAATGTCGGTATGACGAAGCAATCGGTATCGACCGAACCGGGGCACACCATGCAGTGCATGGAGGTGTGGGGCGGGAACGCGGCAAGCGATAACGGCGTAGTGATGCCCGGCCTGGACGCTTGGGTGTATAGCCTGCCGCACGCGGGTGACGCGGGGGGCGGGGATGTGCATTACGTTTCATCGTGTGCAACTGGGCGGATCACTCGGGTGCTGGTAGCGGACGTCAGCGGGCATGGGCAAGGAGTGGCGGAGATCGCCGTCACACTCCGGAACCTGATGCGGCGATACATCAACTTCGTGGACCAAACCCGGCTTGTGCGATCACTGAACAAAGAGTTCACCGAGTTGTCACAACTCGGTCGGTTTGCGACGGCGGTTGTCGCTACGTATTGGACGCCGACGAACTCGTTGGTGGTTTGCAACGCCGGGCACCCACGGCCGATGCTGTACCGAGCGGAAAGCAAGAAGTGGGAGTCACTGCGAGCGGCACGCAATGACCGACACGCAGATCACGCAGGCGGGCGGACAGAGCCGAGCGGCCCGCCGGGAGAGTCGGTGGTCTCGAACCTGCCTTTGGGTATCGACGACATGTCGGGATACGACCACTTTGCGATCGAGTTGCACCCGGGAGACCTGGTGCTGGTGTACACGGATTCGATCATCGAGTGCAGTAACGCGGCGAGCGGACGGATGCTCGGCGAGAGCGGCGTGCTCGGGTTGCTCTCGACCCTTGATGCATCGAAGCCTGAGACGCTGATCCCGAATCTGATCGATCGGCTTCGGTCCGTCACGGCATCGGACGGGCTTGACGATGATCTGACGCTGCTGCTCCTGCGGCACAATGGAACGCAGATTCGTGCCGCGGCGCTGCAAGGGCTAATGGCGCCGCTGCGCATCGCAAGGTCGATACTTGAGCGGCTCGTGCGCGGGGAAAGACGCATCGACGGGCTGCCGGAAGTATCGGTGCCGGCGATCGGGGGAGCGGTGATACCCGCGCTGGGCCGAAGGTGGAAGCCGCGCCGCAAGTAGAAACGCCGTTATGAACACGCGCAGCGGTTTCGGCGAAGTAATACCAAGCGATCAGGCAGAGTGCGCGAGCGCGGGGGTGTCGGCAAACTCACGGATGACCTGCACGGCCCGATCGATCACGCCGGGGCCAATGTCCAGATGGACAACGGCACGGACGCGCTGCGCGGCGGTGGGAAGCATCCGCACGCCCAGCCCATCCAGCTGCTTGCACAACTCCGCGGCGGACATGAACGAGGGATCGATATCGAAGAAGACCATGTTGGTGTCGATCTCGTGGGCGGCGACGGTGATATGTGGAGTCCCGACAAGACCGCGGGCGAGGTGCAACGCGCCGGCGTGATCCTCGACGAGTCGATCACGGTGGTGCTCAAGGGCATAGAGAGCGGCGGCGGCGAGGACGCCGGATTGTCGCATCGCGCCGCCGAACATTTTGCGGAAGCGGGCGACGCGTGCGATGGTGTTGACGTCGCCGCACACGGCGGACCCGACGGGCGCGCCCAGTCCCTTGCTGAAACAGCAACTGACCGTGTCGAAGTGCTGGGCGTAGTCGGCGGGGTCGAGTCCGGTGGCGGCGCAGGCGTTCCAGATGCGTGCGCCGTCGAGGTGACAGCGCACGCCGAGTTCGCGGGCTTTGGTGGTGACACGCTTGATTTGATCGAGGGGCCAGACGGAGCCGCCGCCGCGGTTATGAGTGTTTTCGATAACGAGCAGTGCGGACTTGGCGAAGTGGATGGAGTTGGGCTTGACGTGCGGGACGAAGTGCTCAATATCGAAGATGCCGCGAGGACCATCGATCATTTGTCCGAGGCAGCCGGAGAGAGCGGCGGGGCCGCCGGTTTCGTAGAGGAAGATGTGGGAATCGCGGTGAGCGATGATGCCGTCGCCGTGCTCGGTCTGAGCGCGGATGGCGGTTTGATTGGCCATGGTACCCGAGGGGACGAAGCACGCCGCGGGCTTACCCATGACGCGGGCGATGGTGCTTTGAAGACGCAGGACGGTGGGGTCGTCGCCCAGGACGTCGTCGCCCACTTCGGCCTCGGCCATGGCGGCCCGCATCTGCGGCGTGGGCTTCGTAACCGTATCAGAACGGAGATCGACGATTGGGTGCGTGGGCATGAGCGGCCTCGGGATGCGATGTACTCGGATCGGTTACTGCAATGGAAGATGATAGAGCGCAGGCGTGAAGCGTGGGCGAAGTATTGGGACGTTGCAGTCAACGACGGCTCGGCTCTGCTTCAGACTCGTAGCGAGTTATCAGACTGCACGCAGGCATTGCGAGCGTGAATATCCGCAGAGTTTGCGCGTCGGAACGAGATGCATAGCGGGAATGGGTGCGGCGGTGTATGTGTGCAGACGAAGAACAGTGCGATGAACGCACGCACGAATCGATGTTTGGCCCTCGGGCTGGGAGTAAGCAGGAAGTCGGTCGTGCTCGAACGGTTATCTCGCGTCGGCCGGGTAGACCAACGAACGATGTTCGATCAACTCGAACCGCGAGCGCTGCTGACAGGCGAGTTCACCTTTTCCGCCGAAGAGGTATACCTGAGTGAACTCGTGAATCGTGCTCGGCTCGATCCCGTGGCCGAAGGGGTTCGGCTGGGGCTTGACCTGACGGCCGGGCTCACCAGCGGTGAGCTCGCGCGCCTCGTGCCGCAGGAGCCGCTCGCGCTCAACTCACTGCTGACAGTCGCGGCACGTGCGCACAGCCTCGACATGGCGCAGCGTGATTTCTTTGACCATGTGAACCCAGACGGGCATGACCCGACGTGGCGTGCGCAGGACGCGGGCTACTCCGGGCTGGCTGGAGAGAACATCGCGGCGGGGTATGGCTCGATCGACGAGGTCCACGCCGCGTGGCTCGATTCGCTCGGGCACCGAAAAAACGTGCTGAGTCTACACGAAGATTTCGATAGTTCGTTCCATTATGACGAGTTCGGACCGGGGTTTGCGTTCACGGACATCGGGCCGTTCTTTGACTATCACTCCGAACTCTTCGGTGTGCCGAGCGGCGGCCTGACGTACATCCTCGGTGTTGTGTACAACGACCTGAACTCCAACTCGTTCTACGGCGTGGGCGAAGGAATGAACGGAGTGCGGGTGGATGTCGCGCTCACGTCTTCGCCGGGTACGACGATCTCGTCGTACACAACAAATGCGGCGGGGAACTACCAGATCGCGGTCGCGCCGGGAAACTACGTCGTCACATTCACACGCGAAGACACGGGCGATCAACGCGTTACCACTGCAACCGTCACATCGGTGAACGTCAAGGTGGACACACTCGCGGGGCAACTCTCGGCACCGATCGATGACTACGCCGACCTGGGCGACTGGTCGAACGCCTACATACTGAGTCCGGATGAGGTCGGCTACGCCCAAGTGACCGGCACTATCGAACTTAACTCGGATACGGACCTGTTCCGGTACACCGCGGTGCGCACAATCACGACGATCATCACGACGGCGTCGGACAACTCGCTCGATGTGTCCTTCAGCGTCTACAGCCAGAACGGGGCGCTGGTCGGCAACAGCATCGATCAAGGCGGCGGGCAAACAGCCTTCTTCTCGTTCAACTTCGTCACGGGCCTCCCGTACTACATCGCGGTCGGTTCTACGGGCAGTTCGTCCGTCGGCGATTACACGATGACGATCGAGACGCAGGAGGACAACACCTACCACGCCCAAGTCGGCGGCAGACTTAGCGTCGGCTCGGGAGTCACTGGGCGTATCGCGGTCGCGGC
Source organism: Phycisphaerales bacterium (assembly GCA_041742635.1). GTDB lineage: Bacteria > Planctomycetota > Phycisphaerae > Phycisphaerales > UBA1924 > JTS-AC122. The sequence continues at coordinate 20,490 of JBGSIF010000121.1, forward strand.
GCAGAACCCGTCGAACGATCCGATCGTGTTCTTGCAGGACTCGAACGGTGTGTGGAGCGGGACGGACATTGTGATGGCGTCGGGGTCGCCGGACGTGACCGGCGATGTCGTGACCTGGGTCGATCCGAAGGACGGACGGACCTATGCCGCGGCGCGGAGCAGCGCCGGCCTGCTGCTGTTCACGAACCTGGCGCAGGGGATCTGGACATACCGGAACCTGACGATCGAAATCGCGGGATCGCAGACTCCGGGGACGGGCGGGCAACTCGTTGCGATGGTCGGAACTGATCAGCGCGTACGGCTCGGATCACTGCTCAACAACGGCGACCTCATACTGTACGAACAGACCGGCGCGGGATCGTCGGGTGCCTATGCGTGGTCGTTCACGAATCTGGCCGAGTCGCACCTGCGGGCGCAGGGCGAGTCGATGCCAGCGTTCGTCGGCGGGCTGATTTCGTACGTAACGAGTTGGAACGGGCTGAACATCGCCGGGCTTGATGCGGGCGGGAACATCCACGTTGTGTGGTGGGCACCGGGGGTCGAGTTGTGGCACACGAACAACCTGTCGGCCACAACCGGCGCACCGGCGATTGTGGACGGGCTGTCGGCGTACCTCACGCCTTGGGACGGGATCAATCTCTCGGGGATTAATGCGGAAGGGGAACTGTCGGTAACGTGGTGGGTGCCGCAGTTCGCGGGGGATTGGCTGACGACGAATCTGACCGAGGAGTTCAGCGGGCCGGCACTCGTCGCCGAATCAGTGACAAGTTATGTCACGACGTGGGGCGGGCTGAATGTCGCCGGGCTTGATGAAACGGGGAACGTGACGGTGTACTGGTGGGCACCCGCGCTGACGGAAACCGGTTGGCAGGTCACGAATCTATCGGGCCAGATCACGGACGCGCCGCTGCCGATCGGAAGGCTATCAGGCCACGCCACACAAACGGGTGTACTCAACATCTTCGGTGCATCCGAAAACGGGCACATCGTGCGGTACAACTGGCAGGTGGGTGATACTGAATGGACGACGCAGGATCTCTCGTCGCTCGTCGGCCCGGGGTAAGGCACCCGACACCGACAGTTCGGAGCAGAACTCACCGTGCGGCGAAACCGCGAGCGCCGGTTTCCTAGTATTGCTTGGTTGAGCACGTGCGGCGTCGTAATAAAGCGCTGGGGGGAACTGCACGATCTCATGTACGGGAGCAAGAAGAATGAACCGCCGCCGAACTCGGGCACGAAACGTGGCGTTGTGCGTGATGATCGCCGGTGGGCTGCCGGGATGGGCGATAGCACAGGCACCGAGTGCAACTGGAGTGCCGACGGCCAAGCAACCGAGCGAAAGCAAGTCGCTCGCGGGACCAAAGGTGTCGCCGAAGTCGGAACGGGCGACACTGGTGGAAATTGATTTTCCAGGTCAAGTAAGACGCCTGGAATCCTCACCGGAAGAGGCGGCGGTCTCGCTACTCGAGCTGAGCGAAGAAGTTCGGGGGCAGGTGCAGCGCGTGCTGACCGATCGAGTGAAAAAACTTGACGCGTTCGTCGCGGACAATCTCCTGCTCCTCAATCAACTGGATACCGCCGGGAGTGCGGGGGACAAACTCGATCAACTGAAACTGATCAGCGAAGCGGTGCATCAACTCGCGCCGGTGTGGCGGAAAGGGTCGCTCAAATCACAGATCCGCGCCGTTCTACCGGAAGCAGCACGCGTCGAGTTCGACCGGCTGGTGGAAGAGTATTGGGTGGCTATCGTGCGCGAACGGCAGGGTGCGGGTGCGTCGCGTAACGATGTGGCCGAGATGAAGGACGCCGGTTCGCAACCCATGAATGAAGATACTCCGCACGCCGCGCGGGGACCCAAACCCAAGAGCCGATTCGAGATCATCACCGAAGAGCGTCTGGCGAGTTTCGGCAAAGAAATCGAACGAGCGTTTGAGCGGCAACTCGCGTCGGGGAACATCGTTGCGGATTACGTCATCAAAGCCGTGGCCATGAGCGATGATCAAAAGGCGAAGATCCGCGAACTGTGCAACGACTTCGCGGATACGACAAAGATGGAAGCGACCGAAAAACAACGTCAGGAACTGTTTGTCAAAATCGCGGGCGTGCTCGACACAAAGCAGCAGTTGGAACTTGCGAAACTGATTCAAGGCGTCAAGAAGCAAAAACAGAACGACGGAAAGTAGTCGTTCGTCGCGTCCATCAAACACTGCGCGCGGCACTACCCGAGGTTGTTCAGGACGATCATCGCGTTGCGTCTGAGCATGTCGAGCGTGATGCGCTTCAGAGCGGTGCCGGTAAACTCACGGATCCGCTCAGGGTCGTTCCAGTTCAAGACTTCCAACAGCGGAAACGAATCTCGGGTGGGGGCATACGCACGATGGATGGGTGCCCCGAGGGCCGTCGGCGAAGCGGGCGAACCGACCCCGGCACCTCGCTCGACGTTGAACGGGCACACTTCCTGGCAGACGTCGCACCCGAAGGCCCAGTCGCCGATAGGCGTGTGGAGCGAAGGATCGATGGGGCCTTTGTGCTCGATCGTGAGGTAACTGATACATCGGCGTGCATCGACCGAATAAGGGGTAATGGCTTGTGTAGGGCAGGCGTCGATGCAGCGGGTGCAAGAGCCGCAGTGCTGCGAGGAGGCATTGTCGTCGATGACGCTGGCAGTAGAAGCGTCTGAAACCGCGTCGAGAGGCAGCGTGGTGAGCAGCCCGCCCAGCAGAAGGTAACTACCCAGTGCGGGGTTGATGAGCAAGGTGTGCTTGCCGATGAAACCCAGCCCGGCACGTGCGGCGTGTTCGCGTTCCAACATCGGCGCGGTGTCAACAAAAGCGCGGAACTCGTTCGCGGGGTGCAGCGTGCGGAGCGCATCGGCGAGCGTATGCAGCCGACGCTTCATCACAACGTGATAGTCCAGCCCCCGCGCGTAACGCGCAATGCGACCGTGGGGCGCGTTGGAGCAGTCCGAGGCGTGTTCGTCGGGATCGGGAGCCTCGGGAGGAGCTGCGGCGACTTGACGCGGGCTGTGCTTCGACGCGTAGCGGTCAGCGACGACAATGATCGAACGTGCGCCGGGAAGCAGTTGGGTCGGATCGGCACGCACGCCGGGGGCATCGGCGAGCCACGCCATTTCACCATGCTTTCCCGAGGCGAGCCAGGCGTGCAGTTCGTCGGCGAACCCGGAGGCAGCAGCCGAGGTGACGCCGGCTAACGCGAAACCCAGCGACCTGCACGCCGCGATGATTTGGCCGGGCAACTCGCGCGATGGCTCAGTAGGCGGAAGTGTCGGAGGCTGGGAGAACATGCTGAACAAGGAACATGCCGCGGGGGCGGGGTTCGATTCGAGGCATCGAATCGAGCGGGTTCGTTACGCCGTCGGCGCGAGCGACTTTGTGCCCGCCCAAGCGAAAAGCGTGCGAGCAGCGCGAGGAAGGATGTCTTGCGCGGGGGCGATGCCGGGCAGCCACAAACGGTCCCACTCGAAGACGACCGGCCCGTTGAAACCAGCCGCGGCAAAGGCACGCACGAACGACTCGCACGGGATATCCCCCTCGCCCAGCGGGCAAGGGGATGTGCCGTGATAATCTTTCACTCGCAGCGCGAGGATTCGGTCGGTGCCGGCGAAGGATCCGAGGGCCGATGCCGGGGTATCGCCGGCTTGGGCACCGACGGCAACGGAATAGCAAACCCCAAGCAGCGGGTGCCGGACTTGATCCAGCAGTTCGGCGAGTTGGGCGGCGGACGAAAAGGCACCGCCGTTCTCGATCACGATTTTGACCCCCGTATTGCGTGCATGATCGAGCGCCATCGAGAGCCGCTTGACAATGCGGCTGGATGCGGCGGCACGGGACTCACGCGGCGGCAAGTCAAACCCGAACACGCGAACGAGCGGCGACTCGACAGCGACCGCAAGATCGATGGCCTGCTTCGCGGCCCGCACGGTACGCTCGGTGTCGCCGAACGCCAGACCAACGACGGGTGGGAAAATAGGTTCGTCGAAACTCACCGACGTGCCCAGGCATGCGATCTCGACGCCGGAGCCTGCGAACATCGATCGGACCTTCGAGTCGCATGTGAGCGCGGGATCGCACGCGATGCGTGCGGACGCAGGGCCGAAAGTGCGGAGTTCGACACTCTCGAACCCGAACTGGCGCGCGGAGGCGGCGACGTGATCGAGCGTCCAATCGGGGCAGGCAACCGTGCTGAAAGCGGGTTTGATCATGGTTTGGCTCAAGAGCAATGCGGCGGGGCAAGCGTAGCCGCGATGTGTCAGACATGAAGCGCGTACGCCGCGAGCAACAATTCTCGAACGCGTCACGCCACCGTCGCGGGATCTTTGCCATCTTCAATGGCGGCAATTTTTCGGAGTCGGCGGTCGTGCCGACCTGCCTCAAAGGGCGTCACCAGCCAGATCTCGGCGATTTTTTCGATCAGCCGCTGGCCCAGCAGGTCCGCGGAAACACAGAGCACATTCGCGTTGTTGTGGCTTCGCGCCATCTCGGCGGTGAGTTCGTCGTGAACCGAAGCGGCACGGATGCCCTTCATCTTATTGGCCGCCATGCACATGCCGATCCCGGTGCCGCAGATCAGGATGCCGCGTTCGAGGTCGCCGCGCTGGATCGCGGCGCAGATGTGGAAGGCGGGTTCGGGGTAGTCGCACGGGTCGCCGCTGATGCTCCCCCCGAGCGTGATATCGTGCCCGGCGGATCGAAGCCGATCGGCGAGCATCCGAGCGGTCTGGGTGCCGCGATGATCACTGGCGATACCGAGTTTCATAGACTGAGTTCCTTGATCCGCCGAGTGATGGCACCCACTAGCCGCCTCGCGGTTTCTGCGTACACGCTTTGTGTGTGACCGATCGGGTCGGGAATATCGTCGCCCGCTGGATCGAGCAGGTGTACCTTCCCCGCCGCGGTCGGCTCGAGCGATAGAACGGCGCTGACATGCGCGCGCGTCATCCCGTAAATTTCGTCGGCCTGCGCGATGAGTTCTCGCGTCAGCACGCGAGAAGTGCCAAAGAACGGCGCACGCTTGGTCGCTCCATCCACATCCAATCGGAGCGTCCGAAGTGCTTCTCGTGCTTCAGGAGTAATCCGATCCCCCGGAATCGCATTGACACCGGCGGACCCGACCGTCGTGCGGTCCGGCACCGGAGCGTCGTCGAGCAACCTCGCGGCGATCGCCTCGGCCATCGGGCTGCGACAGGTATTCCCCGTGCAAACGAACAACACCGAACGAACACGCGGCGACCTTGCCTGCGCCGCGCCGCTCGCGGAGCCGGCAACACTCGGGGGCATCGGGTTGGGCGTGTGAGCGTTCATGGGGGACAAGGGCCGTGAAATGATATCGAAGTGCCCACACGAAAACCGCCATTCGTGCGATACTTCATGGCTTACTTCATCAGTGTAGGAAGACCACCGCGGGGTTGACTCCACGCAGTACGGCAGAAGGGAACACACAATCAGCGGGGGGTGTGATCGTTGAATCCGGACTTTGATTCGAACAGACGGCACCTATGTGTACGAAACAACGTCACGAACAACCACAAACCCATACCGGGTCGTTCTTCAGCCGCCGATTCGCTCTCGTTCGGCCGCCCCTCTTGTCTGCTTGCTGAGCCATTGATCAGCGATCTGAACAATTTTCTCGTGAAGGTCTTTAGCCGCCACGTCGCCACTGGGCGGGATTTCATTGATTAGGATGCTAAAGGCAACCCTGCGACCCGAATCAAGATGTGTGATGTACCCCGACAAGGTGCGAACCTGATTGATGTACCCGCTTTTGCCGCGTACTTCGTTCTTCACGCTATTGGCACGGAAGCGATTGGCCATCGTGCCTTCGAGGCCTGCACGGGGGAGCGATTCGACAAACGCGGGGCCGATGCTCGTGTCCTTCGCGCTCGCCGCCAGCCACGATGCGAGCAATGCCGGCGTCACCCGGTTCGACCGACTCAGCCCGGAACCGTCGGTGATAATCGCCCCGGCCGCAAACTCAGGCCCAAGCCGATTGCGGATCTGCACACGGATCGCGCCCGTGCCGCTGCCCCAGGTGCCGGGCAAACCGGTCGAATGATGCCCCATCAACTTCGTCAGCGACTCAGCGTAAAAGTTCTCCGAATCCCCGTTGCAGCGCTTGAGTACTGCGTCCATGGGCGTACGGACAACGGCGAGCACCGCCGTGGGCGTGCCAAACTCGTCGTCGGGGACCGCCAATCGAACCGGCGGCGGCTCCGACTTGCCATCCGAGGGCGCAAGCCCGATACCCCGTGCGGCTAGACGTTCCGCGAGCATCTTCCCCAAGACCGTCGAAGCCTCGTGCAAGGTGGTCTGTGCTGGCTCACGTATCACCGCATTGACCGTGCCCGTTACCGTGAAGACATTCCCGTCTGGCTGGCGAACGGCCCCGATGCGGGTCGAACCATCGCCCGCACGAGTCGTCCGGGCTTTGTTCTTCACATCGATCGCTTTGGTCTGCGGCTCGAAACGGATCACCGCCGCGTCACCGCTCTTTCCGGTCGGAGAAGCGAACATCTCCAGCACGTTGGCATGAAAGTTCAGCCCGCAGACCTGCGCGCAGTACGACTTGTCTAACTGGTTTTTCGGCCATTCGGAATGAACGTACTCCCGATCAAACACACGGTCGTCGATCACGATCTCCGACACGGTCGTCATGCCCGATTTCACGACACTGTCCGTCAGCCGATCGACGAACTGCCCAACGGAAATCCCCATCTCCTTGAGCAGCGCGGGGTCGGCAAGCGCGGGATCACCGGCACCAATCAGAACCAATCGATCATCGAAGCGGTTGAGGGTCGTCCGGAACTCAAAATCAGACCCCAACACGCTCATCGCCGCGGCGGAGGTCAGCACCTTCATATTCGACGCCGGAATGAAATAATCGCGTGATCGCACGGCGGCAAGTTCGCGGCCTGAATCCACGTCGATCAAACTCACGCCGATCTTCGCCCCCGATAGTTTGGCATGATCGATCGCGTCGCTCACCGCACGGCCAAGATCCTGCGCCCGGCACTCGGTCGTCGCCAGTGTACATACCACCGCGCCGGCAGCAAGCAAACCGATGCGTGCAAAGCCACCGATACAGGATAACCGCCGACTGAAAAACGTACCACACGCCGCCGCTGAACGAACCGAAGACTGCGCCGAAGCCCGAGTCGTAGCGCGTCCGCGATTGGGCTGGTTCACTGTTAGATTCTGCATGTCCGCTCCGTCCTTGAAGTTGGAACATGATATTTCGGCGTGCAAGCCCAGAACAGACCACATTGTTTTTATCTACTTCGCAGCACCTCGACCACGCGATCCCCCTACACCGCGGCCAAGGTTTCATGCCCGACGTGGATGTGCTTGTACTTCCGAGAAACCAGGTCGAGCACATCCTCCGCGCTCGCGCGTGCGCCGAGTTCCCATGTCGGCCAATAAGTGCCCGCGACAACCTTCGAGTACATGATCCCCTCGCGGACTGATTTCTTCAGCCGTCGCATCGGGAGCGAGCGAATCATCGCGGCGGTCAATGGGATGCACACCTGCGGACGGGCCGGTTCGGGGATCAAATACGCCAACGCCCGCGTAGGGTCGAGTTCGCACGAAAGCACAAACGTCCATTTCCACGGGGTGCCGAGCCACTGGACAGACTCTTTGATCCCGTGCAGAGCGTGGATCTGCTGGCGAGCATGTGTCAAATCGTCCGCGAGGGATCGATCCACAACACCGGCAAAAAGTATCCCGGGTGTGGGTTCGTGAAACTTATCGTCCCACCGGCTGCGCGTCTGCGTCGTTGGCATATCAATCGTTCCCAGTCCACCAGTACCCGAGTTCATTCGGCCTGCCGCTTCGGCCCGTCCTCGATCGCTTGGGCCGATAGCCGTCGCCATCATCGGCAGATTCTACGTCCTACTTCAGCCGGGGTTGCGAAGATGCTCGGCGTGTGCCGAGATGGTGTAGGATTGCATCCTGCCTCATTCCCTTCCTCCGGCCCGGAGCGTCCCATGCAGGTCACTCGACGGTACTTTCTTCAATCAAGCGGCGCACTCGCCGCGTATATCGGCATCGCACCGCACGCCGCATTGGCTCTTGCCCGACACTCGCGGCAGCACACCGCAGTCCCCAGTGGTGTGACACCGCCGGGCCTGCTTCCCACCCGGGTCAACAAGGGCAAGACCCTCGTCGTCGTCTTCCTGCGCGGCGGGGCCGACGGACTCAACCTCGTCATCCCGCACGCCGACACGCACTACGCGCGGCTCCGTAAGTCGATCGCGGTGCCCGGCCCGGCCTCCAACACAGCCGCTGCATCGCGTGCTTTGGATCTTGACGGGTACTTCGGGCTGCACCCTCGACTCGCACCACTGATGAAGCACTTCGATTCGGGTATGCTCAGGGCCGCGCACGCCGTGGGTTATGCCGCGAACACTCGATCGCACTTTGAAGAGCAGGACGTCTGGGAAACCGGCATCATCGGTAACACCGTGAACTCCGACGGATGGGTGAACCGCCACCTGGCGACAAGCGAAGGCACTGGCCCGGTGCGAGCGGTCGCCATCGGTGACACACTCCCTCGCATCCTCCACGGAAAAGCCCCCGCCTACGCGATCCGTGGGGTGGACGACCTGACCCTGCCGGGTGCTGATGGGAACCAGCGCAGCGCGATCAAAGCGGGACTTGAACACGCTTATTGCACAAACGGACGCAACGGCAATGACCTGCGCGATCACGCCGCCCACACTCAGAACGCGCGCGACCTGCTCAACCAAGCCGCGAATGTCACCCTCGACGGCATCGAACAGCTCCGCCCCTTGATCGGCTCGGGCTATACCCCCGCCGCGCCGTATCCGGAAACCGGGATTGCACGCCAACTCATGCAGGTTGCTCGGCTCGTCAAAGCGGGCGTCGGACTCGAAGTCGCCGAAGTCGATTACGGCGGTTGGGATACCCACCAGAACCAAGGCGCAATCAGCACCGACGGGGGAGGCGGAACGTTCGGCAACCTCGCTGGTGATCTCGCCGCGGCACTTGATGCGTTCGCAACAGACTTGGCAGACCGCATGGACGATGTGCTGGTGGTGACGCTGACCGATTTCGGTCGCACAGCCGCCGAAAACGGAACGCATGGCACCGACCACGGGTGGGCGAACTGCATGTTTGCCATGGGCGGCCCCGTCAAACGTGCAACCCAGGCGGACAACACCCCCGACAAGGACAAGAAAGTCATCGGGAATTGGCCCGGACTAGCACCGGATCAACTCCACGAAGGACGCGATCTACTTCACACCACGGATTTCCGTGATGTACTCGCCGAACTCGTGCGAGTTCATCTTGGGAATACCAACCTCGAAGCAGTTCTGCCGGGGCACATCTTCAAGCCCGTCGGGCTGATCGGTTGAACTGGTTATAAAACAGCCGCAGCCGCTCGCCAAGACCTACTTATTAGCACGCTTGCCGGCATCCCGCGCGTCCAGTTCTACGCTAAAGGCGAGCAACGCCTCGGCGAACTGGTCCGGGCACTCGATCATCGGGGCGTGCCCGCAGCGCTCGAACCACGCCATGCGGGAATCTCGCAGTTTGTGTTGAAACTCCGCCGCGGCTTCGGGGGGAGTCACAATGTCCTGACGCCCCCAGATGAGCAGCGTCGGGGTGGTGACTTCGTGGATGCGCTCCCCGAGGTAATCCTTGCGAGCGGAACTTGACAGTTTGATCATCGCCCGAGCACCGCCACGATCCGTCAGTTCGCGGTGAGCGCGGTCCAAGTCCGCCTCCCGCATGAAGGATTTATCGTGGAACAGTTCCCCGATCTTGCGTTCGAGCCAATCACGGCTGACCCGAGGGGTAAGCGTGCTGACCATCGTCCGCTCGAGCAAACCCGATGAACCGGCAAGCACAAGGCCCGAAACAAGTTCCGGGTGCTCAAGTGCAATTTTAAGGGCGACATGCCCGCCGAAGGAGTTGCCGACGAGCACAGAAGGCCCGCCGACGTAGTCTCGAAGAAAATCGACTGTCATCCGGGTGACGCTGCGGATCGAGCAGTCGTCGCCGCGGAGTTGCAGAAGCGGGATCTCGAACAGCACGCACCGGTTCTGATGGCAGACCCGCTCGACGACCCCCTCCCAGTGATCGTTCAGCCCGACCAAACCGTGTAGGAAGGTGATCGGGCGACCTTGACCCAGGTCGATGATGGTGGCGGCGATATCCCCATCTTTGCCGCGGCTGACGACGCAGGACGACGTCTTGGCCGACAGTGCGGTCAGAGCGTTTCGTGATGGGCTCGGCGGGCTGATCGTCACTCGGGACTCCATCGGCCTCTACACATTCCGATCGTTCCGGATCGGGCACTTGAATCCGGCCTTACGCACCGGTTCATTCGCCGCACCCGCCCAACGAGCGGGTGCGGCGAAGCAGGATAGTACCCCGCTCGGCACAAGTTAAGCGAACCACGCAATCGGATTCCAGAATACGAACAAAACCGGTTCGGCGCGCGAAAATCGCATACCTCGCCAATACCGAGCACCCGGCTTCGCGCGCTGGTGGGTCAACTGGGTTAGACAGTTGTGGCGGTGGGCGCCGCAGCGATACACCCGTCCTCCAACCGGACGATCCGATCGGCCCGCCGGGCAACTTCTTCGTCGTGGGTCACAATGACCATCGTGCGGTTCGATTGCGCGCGATACTGGACGAGCGAATCGAGGATCGCCGATCCGGTCTTTCGATCCAGATTCCCGGTCGGTTCATCGGCGAGGAGAATGGCAGGATCGTTGATGAGTGCGCGCGCGATGGCGACGCGCTGGCGTTCGCCCCCTGAGAGTTCCGCCGGGCGATGCGACAGCCGATGCCCAAGCCCGAACGCGCTGAGCAGTGCCTCGGCCCGCTGACGGACTTCCCTCGAACGCGATGGGTACCCGATGCCATAACGCACCATCGCGCCGATAGTTACATTCTCTGTAACGCGAAGTTCCGGCAACAGGTGATAGAACTGAAACACGAACCCCACGGCGACGTTCCGGTACCCATTCAGCCCCCCACTCCCACCCCCGCTCCGGTTGGCCGAGAACGATTCGATCGGCGCGCCACGGAAACGCACACTGGTATCCGGGCGCGCGTCCGGGCGGTCAAGCCCCCCCAAGATGTGAAGCAGCGTTGATTTCCCCGACCCGGATGCCCCGAGAATCGCAACACACTCACCTTCTTCAACGGCGATAGATGCACCTCGCAGCACGGGCACATCGACGCGGCCAAGGCTGTAGGTCTTATGTACGTTGCGTGCTTCGATGAGTGGCATAGAGAATCAACCGTAGTTCAAGTTCAGACCGCATACCAATATGCGAACGCGCGGAAGGTGCCGTTATTCGCTCGCAAGAAGGGATTCGTTCGGCATCCATCCTTTGGCGCGCCTATACCACTACGTGGGCTTCACCGCTGCGCTCCCTTCGTTCATCGCCTTGACCCCGGAGGGGCCATATTGCACCCCCGGCGGGTTTCACATTGACCCATGGCGCGCGGTGGATCGAGCCGTTATCACGCACGCGCATTCGGACCACGCCGTGCGGGGGTGCCGCTTGTACTTGGCGAGCCGGGCGTGCGCGCCCCTGCTCCGCGCCCGCCTGGGGCGAGACATTTCGGTCCAAAGTCTGGACTACGGCCAGCGCGTCGGCGTCGGCGATGTGACCGTTTCACTCCACCCCGCCGGGCATGTGTTGGGTTCGGCGCAGGTTCGCATCGAGTACCGTGGGCATGTCATTGTGTTCAGTGGGGACTACAAACTCGCGCACGACCCAACTGCCGATGGATTTGAGCCTGTACGCTGCAACACCTTCATCACCGAAAGCACGTTCGGGTTGCCCGTGTTTAGATGGGAGCCGGCCGAATTAGTCTTCGAGCGTATCAACAGTTGGTGGCTCCGAAACCGAGAAGAAGGACGGACCAGCGTGCTCTTCGCGTATTCGCTGGGCAAGTCTCAGCGCGTGCTGTGCGGGCTGGACCCATCGATCGGCCCCATCGGGGTGCATGGGGCAGTTGTGGGCATGAATGAGGTATACGCGGCGGCCGGGGTAGTGCTACCGAATGTTCTGCACGCCGGTGAAACGAACGCTTCGGAGTTGCGCGGGCGGGGGATGGTGGTGACACCGGTCGCGAGCGGCGCGTCGCCTTGGCTCAGGCGATTCAACGGCCCGGACGGGCTGAGTCTGGCAAGCGTGAGCGGGTGGATGCTCATTCGTGGTGCCCGCCGACGCCAGGCACTCGATCGTGGTTTCGCGTTGTCGGACCACGCCGACTGGGACGGGCTGAACCGCGCGATCAAAGAAAGCCGAGCCGAACGCATCGGCGTCACGCACGGCCAAACCGAGGTGATGACACGCTGGCTCCGCGAACAGGGCGTGGATGCGTTCGTCGTACCTACCCGGTACACCGGGGAAACCACGGCCGCAGAGGATCAGGAGTACCCCGAGGGCACGCAGGAACCCGGTTCGACCCCCGAACCAATCAACACCATCCCGAATACAGGGTTAACGCAGACCGGGGAGCAGAAGCCATGAAACGCTTCGCCCGTTTGTACGACGAACTCGACGACTCCAACCGCACTAGCGATAAAATCGCTTCGCTGGAGCGGTACTTCCGCGGTGTGCCGGCGGCGGACGCCGCATGGGGGCTGTACTTTCTCTCAGGACGACGCACCAAGCGGGCCATCACATCGAACGTCCTCCGGAAATGTGCGGTCGAGGCCAGCGGTCTGCCGGAGTGGCTGCTTTCCGAATGCCACGCGGCGGTCGGCGATTTCTCGGAAACGCTCGCACTCGTGATACCCGATCATGGCATGACAACAAGCCAACCGAGCGATCGTTCGGGCAAGGACTCGCTGGATCTCACACTCAAAGACGTTGCCGAGCGTTTGATCCTACCGCTGCCGATGTGCAATGAAACCGAAGCAGGCGCGTTGATCCGCGAGGCATGGTCCATCCTAAACGCCCGCGAGCGTTACGTCTTTCACAAACTGTTGAGCGTGAACTTCAGGGTCGGCGTGCAGCGTCGCTTGGTCGCGCGCGCCCTGGCGAATGCCGCGGGTATCGACGCGGCCATCATGGAGCACCGATTGCTCGGCGAGTACGCACCCACCGCCGAAGCATTCTCGGCGATCCTCTCCGCGGCAGGCCCGAACGATGATGCGACCAAGCCGTACCCCTTCTGCCTTGCCACCCCGCTCGAATCGCCGCCCGCGCCAGATACCGACGCGTCTGCGTGGCAGGTGGAATGGAAGTGGGACGGCATACGCGCGCAGGTAATCAGGCGATCGGGACGTGGTGGCAGGCTCGCCGTGGTTCGGGACGGCGTCGTCGTTTGGTCACGCGGGGAAGAGGTCATCACGGATCAGTTCCCGGAACTGCGGGCGCTCGCTCTGGCCCTCCCGCGTGATGTCGTGCTCGACGGCGAAGTGCTGGCCTGGGAAGAAACAGCATCGCGCCGCGGGCCGCTCCCCTTCGCGGTGCTCCAAACCAGGCTCAACCGCAAGCATCGAAATGATCGGAGCGAGCACGGGCTGTTCGATCAAACCGACCTGGTGTACATGGCGTACGACCTCATTGAAGTGGATGGCGAAGATTGGCGATCCAGGCCGCTGCGTGAACGACGGCTGATGCTTGAGTCCATCGTCAAGGAGGCGCGTGCCACGTCGCCGAGGAGCGTCCTGCGCCTCAGCGAATCGGTGCCCGTATCGACATGGGGTGACGTCGGTATGGTCCGAGCGGGGGCGACGCAGGCGGGCGCCGAAGGAGTCATGCTCAAGCCGATCAACTCGGAGTACCACGTCGGACGAATCCGCGGCGACCTGCTCGGCGATCCCGCCAACGCCGGATGGTGGAAGTGGAAGATCGATCCGATGACCCTCGACGGTGTGCTGATCGCGGCTCAACTCGGCAGCGGCAAACGCGCGAGCCTTTATACCGACTACACCTTCGGGCTTTGGAAAGATGGGATTTTGCTGCCGTTCGCCAAGGCCTATTCGGGCCTGAGCGATGACGAGATCGCACGAGTTGATTCTTTTGTGCGTACGCACACGCTCCGGCGTCTTGGCCCCGTGTGCCTCGTGAAGCCGGGCCTGGTCTTCGAGATCGCGTTCGAGGCAATCCGCGAGTCGCCTCGGCACAAATCAGGTATCGCTGTTCGGTTCCCGAGAATCGCCCGCTGGCGCGACGATAAGCGTGCGGAAGATGCCGACACGGTCGAATCGGCACGATTGCTGCTCAATGTTCGCTACGGGAGCATGTCCCCGACGACTCCGGCCAAGAAACGAAGCGGCCAGATGAGCACGCCGCGTGGTTCTCGAAGAAGCCGTGCCGCCGGCACCGACCGTGCCGGGTACGCAACACAGTTCGACTTATTCGGCCCTGCACCGACCGGTGGTGGGGCATGATCGATCACATGCTGACGCCTGCGCTAGACTGGTTCCGATCACGGGGCTGGACGCCCTTTGATTTTCAGGTCGATACGTGGCGGGCATATCTGGAAGGCCGCGGCGGGCTGCTGCACGCACCCACAGGGCTGGGAAAAACGCTGGGTGTGTGGATGGGACCGCTGCTGGAAGCACTGCATGATCCGGCGAACTCATACGCGCCCACCGAATCAACCCCGTCGGCATCAGGGGCGATGCACGCGGGAACTTTACGGCGCGTGGCCCCGCGTGCCGCTCGACAAACGCGGGACACCGCCGCGCCAATGCGCGTCCTGTGGATCACCCCGCTGCGTGCGCTCGCGGCGGACACAACCGCTTCGTTGCTCGAACCGGTACACGCCCTGGGGCTGCCCTGGACCGTCGAGGCGCGAACCGGCGACACCGCTCAGTCCGTCAAACGTCGCCAGCGCGAGCGGCTCCCCACCGCTCTCGTCACCACTCCCGAAAGCCTCTCCCTCCTGCTTTCCTACCCCGACTCGTTCGATCGGCTCTCCACGCTCCGCTGCGTCATCGTTGACGAATGGCACGAACTGCTCGGAACGAAACGCGGGATCCAGACTGAACTCGCCTTGTCACGGCTACGGTCCTGGATTCCCAGCCTGCGCACCTGGGGGCTTTCAGCAACACTTGGCAACCTCGACGAAGCGATGACCGTCCTGCTCGGAGCATCATCAGGCGAGTTGAATGAGCACAGCGTCACGCCAACATCGGCGCGCCGCACGATACCTACTCCGCGGCTGATCCACGCCGCCCGCAGCAAAAAACTCGAACTACACACCCTGATCCCCGAAGATATCGAGCGATTCCCGTGGGCTGGACACATCGGGCTGCGGCTGCTCCCCCGCGTCATCCAAACCATCGGGCAGGCACAGTCCACCTTGCTCTTCACCAACACGCGGTCACAAGCCGAAATCTGGTTTCGTGCGATTGTGCAGGCCGTGCCCGATTGGCTGGGCACCATTGCAATTCATCACGGTTCCATCGACCATCATGTGCGCGGACGCGTCGAAGCCATGCTCAAATCCGGTACGGCACGCTGTGTCGTCTGCACGTCCAGCCTCGACCTCGGCGTGGACTTTTCCCCCGTCGATCAGGTCATTCAGGTTGGCAGCCCGAAAGGAGTTGCTCGGCTGATGCAGCGAGCCGGCCGTAGCGGCCACCGCCCGGGGGCGATCAGCCGCATCGTCTGTGTGCCGACTCACGCGTTCGAGTTGATGGAGTTCGCGGCGGCCCGCGACGCGCTCCTCGACGCACAGGTCGAATCACGCGAACCGCTCGACAAACCTCTCGACGTACTCGTGCAGCACATCGTGACGATCGCCACAGGGGGCGGCTTCGACGGCCTCGCCCTGCGCGATGAAGTCCGCAGGGCTTACTCGTTCCGCTCGCTCACAGATCAGGAGTGGGATTGGGCGATGGACTTTGTCCGCCGCGGCGGCCCGACCCTTGGTGCCTACCCGGAGTTCGCACGGATCGTTCCACTCGATCCGCAAACCATTCCTGCCGAGCAACCAGATGAAGGACCTCGGCGCTGGACGGTCGCGTCGAAGAAGATTGCGGCGATGCACCGCATGAACATCGGTACGATCACCGCCGATGCGATGATGCGCGTCCAGTTTGTTTCCGGGCGTTCACTTGGCACCATCGAAGAATCCTTCATCTCCCGGCTGAATGAAGGCGACGTGTTCGTCTTCTCGGGACGAGTGCTAGAACTCGCAAAGGTGCAGGACATGACCGCACTCGTGCGACGCTCGAACAAGACGCGCGGGATCGTCCCGGTCTGGGGGGGCGGACGCATGCCGCTCTCCTCGCAACTCTCTGGTGCCGTCCGCAGCAAACTCGAAGAAGCAAGGCAAGGGCAGTTCAGCGGTCCGGAGATGCAGGCGATCCGCCCGCTCCTGGAGATCCAGTCACAACGTTCGCAGATCCCATCCCGTGACGAGTTGCTGGTCGAGCGTGTGGCGTCTCGTGACGGTGAACATGTCATCGTTTTGCCCTTCGAGGGCCGCTTGGTCCACGAAGGGCTTGCCGCTCTCGCCGCGTACCGATTATCCAAACTCGCCCCCGTCACCATCCACGCCACCTCGACCGATTACGGCTTCGATCTGCACATGCCCCGTGGTTCACATCGAACGCTCGATATCAACGAGCATGTTCTGCGCTCCGCGCTCTGCGAAGACCACCTGCTCGACGACCTGCTCGCCTGCCTCAATGCAACACAACTCGCTCGGCGGCGCTTCCGTGATGTGGCACGGGTTGCGGGGCTTATTCTCCACGGCTTTCCCGGGCAGCGCAAACCGGCGCGTCACCTGCAAGCATCCAGCGAAATGTTCTTCGACGTCTTCGAGCAGTTCGACCCCGGCAACCTGCTGCTTTCACAAGCCAAGCGCGAAGTGCTGGAAGAACAACTCGAAGTGCGGCGGCTCCGGCGGACGCTCGATCGAATCGCCGGGCTGCGCCTCGTCATCGTCGATACGCCGCGGCTGACACCGCTCGCATTTCCGGTATGGGCCGAAGTGCTTCGCGGGGTTCACGCTTCGAGCGAAACGTGGGCGCAGCGTGTCTCGCGCATGAGCGAGCAACTCGAAGCATTCGAGCACGGCTCTACTCCGATTGACGCGGACACTCGCCCGCCACTCCAGCCACGTCCAAAGCGGGCGAACGCGACGAAGCCGCCCGCACCCAAGCCACCGTCGAAGCCCGGGAGCCGCCGTGCTGCGATTTGAACTCCACGATCAGCCGATGGTGGCCCTGCCCGAGCGTGCGCTGTTCCACGAGCCGTCGGGCACGTTGTTCGTGGCGGACCTGCACCTTGGTAAATCCTCCGCCTTTCGCGCCGCGGGCATCCCGGTTCCGGAAACAACCCCTCGCACACTCGCGCGGCTGTCGGCGTGCATCGACGCCGCGCGCGCCGACCGAGTCGTCGTCCTAGGCGACCTGATTCACGCCCCCACGGGACGAACCCCGGCGGTCGTGGACGCCGTCGCAAATTGGCGCACCCGGTATGCACAACTCGATGTCGTTCTGATCCGCGGGAACCACGACGTATCAAGCGGCGATCCTCCATCGGCTTGGAACATGGCGGTTCTCACAGGACCAATGCACGACACCCGCACGCCATTCATCCTCGCGCACACCCCCGATGAGTTGATCCCGCGTTCCGCGTCCTATGGCCTGTGCGGGCACATCCACCCCGCACTGTCGCTCGCTGTTCTGTCGCGGCACGGCTCGTCACCGCGCCGCTCGGCGCCATGCCTTTGGATGACACCTTGCCACGCCGTTTTACCGGCGTTCGGTGATTTCACGGGCGGGTATCGCGTCCACCTCGCGGATCGTGATCACGCCGTGCTCTTTATCGATGGCGAGGTCTTCGAGGCTCCCCGCCGTTCACGCCGGGTGTAGCACCAGCGGCTTTGCTCTCTCCCGCCGACCCCAGTCCCGCCGCTACCTCCCCACACGCTATTTCATTACGATCATCCTCGCACCAACGTGACTTCAACAAGTTCGGGCGGAACCCCCACTCGCACGGGCAACACCGACATCCCCACCCCCGCCGAAATGAGCACCGGGCACACCGGCCCCTGGACCAGCCCGTGCGCGTATCGCTGCCCGAACCGGCTAGGGATTCCCGGCGTGCCACACAGCGGCACTCGGATCTGTCCCCCGTGCGTATGTCCTGACAGCATCAGGTCGATCCGGCCCGCACTGTCCGTACCCCCTCTGCCTCCGCCCTCATTGCCCCCCCACCACGGCCGCGGTGGGTCCGCGGGATAGAACTTCTTCGACGCCATCCCGGTCACCACCGGTGCTTCAGCGGTGTCCGGATTGTGCGCTAGGACCACACGCGGCATACTCACCGGGACATCCCGCAACGCTCGCCGCGGGTCGATCTCGTCTTCCAACAAATCTCCAAGCCCGGCGATGCACAGCCCTTCGCCCTCCGGCGGCAAAAAGGTCAACTTCCGAACCGCAGCATCCAGAAAGACCCGGTCGTTGTCGATCATTCGCACGCCCACGGCTTGCAACGCTCGGGACATCGCGGGGCCGTCGGCGTAAAAATCATGGTTCCCCAATACGCCGATCACCCCGAGTGCTGATGCGCCATGCGCCGCGAGCGGACGAAACAGTTCCGCCGCAGGCTCGATGTGCGCCCGGCCCATGTGGACGTAATCACCGGTCAGCACGAACAAATCGGGCTTCATCGCGAGCGCACGTTCAACGGCCTGTTCGATGAACGATCGTGGGATACGCGGCCCCAGGTGCGTGTCGGATATCTGGACCAGCCGCAACCCATCCAAACGCATCGGTAGCCCTCGCACCGGTACCCGATAGCGCCGGATCGTGAGCGCCCACGCACCGACCAGCGCGGCGTGCGCGACACCGCCCCCACCAAGCACCGCCGCCGACACGATCGTGCCATCGAGCAAAAAAGCACGGCGCGAATGCCGCTGCGTCGTCGAGTGACCAGTCTCAATCAGTGCCGCGGGTTCCGCTTCGGGCGTTTCGTTCTCTCGCTCCGCCACCCTCTTGGGCCGAGTACGTTTTCGATACCACACTCTCACGCAGGCGATACACCACAGCATCACGAACAGGCACGCCCAACCGATGCCGCTCGCGGCGGCCGCTACATTGACGCTCTCGAACACCCCGAACCCGATCCACATCACGACCCACCCAGGCAGCGTCAGCACCTGCGACACATTCGCTAGTAACTTGCAGGCCCGCTCGCCGAGTATGAACCCCGCCGCCGCGTCGTCCCCGCGGGCGCTCCAGGCTAGCCCATGGACATACGCACTGAACACCGTCAATCCGACCCATGCCACACAAGTGCTCGTGGCCCAAACCCAGATTCGGCGGCCACCTTCTCGCACGCATGTGTTCATCTTCGCATCCGTCACACATCGCCCCCCCCGGTGATATCAGGACGCTACTACGACCGGTGCCGCCAAAGGATCGGCGATCTTCGCACATTCTCCGAGATTCGCACTACAACGCGCGATCGTGCCCGCTTTGCGATGCCGAGTACTATTTCACGACGTCAAACCATTCCGCGGGCACGTCCGAGTTGATCTCGAACGAATCAATACCGAAGGCGGCGGCGGGGAGATCCTTCCCATTGAACACGACGGTGTACGCCGTGGGAAGTTGCACACCTTGAACCGATTTGTACGCGGTGAACGTCCGCACGACATCACCGACCGAACTCGTCCCGTCTCGCCCACGGAACGCGAACTGAACGGGGCGCCCGGTCGTCTGGTCGATGGAAATCCGTGACGCCGCACCGTTCATCCACACCACGATCGTGTCTACCTCCGCTGTGCCGATCGTTTCTTTCGTATCGTGAAGCACCACAATGCTCCGTACACCAACCGATGCCGCATCGGTATCGGGCCTTGTGCCGCTCGTCGGCTCCGGTTTCACATACGCCCTGATCAACACCACCAGCGAACGTGCCAGCGCACGGTCGAATGCCTCGCGCCTCGACGCGGCGATCACTTCGTGCGACGACCGCGACGCCATCGCAGCACCGTCACTCGACCGAATCGTCGAATACCACAAGTCGTCCCACGATTCTTTCATAACGAACCGATCAGGAAACACGGCGGCGAACGACTTGGTCACTTTCCAATCTTTATCGCCGGATTTCTGGGTACTCGATATCGAATGCGTGTACGACTTCATCTCTCGAATCCGATCCGCACCGCCGGCCCATTCGACCAGACGGTCCATCGCTGCGGTTCCCGCGACGAGCGCTTCGGGCGTCCCGATCGGGCGAGCATCAGGCGTTTCTAGGAACTTGCCCGGCTCTTTCACAAACGCGCTCCGGCACGCATCCGAAGCAAAGAAATAAATCCGCGATTCATGCACCACAAACCGGCTCGCGTCCCCCAGCCCGCTCAGCGGCCCCATCCGTCCGCACGCACCGCCGTCGGCGACCTCATACTTCCTCGGTTCCTTTTCAAACGCCGCCTTGTTGTCCGCACTCACAAACCGATATTCGATCCCATCGTGCTCGACGGCGAGTTCGGCTTTCCCCGCTACCTCACGCCCGGCGATCAGTTCGATCGGATCGAACGACAACGTACGCTCCGGCGGAGCCGCATACGCCCACGCCGCCGCAATGAGACTGATGGCCAACCCGGCACACATGCAGCACGTCAAGTTGAACCACTGCATTGCGAAACCCTCCAAGACGATTTGGACCGACGAACAAAGACCGACGACTCATCGCAGCATTTCAACGGCCCGCCGCACGACCGCGTCGCCTATCACTCTTTGAATCTCGCCGGAGAGCCGGGCCTGTTGGGCGGCGGCGGTGAAGATTGCACGGGCACGGTCTCCGTTCCCTTCGCGCCACCGGGCACGGGAGTACCTGTGACCGTCGGCCTGAGAGACGACTGACGACCGGGATACTGCGACGCGATCACCGCTCGGCGTGCATACGACTCCGACCGCATCGGGCTTTGCGTCTCACTCCAAGGCCGCTGACCAGGACGCCACACCCGCACCGGGAACCGGATGATGTCCCACGCCGCCCGTGCTGGCGCGGCGACACCCTCGAGCGCAAGGCTCCCGACCGACTCGCTGGTTCCAGTTTCAAGCACCGTCGCCTGCGTCGGGTACTCACCTCTCGCGCGGGCCGTCTCTTTTGCGAATCGCGGCTTGTCGTCCGTGTAGTGCGGATGATGGTTCACGCCCGAGATCGGTACACCGATCGTCGTCGCTTGCCAGTTGCTTCGCGCGACCCCCACTACGGACGGTGACGGGCCGGTGTACGCCTGCCGCTCACGCCGCGCCTCTGCCTTTGTAGGCATCAGCGTGTCGATCTCGACACCCTCGCCGAGACCGATGTCTGCGTTCATCGGCTCGAACGGGATCAACGACTCGGATTGATTGCTGCACCCTATCCCTATGCCCGCGAACGCCACCGCAGCCACCCAGACACACAACACCCAGCTTCGATCGCCTCGCGGTGTGCATCGATACTTCGACCATGACTGCGGCATTCATCGGCTCCGATTAAGGTCACACGCAATCCCACGCCAACACCGTTCCGATCGTAGCGTCCACGCCTCGTCGGCCCCTGTTTCCCGTCCCACGCAAGCAAAATCCACGAAGCACACCGTTTCAATCGAAGTCGTACACAAAGTCGTTGTCCTTCACACTCACATGCACCCGGCTGATCGCTCGCCCCTCGAGCACACGCGTCAAGTACTCCGTACTAATCGCAGGCAGCAACGTGTGCGTCAAGATCGCGTCCACCATGCGCCCGCCGCTCTCTCGCTCCGTGCAGCGTGAGAGGATCAGTTGCACGACGCTGTCGTCGTAGGTGAAGGGGATCTTCTGGTTCTGCTTGATGCGCTTTTCAATGCGCCCGAGTTGCAGCCGAATGATGCTCTTGAGCATCTCGTCCGACAGCGGGTAATACGGGATCGTGACAATTCGCCCGAGCAGAGCGGCGGGAAAAATCTTCAGCAGCGGATCACGCAGCGCCTTCGATATGCCCTCCGGATCCGGCATCAACTCCGGATCCTTGCACATGTTCATGATGAGTTCGGACCCGCCGTTCGTCGTCAGCAGGATGATCGTGTTGCGGAAGTTGATGTCACGTCCTTCGGAGTCCTTCATCCATCCCTTGTCGAAGACCTGGAAAAAGACTTCGTGAACGTCAGGGTGCGCTTTCTCAACTTCGTCGAGCAATACGACCGAGTACGGCCGCCGCCGCACCGCTTCGGTCAGCACACCGCCGTCGCCGTAGCCGACATAGCCGGGGGGCGACCCCATCAGCGTCGAGACTTTGTGGGCCTCTTGAAACTCGGACATGTTGATGGTAATAACGTTGTTCTCACCGCCGTAGAGCGTCTCGGCCAGTGCCAGTGCGGTCTCCGTCTTACCTGTCCCCGACGTGCCGGCGAGCATAAACACACCGATCGGTTTATTCGGATTGTCCAGCCCCGCCCGGCTTGTCCGAATCCGCTTCGCAATCGCCTCCAGCGCGTGGTCCTGCCCAATGATCCGCTTCTTCAGCGTCGCGGCGAGGTTCAGCACCGACTCGACCTCGTTCTTCACCATCCGCCCTAGCGGGATCCCCGTCCAATCCGACACCACCGCCGCAACCGCGCTCGAATCAACCGATGGCAGGATCAGCGGCTTGTCGCCTTGGAGTTCGTTCAACTGTGCTTGCAGTTTCTTCAGTTCATCAAGCGAAGCGGCACGGGCTTCCGCGGAGAGTTCGACGGGCTTCGCCGCCGGGGCGACGATCGGCTTGGCGTCCTTCGTCGCGGTCTCGATCTTGCTCCCGGTGCCTTCGACGGGGTGCGTCGCGCCGCGCAGTTTTGCCCGGATATCCAGAATCTTCTGTACCAGTTCCTTCTCTTGCGACCAATGCGCATCCAGGTCGGCGAGTTTGGTCCGCTCCCCCTCAAGACGCGACGCAACATCCGCACGCCGGTTCGTGTGCTCCAATCCCACCGCCATCTCGCGGTCCAGAATCCCCAGTTCTGTCTCCAGCCCCGTGATCCGCTTCCTCGTGTCGTCCACTTCCGCCGGCACCGCGTGTTGCCCGATCGCCACCCGCGCGCACGCCGTGTCGATCAGGCTCACGGCCTTGTCCGGCAACTGCCGCGCCGGAATATATCGGTGCGAGAGTTTGACGGCAGCCTCCAGCCCTTCATCCAAGACCTGCACGCGGTGGTGCTTCTCCAGCGTGCTCGCCATCCCGCGGATCATCAGGAGCGCCTTGGCTTCCGTCGGCTCATCGACCTTCACCACTTGGAATCGCCGGGTCAGCGCGGGATCCTTCTCAAAGTACTTCCGATACTCCGCGGCGGTCGTCGCCGCCACCGTCTTCAGCGTCCCACGCGCCAAAGCGGGCTTCAGCAGGTTCGCCGCGTCGTTCTGCCCTGCCGCCCCACCCGCGCCGATCAACTGGTGCGCCTCATCGATGAACAAAATAATCGGCTTCGGCGATGACTGCACCTCTTCGATCACCTTCCGCAGCCGTTCCTCGAACTCCCCCTTCATGCTCGCGCCCGCTTGCAGCAAGCCCAGATCGAGCGTTCGCAGCGCAACGTCTTTCAACTGCGGCGGCACATCCCCCGCCGCGATCCGCAGCGCGAACCCTTCGACGACCGCCGTCTTTCCGACGCCCGCCTCGCCCGTCAAAATCGGGTTGTTCTGTCGCCGGCGCATCAGGATGTCTACCACCTGCCGGATTTCTTCGTCGCGCCCGACGATCGGATCGAGTTCGCCTTTGCGGGCCTTGTCGGTCAGATCGACGGTGAACCGATTGAGCGCCTCCTGCTTGCCCATCGCGGCGGGGGCGATCGCGCCGCTGCTCTCGCCCGGCGCGACGCCGCCGCTCAGCCCGCCGTCCGTTGCCGCAAGGTTGTCTTCCACCGAGCCACCGACGATCTTGGCGAAGTTGTCGCTGAGTTCCTCGACCTTGATCTTCGCAAACTCTTTGCTAAGCCCAGGCAGCACCCCCTCGAGCGTGTCGTCCTTGAACATCCCCAGCACCCAGTGCCCTGTGCGCACCTGCCCGGAGTTGAACAAGAGCGACGCCCACATCCACCCGGCTTTCATCGAGTTCAGCAGCCGCTGTGAGAAATCGATCCCGCTCGACGACCCCCGCTGCAACTTCTCCAGCGACCCCGTCAGATCGGCGGTGAGTCGCGCCGGATCCATCCCGAAGTGCCGGATGATCTTGTGCAGGTCGGTGTCCTGCAACTGCAGGATTTGCGTGAGGAAGTGCTGCACCTCAACCGTCGGGTTCCCGCGCAGTTTGCAGAACACGGTCGCTCCCTCGGCGGACTTATACCCCACCGAGTTGAGTTTGCCGAAGAGTTTGGCGTTGCTGATGCCGGCCATAGATGTTGTTCCCTTCGATAGAGTTCGACTCAGATACCGCCACGGACACCGTTCACGCCCGGACGCGCACTCACCACCCGCCATAGTGTATCGAAAGTCTACTCGCCGGGACCGGGCTTTGACGCTTTGGTCCAATCTGTGTTTTTGGGCTTGACTCCGGACCCATAATCCGTTAGTTTGGACGTGACGAGCGGGGTTTTCGACCCGGGGGATCAATACACAACCGGGGCGGCGGGCTTCGTGGAATCCCACGTTTGTTCACACTCTCTTGGAGGTACGCACCATGCGACACGTCACCGTGCATCATGCCCGACACGCAACCCGTTCCTTGCTTGCGTTGCTCCTCGGCTTCGTCGCCGTCTGCTTTACCCCCCCACAACAGGCGGTCGCGGGCGACCGCCCAGACATCAACACCTTCACCCCGGCGCAACGCGCCGACCTCTTCACTCAGATGTCGTCCTACATCACGTCTGCAATCATTCTCGAACACCTCAACCCCCCCGCCAACAAGCACGGCTCCGCTCGCTTCATGGTCTGGCACCGTGACTACATCAAGGACATGGAAGACTTCCTCATCGCCCAGAACCGTCCTCAGTTCGTCCCACTGCCCAAGTGGAACCCCAACACCACCATCCCCGCCGAGTTCCTCGTCGGCGGCGGCGTCGATCCCGATTGCCCCACCATGGTCTTCCTCGGGCACAACTGCAACCCCCTCTCCAACTCCAGCCCGGGGATCAACCTTCCCGCCAGCCTCTCCACCAACCTTTGCCTCCAAACCAACTTCGCCTCCTTCCGTTCCACCCTCGAAAACGGCTACCACGACGGCGTCCACGTCTCCGTGGGCGGCGCCATGGGTGCCTTCAAAAGCCCTGCCGCTCCCATCTTCTGGCTCTGGCACGCCTTCGTCGACGACGTTTGGTTCGACTGGCAATGCACCTGCGGCCTCGATGAAGGCACCGCCTTTTCCACCTACACCGCCGCCGAACAGAATACCAACCTCGATGCCGGAATCGCCGACGCTTGGATCCAGGATTCTCCCGCCGATATCGCCAATGAACCCAACAACGAGACCGGGTCGGTCCTCTGGGAAAGCACCGACATCTGGGTTCGCAACTCACCCGCGATGCCCGTCGGTGCCACACGCTTCCTCAACGAGCACCAGCACCAGAACCCCGAATACGCCGCCATCCCCGCCAACCGACCTTATATCTATGTCAAGGTCCGCAACCGCGGCTGCGTGACCGTCAACGGGACGCTCCGTGTCTACTGGGCCAACGCCTCGACCGGCCTCATCTGGCCCACGAACTTCACCGAGGTCGCCACCTCACCCGTCACCATCACCAACCTCAGCGCGGGCCGCGAGCATGTCGGGCAGTTCCATTGGCTTGACATCCCACAGCCCACCATGATGACCGGCGACCACTTCTGCCTCATCGCTCGTTTCGAAGCAACCCCCGCCGCCGCTGATCCGATTATCGGCGAATCGATCGGCGTGAGCGTCTGGCAGAACGTCAAAAACAGCAACCAGATCGCCTGGAAGAACCTCACGATCGTTGACAACATCGTCAACAACCTCGTTCCCTTCATTGTCCGCAACGTCAGCCGCATCGACGACGTCGTTCAACTCGCCTTTGCGGCCCCGCCGGAACAGCGTGACAACTCTGTCTTCGGCCGCGCCACCGTCCAGATCGCTCTGGGCGACGAACTCTTCGCCCGATGGCTCCAGAACGGCGCGCAAGGCAACGGCATCGAAATCGACCCGCGTGGCTTCGTTCGCATCCTCGCCGACGGCGCCACGATCGATGGCCTCCCTATCCCGCGCGGGACCGAACACCTTGTCAACCTCCAGTTCGAGCCAGGCCCCCTCCCCTGCGAAGACGACCGCCGAACCTTTGACCTCCGCGTCGCCCTGCGTGACCGCGAGCAAGTCCTCGGCGGGAACACCTACGAACTCCGTCCGCGAGATTTCCTCCCCAGCCCCGAAGTCCTCATCGACGCCGTTGACCCCGTCCTCAACTGTCAAAACGGTGTCGTGCGCTTACGCCTTCGCAACGCGCTCCCTCCAAACGCAACCGCTCAGTGGCTCCACGACGGCGTCCCCATCCCCGGCGCAACCGGTGCTGGCTTCCAAGCCCGCGAACCCGGCAACTACAGCCTGCTCATCACCTATTCCAACGGGTGCAACCGCGAATCCGATGAAATCGCCGTCTACGTCGGCGTCCGCCCCACGAACGACGACCCCTGCGCCGCGATCGTACTCGAAACCGGGCACCCCATGCCCTTTGACATCCACTGCGCCACCGCCCAACCCGGCGAACCCGCCGGCGGCGTCGGCTCCGGTCCCATCGGCGGCTGCCAATCCCACGACGGATGGTGTGCCTCCGACCCCGAGGTCCAAAACTCCGTCTGGTTCCTCTTTGTCGCCCCGCCCAGCGGCGTCGTCACCATCCACGCCGGACAAATGGGCCACGACGAGCACGACCACGACGCACTCTTCAACACCCAACTCGCCGTCTACGACGCCGGCGACTGCGCCGACTTCCGCACCTACCGCCTCCTCGGTGCCAACGACGACAGCGGCAACCACGGCATCTTCGGCACCGACCCCGCACTGCACGACCTTTCCGGCCTCACCCCAGGCCGCGCGTACCTTGTTCAAGTCGATGGCTGGCGCGGCGCACTCGGCTCCGGCGAGATCCTCATCGAGGCCGAGCACGCCCATTGCCCGTGTGATTGGAACGACGACGGTGCCCTCACCTCGCAGGACTTCTTCGACTTCCTCGCTTCACTCTTTATGATGAACGCCGACATCAACGGCGACGGCAAAACCAACAGCCAAGACTTCTTCGACTTCCTCGCCTGCTTCTTCAACACCTGCCCGTAACACCCTCCCCCGGCTCCCCCCACCGACCATCACCTTCGATGGTCGGCGTGCAACATCTTGATAACTTCCTCGGGCGCGCCGTGCAACACGGCGCGCCCTTTTTTATTCATCCGCAGCCTACGCCGCAGTTTGGCAGGAACCTCATGATCCCTCGCGGCCGCCCTCGCCGCGCAAATAAAACACCCCACGCTCTCGCGCGGGGTGTTTGAATAACTATTATTACCGACCCGGCGAACCCGCCGAGCCTTCAGCCGCTTACCGCCGACGCCGGATCGAACCCGCCGCTCCCAGCAGCCCCAGCAGGCTCACGCCCGCCGCCGGCCCCGGGATCGGCACGCACGACGCTTGATCAACGCCCGAGTCCGGCAGGTTCAGAGTCACCGAACCGCTCACACCAGCGTTCAACACCATCGTGTACGTCGTCTCGATGCGGTATGTCCCGTCGATCGGGTTGATCACTGTCGTCGGACCTTGCCCGCGGCTGAACGCAACATTCCCCGGACCAATCGCCACTTCGCTCTGCGCCAGTTGCGGAAGGTTCGTCGTCTCGTGACGCGACACCACGTTCAACGACGCGGCCTGCCCAGCCGCCGAAAAGTTCGCATCTCCGTTGAACTGGTGCGACCCCGTCCACAACGCAACCGGGATCACATAATCTTGAATAATCGTCACTTCAAGCGTCACCGGACCCGGCCGCGTCGTCGTGATCGAAAACTGCGTAAACGTCAACAACAGGTTGCACCCGTCGTCGAAACTCGCGGCGTTCACCACGCCCGCGAACGACGCGCCATCGATCGACCCGCTCAGCACGTTGCTGCTCTGCGTGTTGATCCCGAGCACATCGGTGTTCCCGAACGTGCCCGCAAAATCACCGCTGACCGTAACGATCGCCGCGGAGGCGGACGAGGCCACCAACCCGGCGCACGCGATAACAAAGGCCGCGCTGGCCTGACGGGAAGACAACATATTGTTCTCGATTCTTTGAGAGAGAATATTGAGAGAGAGAAAACCTAGCAGTTTTCAGTTTACCACATGCTGCGGGCCTGTCAACCAACTTACAAAATTATTAAATCCTCCCTCGGCCAACCCTCTCCTCGTCCCGACTCCTCCACACGAACCCCGCCCAACGCGCACTATCCTGTCACTCACTACCCATTTCCCATGCGCACCGCTCTCCTCATCACGTGTCTCACCGATCAGTTCTTCCCCCGTGCAGGCGAGGCCGTTGTTCGCGTCCTAGAACATCTCGGCTGCACTCCGGACTTCCCTTCCGCCCAGACCTGTTGCGGACAGCCGATGTATAACAACGGCTACCACGATCACGCACGCGCTCTCGCACTCACTACCGCCCGCACCTTTGAGCCGTTCTCTCACGTCGTCACCCCCTCGGCCTCCTGCGCCGCCATGCTCCGAGTCCACGCTCCTGACCTCTTTCCCATCGGCTCACCCGACCACGCTCGTACCGCGGCCCTCGCCGCCAAGACCTTCGAGTTCGCCGAGTTCCTCACCCGCGTGCTCCGGGTGGACCTGTCCGCACTCACACCGCATCTCTCCGCACACACCCCCACAGTGCTGCACGAATCCTGCCACGGTCGCACCATCCATCTCGCCGGCGTCCATGCCGCCCTCCTCGCCCCCATCGCCGGGCTGGACCTCCGTACCGCCGCGAACGCCGAGCAGTGCTGCGGCTTCGGCGGTACCTTCGCCGTCAAGTATCCCGGCATCTCCACACTCATGGTCCGCGATAAGGTGGACGCCATCCGATATTCTGGCGCCTCCACCGTCGTCTGCTCCGACGCCGGCTGCTCCATGAACATCGCCGG
Source organism: Phycisphaerales bacterium (assembly GCA_041742635.1). GTDB lineage: Bacteria > Planctomycetota > Phycisphaerae > Phycisphaerales > UBA1924 > JTS-AC122. The sequence goes on from JBGSIF010000121.1 coordinate 49,515, forward strand.
TGCCTGCCGCCGCGCCGGCGTCTCCGCGCGTTTCGTCGGCACCGCCGAACTCCTTGCCGAAGCCATGGGCCTCATGCCTACACCAAGCGGCCCTCCCCTCACCAGTGGACCGGACGTCGCGCCCGGCAACAGCGTTCACGCCTCGCCCGACCTAACTTCCACACCCACACTCAAAAAGCCCACTCCACCCACACCCCCTGATCACTCACCCCTCTTCCCGCCACTCCCATACGACATGAAGCCCGTCGCCGAACGCGCCGGACGTAATATCGAACTCCAGCAGTTCGTCAACAGCGCGACCCGGCTGAAGAACTCCGCGCGCGTCCGCACCGCCGCCGACACCTTCGCGGACAAGTACGACTCGCTTCGCAAACTCGCGGGTCAGGTCAAACAGCACACCCTCGATCACCTCGACACTTACCTCGACGAGTTCATCACCCGCGCCGAGGCCGCCGGCTGCCGTGTTCACTTCGCCGCCACCGCCGACGACGCCCGCGCCATCTGCCTCGATATCGCACGCGCCCGCGGCTCCACACGCTGCGTCAAAGCCAAGTCGATGGTCACCGAAGAAATCCACCTCCTCCCCGCTCTCCAGCACGCCGGCATCCACACCGTCGAGACCGACCTTGGAGAGTTCATCATCCAACTCGACGGCGACGCCCCCAGCCACATCGTCACGCCAATGATTCATAAAGACCGTGCCAGCGTCGCACGCGCCTTCCAGCGCGACCTGGGCGCACCCTACACCGAAGACCCGCGCGAACTCACAATGATCGCACGCGAGCACCTCCGTCACGAGTACCGTGCCGCTGACCTCGGCATCACCGGCGCGAACTTCCTCATCGCTCAGACCGGCACCATCGTCATCTGTACCAACGAGGGCAACGCCGACTTCTGTGTCGCCGGCCCAAAGACCCACGTCGCTATCGTCGGCATCGAGAAAGTCATCCCTCGCCTCAGCGACCTGCCACTCTTCCTCAAACTCCTGGCCCGCAGTGCTACCGCCCAGCCCATCACCGTCTACACCACCCTCATCACCGGCCCACGCAAACCCCTCGAACACTTAGTCGCCCACGCCGCCGGGCCAGACGAACTCCACATCATCCTCCTCGATAACGGTCGCTCCACTCTCCTCGAAGACGAATCACGCGAACTCCTCCGCTGCATCCGCTGCGGCGCGTGCCTCAACGCATGCCCCGTCTACCGCAAAGTCGGCGGCGGGCACGCTTACGGCTCCGTTTATTCCGGCCCCATCGGCGCCGTCCTCACTCCTCTGCTCAGCGGCCTGGCCAACTACCCCGACCTCCCTCACGCCAGTTCCCTCTGCGGCGCGTGCTTCGACGCTTGCCCCGTTCATATCGATATCCCGCGCCATCTTGTCCGCCTGCGCGAACGCATGGTCGCCCAGAACCTCACGCCTTGGGCTGAGCGTGCCGCGATGAACCTGTGGGGATGGTCTATGCGTTCCCCCACCGCCTACGCCGCCGCCTCGCTCGTCGCCCGGCTGGGCGGCGCGGCTCTCCATTCCACTCCCTCAGACACTCCCCGCCCACACTCACCATACGTTGCATCACCCGAGTCCACGCCCACTCCCCCGCCCGAACGCTGGATCACAAAAGCCCCGGGGCCTCTCCAAAACTGGACCGACACCCGCGACCTCCCCGCCCCCGCCGCCATCTCTTTCCGCGCTTGGTGGAAACGACATCGCTCGTGATACGTTCGTACGCCCTGAACAGTGGACCGGGAGTCTCTCCCGGAGGAACCCCGCGCTTTGCCGTTCTACTCTGTTCTATTCCGTCTCTCATTCTACTTCCATGTCGTCGAAGCACGATCATCCCGACTCCAATCATCCTCCCGCGGGTAGACCGACGCGCCAAGAATTCCTCGCTCGTATAAAAGACTCACTCCGCCGCTCCGCGCCGACTCCGCCCCCCCCCACTTCCTCGTTCCACGCAGCCTCCTCCCACGAACTCGCCCGCCTCGTGAGCCATGACCAAGACCTACCATGCGTCTTCGTCAAGCACGCCTCGGCATCGGGCATGCGCGTCGAGCGCATCCCGCACGATCAACTCCTGCCCGCTCTGCTCTCACTCATCCGCGACTCCTCAGAACCCTCCGATTCCATCGCCGTTTCGATCGCCGACGACGCACTCCGTACGGTCTGCGATTCGGCGGTTTCAGATTCCGGACGCTCTCTCTGTGATTGGTCGACCTCCCCCGACCTTGAACCCCTCTACAACGCCACCATCGGGATCACCGACACCCACGCCGCGATCGCCGAAACAGGTTCCATCGTCGTCACCTCCGGCCCGCGCCGCTCCCGCGGCGGCTTTCTCGTCCCCCCCGTCCACATCGCCCTCGTCTTCGCCCACTCGATCCGCCCTGACCTCATCGACCTCTTCCCCAACACTGATTCGCGCCTCGCCGCTCCCCTCCCAACTTCTCTCGTCCTCATCACTGGTCCCAGCAAAACCGCCGACATCGAGGGCATCCTCATCACCGGCGTTCACGGCCCCAAAGAGGTCATCGTCCTCCTCATCGACTAACCTGCGAAAAAATCACGCCGAAGGACGGGCAACAGGCCCGTTACCACCTTCGGCGTGACCAGCGGATCAACAGATAATACTATCTTTTATTTAGCGGATATCAATATCGTTTTGTTTGTATTTTCACAATACCACCCCACCGGCCCGATTCCACACTCCTAGCGGGTTTGCCCACCGGTAGAGTCGAAAAACGTTCTGCTCGTTCAACGCCCACACATTGATTCGCCGCTTCAAACGCCTACTGTTGAGGCCTGTTTCAGCAAGGAGTTCGCCATGAAAGCCAAGACCCATCCCAAATATTATCCTAACTGCAAAGTATACCACAACGGCGAACTCGTGATGACCTGCGGCGCGACCGTCCCCGAAATGCACGTCGAAGTCTGGTCCGGTTCGCACCCCTTCTTCACCGGCAAGCAGACGTTCGTCGATTCTGCCGGCCGCGTCGAGCGCTTCCAGCGCAAGTTCCAGGGCAACTACTTCGCCAACAAGAAGTAATCGCCGCTCACCAATTTCCATTGTTCTCTTCGCAAGCCCCGTCCATCGGGGCTTGCTTTGTACTTTGCACCTATTCCTGTTACCCTCTTGTGACGTCTCTTCGTCGAACGCATCTCATATTCTGATGTGCGGATCGCCCCACCCCGCTCCTGCTACGCCTCCATCGGAAACGCACCATGTTCGCCACACCCATCCTGCTCCTTACCTCGGCCCTTTCCTTTTCAAACCCAGTCGGCCCCGATTGGACCCGCGCCGATCGCGCCGCCGGCTGGCGTCCCTATACCGATCCGAACGCCGCTTCTCTCTGGAGAGGCTACAAGCAGCCCGCTTTCCCATCCAAAGGCTGGACCCTCAAAGACGGCGTGCTCAGCATCGAAAAAAACGGCGGCGGTGGCGACCTCATCACCGCCGCTCAGTTCTCTGATCTCGAAATGACGTTCGACTTTAAACTCGGAGAAAAATCCAACTCCGGCATCATGTGGCGCGTCGCCGAGACCGACAACCCAACCTATTTCACCGGCCCCGAATACCAACTCCTCGAAGACACCTCATACGGTGCCAAGCCCACCGACGCCCACTCCTGCGGCGCGCTCTACGACCTGTACTCCCCCGCCGAAGGCAAATCCATGAAGCCCGCCGGCGAATGGAACCAGGGCCGTATCTACCTCCGCTCCGGCGTCCTCCAGCACTGGCTCAACGGTAAGAAGGTCGTCGAAACCAAGGTCTTCGACGACGCCGGCAAGCCAACCTCCGAATGGGCCGGCAAGATCGCCGCGAGCAAGTTCAAAGACTGGAAAGGCTTCGGTGTCCTCCCCGCCGGACACATCGCCATCCAAGACCACGGCGACACCGACCTCTCCCTCCGCAATGTCCAGATCCGCGACCTCGCCGCCGTCATGCCCGGCGAAGTCAAACTCTTCAACGGCACCGACCTTCACGGCTGGACCCCCTTCCTCCCCGACCTCGTCGGTAAGCCGCACGTCGATCAATATGCCGCTTGGACCGTCGATAACGGCACCCTGGTATGCAAGGGTCAGCCCATCGGCTACCTCCGTACCAACGAAAAATATACCAACTACGTTCTCAAACTCCAGTGGCGTTTCAACCCCGAGAAGGGCGCGGGCAACTCCGGCGTTCTGGTCCGCATGATCGGCGACGACAAAGTTTGGCCCAAAAGCGTTGAGGCCCAACTCGAATCCGGCAACGCCGGCGACTTCTGGAACATCGACAACTTCACCATGACCGCCGCACCCGACCGCACGAAGGGACGCAACACCAAAAAGACCCACGGCGCGGAACGCCCCATCGGCGAATGGAACGAATACGAGATTATCGTCAACAAGGGGGAAGTCGTCCTCAAAGTCAACGGCGAGGAACTCAACCGCGCCACGAGCGTCGAGGAAGTCGCCGGGTACATCTGCCTTCAATCCGAAGGCGCCGAGATCCACTTCCGCAACATCCGCCTCGTCCCCCTCGATTGACCGCTCTACTCCTCCCCTTCCTCGTCGTCATCTTCTTTCGGCGGCGCCGGTGTTGCCCCGGTCTGCTCCGCCGCGGGCGTAACGGTCGGCGTCACCGACGCACGCCACTTCTGGTCCAGTTCCTCGAACGGCATTTTCAGCACTTCGATCGATGCCTCGTCGATCGTCTTTCCACCAGCCATCGCGCGCAGCCAGTGCATCCGAGCTTCACGTCCGTGTACCTCGGAGATGTACCCCAGCATGTGGTGCCCCTGCGTGTACACGTTCCCCATCCACTTCCGATCGGTCTTGCGGAAGTCCGCCATATCGAACCACGGCGCGAGCCGATCCCGCTTGGCCCACCCCCGGACGATCCGGTCCACGCGCTTGCCCGCCTCCGGGTCAAACTCCTCCGTCGCCAGTTCCGCCGCTCCTTCCAGCACCCACCACGGCATCCCGCTTGCCTTCTCCCCATACTCGAACGTGCAGACGTGACCATATTCATGCGCCAGGAGTTTCTGCGCCGCCTCGGTCCCGCGTGCCTGCCCCGCGAGGATCTTGATCGACTCGTGCGGCTCGTTCCATCCGCCCAGCGGATCCACGTAACTCAGATAGATCGAATGTTGCAGGTGCCGCATCGACTTGTAGACCTTCACCTCCTGCATCCGGTCGATCGAAATACCGAAGCCCTTATCGACCCGCCGCCGCACCTCCGGCAGCACATCGATGATCGTCTGCGCGTGCTCCTCGGAACCCGCGAAGAACTTCACGCGCGACCCGGCCGACATGATCGCCGCACCGGCCCCGTCCACGGGCAGCGTCCCCACGGCACGCGCTTCGAGCACCTGCCAATCCTCCCCGTGGTACACCCACGACTCCCCCGCCTTCTTGAACACGACCGGGAACGTCACTTTCCGATCCGGCGCGCCCGGCACGTCCTCCCCCATGATCCAGTGCGTCGTCATCTCAAACTTCGCAACTGCCTCGGTGAACGCCCCGGCGTCGTCCTTGATCGTCAGCGAAAACGCCACGGGCTTGTGATGATCAAAGTCCGCCGCCCAGTTCACCTGCTCTTTGTGGAAGATCGGGTCGTCCGCCGCGACGTGCTTCAAGTACGCCGCCTTGTCCCCCGCGAGCGCGGCTTGCTCCATCTCGTCCAGCACCGCCCGGACCTTGGCCTGGTCGGCGAACGCAGCCCGGGGTGCGATGACCCCCAACAGCACCGCCGTCGCCATCGTCACGGAAGGGCCGACAACCCGGTTCAATAGACGCGCCGTCATGTCGCCGCTCCTTGTGCCAACCCTGTACCCGAGCCCCCTGTTCACTCGTTCGTTTCACCGCTTCGATTCGTCCACATCGAGGTACTTGATCCAGTTGTAAAAATCCTCGCTAGGCTTGAAGTTCTTCAGCCACGGGTTCACGAGGTAGTACCGTGTGCGCCCCATCGAGCCAAGGTAGGGCACGTCCTCGCAGGTCATGTCCCGCATCTGCTCGATGATCTTCGTGCGTTCCGCGCCGGGCCTCATCACCAGGATCCGCTCGTACATCGCGTCGAACTCGGGGCGGTCGTAGTTGTAATGGTTCGCCCCCGGCGCTTTGTTCTTGCTGTAGAACATCGCAAGGTTGTTCTCCGGGTCCGGGTAGTCGCTTCCCCACGAGAAGCCGAACATCTGGGCCTTCTTCTTGTTGATCGCGTCGATCAGTTCCGAGAAGTCCACCAACTTCGGGTTCAGCCGCACCCCGACCTTGGCGAACTGCCGGATCATCATCTGCACCTGCTGCTCGTTGTTCCCGCCCTTGCTGGAGTAATACTCGATCTCGGGCAGCCCCTTGCCGTCCGGGTACCCGGCCTCGGCGAGCAACTGCTTGGCCCGGGCGAGATTCAGCCCGCGGTACGACACCGGCCCGTTGCCGTCCTTGGGGAACCCGTCCAGCCCCACCGGGATCGGCCCGTCGAAGATCGTGTTGATCCCGTTGTAGAACGACTCGTTGCGCTCGTCCCAGTCGTACGCCAGCGACAGCGCCTGCCGGAGCTTCTTCTGCTTGGGCTCGTACCCGCCCAGCAGCGTGTCCTCCATGTTGAACCCCTCGAAGATGAAGTCCAGCAGCGGCACCGCGTGCGCGACGACGCCGCGCTTCGTCCAGTCGTTCTTCAGTTTCCGCGTCCGCTTCACGAACGCCTGCTCGAAGTACTCCGACGGCACCTGCGTGTACCCGATCTTGCCATCGACAAAGTCCTGCCACATCGGGGGATCAGGAACATAAAACGAGATCTCGACGCGGTCCACGATCGGCAGCCGCGTCCCGGCCGCCGTGTGCAGCCCCAGCGCCTCGTCCTCCTTGTTGTGCTCGGTCGGGTACGTCTCCAATCGATAGTTCGGGTTGCGCTGCATGTGCAAGTACTGCCCGGGCTTCCAGTCGTCTTCCTTCTTCAGGATGAACGGCCCGGTCCCCACCGGGTGCGTCCCGAACCGAACCCCGTACTTCTCCACCGCCTCGCGCGGCACGATGCTCGTCTGGAACATCGTCAGGATCCACCCGAACCGCACGACCGGCTTGGTCAGGATCACCTTGAACTGCGAATCAGACACCTTCACCAGCCCCGCGACCGGCGCGCCATAATCGAACTTCTTCCCCGCTTTCACCGCCGCCCCCTGCGCGGCCTTGAACTCGTCCAGCCCCACGATCGTGTCCGCGAGCAGCCAGTAGTTCTCCAGTTCGTATTCCGGATCCGCCAGCCGCTTCCATGAATAGAAGACGTCGTCGGTCGTGACCACGCGCCCCTTCCCGCCGGGGAAGCAGGGGTCGTCGTGGAACGTCGCGTCGGGGCGCAGCGTGAAGAGCCATTCCTGCCTCCCATCCGGAAGATCGGAGACCTTGGGCATCTCGGTCAGCAGCGCCGGCTCGGTCACTTCTTCATAACTGGTGATCCGCTCGGGGCGATAGAGGTACTTCTGCTGGAGGAGCGTGTCGTAGAACTGGCAGCACGCCTGGTTGTCGTAGACCGTCGAACCTTTGACCGGGTCCAGCGACTTGGGGCCGTCGGTTCGGATGGGCATCCGCAGCACCTTCTCGGGGGCGGGGACGGGGGCCGATGGGACCGATGAGACCGTTGGAGCCGTTGAAGCCGCGGATTCCGCGCCCCCCGGCACGCCCCGCGCCCTGGCCACGGCCATGGGCAGCAGCACGAACACCAAGGCGGCGACCAGCAACGATGAGACTCGCGTGCGCATATCTAGCCCTCTTCCCCACCCCCCCACCCACCCCCCCACCTGCGCCCCCCACCTGCCCCCCCACCTCCTCCGCCCCCCTCACAGGTGGCACCACGGCTCTCCAGAGCCGTCTCCCCCGCCGGACGGTATCCCCCGTGGCCCTTCGAGGCTCGATGGCGGGGGAGGATCGCCCGCCAACGTCCCTTTGCGTCCCCAAGAAAAGTCTCTACTGCCCCGAGAAAAGTCTCTACTACCCCGAGAGATCTCTCTACGTGCCAGAGAGAAGTCTCTCCTGCCGGACTATTTTGTTCCGCTCGGAGCGGTCCTCACGGACCAGCCGCCCGTCCACGCCGCTTCCTGACCACTCTTTGCCCGGCAATCGGCAGTTTTCGCGCCCCACGGGCGTTCTGACTTCATCTGAATCCGTCCCACGCTCGAACTCGTACAAAGAGTGTCCAAACCATCGGCATCACAGCACGTTATGGTGTACACTCTCACCAGAGAGACCCTGTTTCCCCCCCTGTTTCCCCCCCAGTTTCCCCCCCCGTTTCCCCCCCGACCA